>NZ_JBJNMB010000005.1:0-416512 GCF_052168755.1 Serratia sp. CY43202
AGCGGCGCGCTGTTCAGATCGGTGTGATACCAGTAGATATCCGCCGAGCGGCTGTCGCCCGCCTGCTCCAGCGCCGCCAGTGGGCTCCACGGGCTGGCCGGATCGTAGCTCCAGCTGCGACGGCTGCCGTCGTCGCGCTGCTCCTGCAGCAACCGGTAGCCCTGCCACAGGAAACGGGTCGTCTGTGCGGTTTTGCCCTTGTAGCGCACCGCCTTGCGGCTGCGGCGGCCCAGCGCGTCGTAATGGTACTGCGCCTCGAACTCGCCCTGCGGGCCGCGGCCGTGCGCCTGCACTAGCCGATTGTCGGCATCGTAGCGGTAGTGCTGTTCATACAGGCCGTTGCGCCGGCTGATCAGGTTGCCCCAGGCATCGTAACGGTAAAACAGTTTTTGCCAGTGCGTCAGGCGATTGTCGGCGATCGGCGCCAGCGGCAGGTGCGCGTCGATATCGCTCTGCGGGCTGCGCTCGCCCAGCAGGTTATCCGCCAGATCGTACACCAGCCGCGCGCCCGGTTTGCCCTGATTGGGTTCGCGGTGTTGCAGCAGGCGGCCTTCGGCGTCGTAACCGTAGTGCACTTCGCCGCGCAGCGCGTCGCTCACCCCGGCCAGCTCGCCGCGGCCGGTGTAGCGATAAGCGCGCCACAGCACGCCGTCTTCCGGCCGGGTCAGTTTGTCGTGGCCGAAGGCGCTGCTCTGCCAGCTGCGGCGGCCCATGGCGTCGTAACGCCGCTGCTGCTGCAGCGCGCCCTGGCTGCGGCCGGTTTCCCGGTGCAGGCGATCGCGGGTGAATTCGCTCACCACCTGCTGGTTGAATTTAATGGCGCTGGCGTGGCCGGAGCCGTAATACAGCCACTGCAGGCGATCGCCCTGCGGCAGCGTCAGCGCCTGCAGGTTGGCCAGCGCATCCCACTGGTATTGCAGCTCGCCGTTCACGCCCTGCTCGCCGAGCAGCCGCCCGGCGGCGTCATAGCGCATCTGCACGCTGTCCGGCTCGATGCCCAGCGCCGCGCCGCTCGCCGTCGGCAGGCGGTTCAGCTCACGCAGCCGCCCCATGGCGTCGAAACGGTAATGCCATTCCGCGCTGGCGTTGCCGCGCCAGACCAGCTGCCCGGCCTCGTCGAAGCGGAAGCGCTGTTCGCGCTGCGTCAGCTCACCCGCGCTGCCCGGCAGGCCGACCTCGCGGTGCTCCTCCAGCAGCCCGGCCGCGCCGTAGCGATAATAGTGGCGGGTGTCGTCCGGGCGCTCTTCGGCCAGCACTCGGCCGACCGCGTCGTAGCTGAAGCGGTATTCGCCGCCGTTGCCGTTCTCCAGCCGCGTCAGCCAGCCCTGCTGGCTGTAGTGATAGCGCCGGGTGCGGTTGATGCGGTCGGTAATGCTGACCGGCAGCCCCAGGGCGTTGTACTGCCAGCGGGTCAGGCTGCCCAGCGCGTCCTGATGTTCGGCCAGCTGGCCGTGCGCATTCCAGTTAAAACGCTCTTCGCCGCCGTCCGGGTGGATCAGGGTGTGCAGGCGCCCGCCGTTATCCCATAGGTAGCGCGTCTGGTGGCCTTCGGCATCGGTCTGCGCCGTCAGTTGCCCCAGCGCATCGTAGGTATAAGCCGTGACGCTGCCGGAACAGTCGGTGTAGCGCGTCAGCTGGCCGCGGGCGTCCCACTCCAGCTTCACTTCCCCGCCCAGCGCGTCGATCACACTGGCCGGCAGGCTCTCTTCGTCATCCGGATAGCGGTACAGCGTGGCATTGCCCAGCGCATCGACATAACGCGTCGGGCGCCCCAGCGTGTCCCAGTGCTGCGCCTCGCTGCTGCCATCCGGGTACGCGACGGCGAACAGCCGGCCGCTGTTGCGCGAATATTGATAGCGCGTCACGCGGCCGAGCGGATCGGTCTCCGACAGCAGGCGGCCATAAGGATCCCATTCGCTCTGGCGCTGCGCGCCGCCGGGCAGCAGCACGCTGCACAGCTCGCCGCGTTGGTAGATAAAACCGTAGCGGCGCTGGTCGAAATCGGTGTACTGCGCCACGTTGTCGTCGTCATCCAGCCGCCACTCCGCGCGCTTGCCGTCGCCGCGCACCGCGCTGCGGCGCCCGCCGGCGAAGTCGTAACCGAACTCAAGGGATTCTCCGGCGCTGTTGCGGTAGGCCGTCACGCGCGGCACGCCGTCGATCTCTTGCCATTGGTATTCGTTCAGCAGCCCGGCGGCGTCCTGGTGGCTGATCATCAGGCCGTCGCGCCAGCCAAAGCGGCGCGTCACCTCACCGGCGCGGTTGCTCACCGTCGTCAGTTGGCCCTGCTCATCGTAACCGTAGCGCGCCAGCGTCCGTTCGCCTTCGGCGGTTTGCAGCGCCACTTCGCGCAGGCGGCCCTGCGCATAGCGGCACATTAGGCGCTGCCCGGCGCTGTCCACCAGTTCGCTCAGCAGCCCCTCGTCGTCGTAAAACAGCGAGGTGGCGTTGCCGATGGCGTCGGTGATCATGCTGAGCCGGCTCGGCTGCTCGCCCGCCAGCGGCGGGTAGTAGAAAATCTGTTCGCCGACGTCAAACAGCTGCCAGCTGCCGTCATCGTTGTGCATCAGCCAGCATTTTTCGGCTTCGCAGTAAGTTTTGTGGCCGCGCGGCACCATAGGGAAAGCGACGAAGTCGCCGGAAGGCGCGCGCCACACCAGGCCGTCCTGATACGGCTGCAGGCTGCTCTCCCAGAACAGATTCCAGCCGCGGCCCAGTACGCTGTCGCCGGGGTTGCCGCTGCGCCAATAGCGCTGCCAGGCGACCGGCAGGCGCGATGGCAGCACGAAATCGAGATCGTCTTCGCCGTCGAGGAATTTCTGGCCGCTGACGATATCCACCGGCCGGGCGATAATGCCAACCGCGGCGGTCGCGGTCATCAGGGTGCCGGCACGGCAGGCGATGCGCGCCAGTTTGTTGATGCCGGGCAGCTTGCCCAGCAGTTTGCCGAGCGCCCCCAACTTGCCGGCGGCGCCGCCCACGCCGCCCACCAGGCCGGCGAACAGCAGCGTCAGGTCAGAGACCTTGTACAGCCAATCCGGCACTTCGGGCTTGATCGGCAAGGTGGTGACGGTGCCGCCGCCGATAAACACGTTGGGTGAGCCTTCCATCACCTGCGCGTCGCAGTTGGTTTTGTCCCCCACGCGCGAGGCGGGCTGGCCGTTGATGCTGACCTTGTCTGAGCCCTGCGCCATCTGCATGCTCGGGCCGTCGTCGCTGCAGGCCACCTGGCTATTGGTGGCGAGCGCGGCGGGTTTGCCGTTGATGAAAACGTTGGGGGAGCCGGTGACGATATTGCCTTTGGGGGTCAGGCTACCGGCACCGGCGTCGGCAATGCCGTCGCGCGCCGCGGTGGCCGCCTCCCCGGTGAGATATCCCACCGCCAGGCTGGCGCCGATGAGCAGTACGCCGACGCCGATACAGGAAGCCGCCAGGCCGGCGACGAACAGCGCCCCCGCCGCCACCGCGCCTGCGGCGGCGATCAGGCCGCCGACAAGGGTGCCGGCAATCATGCCGGCCAGGGCATGGGAATGCCCGATAATATCGCCGACGCGAGCCGCTTCGGTCATCGTAAGATCCTTTTACGTGAAGAGTTCATCGTTAGGCCGCCCGGTAGCTGCTCAGCACCTGCAACAGCAGCGCGTCGTCTTGCGGCGTCAGCTTGCGCGCCATCGCCAGGGTGAACACCAGCACCCGCCCCTCCGCCAGCGCGAACACCGCCTGGTTTTGCCAGATGCGCTTGCCGTCGCGCAGGTAGCTGGCGCGCACCCATTCACCGGCGGCCAACCCGTCACCCAGCGTCGCCGGTTCGCGGCTTTTGAACGCCCAGCCTTTCAGCCCCTGCGCCAGCGCATCGAGCTGGCGGGTGACGTAGCCTTCCAGGTTCTCCGCCGGCTGCAGCGCATCGCGGGAAATATTGACTGAGGGGGAAACATCATCGCCGGCCAACAGGACGTTGACCGTGCGATCGGCATAGCCTTCCGGCAAAGCGACGCTGCCTTCGCTGAAAGCGCAGCGGGATAAAGCGGACATGCGAGGATCCTTTTGCATAAATAATGCTTAAGCATCGCATAACTTAGCCTTGAAATAAAACCATCAGGCGCCGCCAATGTTGCGCGGCGTGACCGCGTTCACTGTGAAAAAGAGCGTGGCCGGAATCTGGCCGGGAATCAAACCGTCATATTACAGAATTATCTGAAACCACTGGCGCGCCGACGCCCTGATTGTGGCTATACTCGGCTATCGCCCTTTTCAGGAGATCAGGATGCTGAGATTCACCCGCAGCGCACTGCTGTGCGCCACGCTGGCCGCGTTCCCCGCCGCCGCCGAAACGCCGAAGTTCGGCCCGGAACTGCAGGGCTTTCACTACCCCTACCCGTTGCAGCAATTCAGCTTCACCTCACAGGGGCAGACGTTAAAGATGGGCTATATGGACGTGCCGCCGGAAGGCACCGCCAACGGCCGCACCGCGCTGTTGCTGCACGGTAAAAACTTCTGCGCCGCCACCTGGCAGGACACCATCAAGGCACTGAGCAAGGCCGGTTATCGCGTCATCGCGCCGGATCAAATCGGCTTTTGCGCCTCCACCAAGCCGGCGCATTACCAGTACAGCTTCCAGCAGCTGGCGCAAAACACCCACGGCCTGCTGCAGAACCTGAAAATCAGCCGGGCCATCGTCATCGGCCACTCCACCGGCGGCATGCTGGCCACGCGCTACAGCCTGATGTATCCGCAGGCGGTGGAACGGCTGGTGATGGTCAACCCGATCGGCCTCGAGGACTGGAAGGCGAAAGGCGTGCCGTGGCGCAGCGTCGATCAATGGTTCGCACGCGAGCTGAACACCTCCGCCGAGGGCATCCGCAACTATGAGCAGCGCACCTACTACGGCGGCCGCTGGAAGCCGGAGTACGATCGCTGGGTGGATATGCTGGCCGGGCTGAACAACGGGCCGGGCCACCGCCTGGTGGCGTGGAATTCGGCGCTGATCTACGACATGATCTTCACCCAGCCGGTGTATTACGAGTTCAAGGATCTGCAAACCCCCACCACGCTGATGATCGGCACCGCCGACACCACCGCCATCGGCAGCGATATCGCCCCGCCGGCAGTCAAGGCCAAAATCGGGCATTACGCGGTGCTGGGCAAACAGGCGGCGAAACTCATCCCGCACGCCACGCTGATCGAGTTCGCCGGGCTGGGCCATGCGCCGCAAATGGAGGAGCCGGCGCGCTTCCATCAGGCGTTGCTCAAGGCGCTGCAACCCTGAGCGGCCGGTTGGCGCGGCCGCCGCACGGCGGCTAAACTTTCAGCTGGCACTCAATTGCAGGAGACAGCCATGCGACAGATTATTGCCAGCGCGTTCGTCAGCCTCGACGGCGTGATGCAGGCGCCCGGCGGGCAGGACGAAGACCGCAGCGGCGGCTTTCGCTTCGGCGGTTGGACCGCCCCCTACTGGGATGACGCCGTCGCGGAAACGATGAGCGATCTTTTCTCTGCGCCTTTCGATCTGCTGCTCGGGCGGCGCACCTACGATATCTTCGCCGGCTACTGGCCGCATATCACCGACGAGGCCGACCCGTTTTCCGCCGACATCGCCCGCGTGTTCAATCAGGCCACCAAGTACGTCGCCACCCACCACGGCGAGACGCTGACGTGGGAGAACAGCCAGTGGCTGGGGCAAGACATCCTCGCCCGGCTGCGCGAGCTGAAGCGCACCCAGGGGCCGGTGCTGCTGGTGCAGGGCAGCAGCACGCTGATGCAACAGCTGCTGGCCAACGATCTGGTGGATGAACTGCGCTTGCTCACCTACCCGGTGCTGCTCGGCGGCGGCAAGCGGCTGTTCGATGACAACGCGGCGCCGGCGGCCTTCACGCTGACCCACTCGGTGATCTCGCCCGGCGGCGTGATCGTGGCCCACTACCGCCGCGCCGGCGAGGTGACGACCGGTTCTTTCGTAGCGGAAAGCGCGGCGGCGGCCGGGTCAGTGTAAATGAAGTAGTTGTCTTGCAACCGGCTGGCATCCTTCTCGGCGTCAAGTGTCAGACAAAGCTCAACGTCTTTGGCAAAGCCGCGTTCTATCAGCTCCCGGGCAGAACTGCACTCGAACAATATGTTAATCGGTAGCGTTCGATAGCAAGCTACGGCCGCCAAGGCTTCTGGGGACAGTGTTTTCCCCGAGAACAGAGAGGCTATGCCGCCTGCAACCACCCAGTCCTCTAGCGCCGGACGCAAACTGCCGTCCGGCCACTTCTCGCCCCCAGCAACGATCAATATTTTTTTGTACCCGTTGCAAGCATCCGCCGTCGCCGTCAGATTTCTCAAACAGCCGGCGTACACCACGGCTCCTGACTCACGAGCCTTAAACGCCAGTGCAGAGCCATTAGGTGATGGCAGCACTAATTTTGTGCCCGGATTCAACGCGGCCAGTGAAGCAGGTGAAAGAGAGTAGCCTTCTCCGGCGAAGCGTCGGTTGGCATTGGCAACTACCGCCCCGAATGTTTCGGCATACTGCTGTACCCTGTCATCTTTCCATGGATAAGGGTAAACCACCGCACCTCGAGATAATGCAACGCTCACACAGGTTGCGAAAGACATCACATCGACGATAACGACGCAATCCACATCCTGCGCCATCAATTCAACCGCCTGAATTCCCCATTCAAGACGAACATCGAATCTTGATTGTGAAAAAAAACCGCTCATGATCACGCTCCCAAAAAAGGGCCGTCAGGCCCTTGTATAATGAGACGATTTGCTCAGTTTATCAGGCAAACAAGATATCGCTCTGCTCGACCTGCCCGACCACATGGATCTTGAAGTCGGCGGCGTAGCTGTTGCTCTGGGTGTTCATCAACAGATCGGTGGTGCCGTTGAAGGCGTCGAAGTTGAGCTGGATCTCGCCTTTCTGGCCGCTGAAGGCGCTGCCGCTGTCGATAAAGCGCAGCTCGCTCAGGCTGTTGTTGAAGCGCAGGCCGGAGAGATCGATCTTGTCGATGCCGTGCTCGAAGTCTTCAATCACGTCGAACGCCGCCACCGTGGACTCTCTGGCGTTGAGATAGACGAAATAGTCGGTGAAGTTATTGGCGTCTTTGCCGCCCCACAGATGATCCGCCCCCAGGCCGCCGTACAGGATATCGGAGCCGGCGTTGCCCGCCAGCAGGTTGTCCTGATCGTTGCCGATGATCACATCGCGCCCGCTGCCGCCGATGGCGTTCTCGATGATCGCCCCGCGCGCGATGGCGACGTTCTGCGTGCCACCGCCGACGCTGGAGAACGCGCCGTCGTTCAGGTTGATCATCTGCTGCTGGCTGTAGCCGGAGAAGTCCAGCGTGTCGTTGCCGCCGGCGTCCCACACCGCGAAGTTGACCGGTTTGCCGTTGTCCGCCGTGGCGGTCAGGAAATCGCGCCCGGTGTTGGAGTTGAAGCCGTACACCGTGTCGCCGGTGCGGGTGCTCATGTTGGCGCCGTACAATTTTTGGATCGCGGCGATGTCATCCACCATCGGGCCATAGCCGTACACCCCTTTGGTGTCGGCGCCGGTGTAACCGGCGTTGAAATAGCTCATGATCGAGTATTGCAACGAATCCTGATAATAGGCGGCATCGTTCTGGTAGCTCGGGTTGCCCAGCGACGCGTCATAAGATCCCGGGTGCGCCAGCCCCAGGGCATGCCCCAGCTCGTGGGTGAAGGTCTGGCTGCTGAAGTCGCCGCTAACCGGCGCCTGATGGGTGGCAAAGTTCTTGTTGAACCACACCGTGCCCGCAAAGGCGTTATCGCTGCCCGATTTGGAACTCGGCGGGTAATAGGCGTACGCGTTGATGGCATTCGGGCCGCTGCCGGCGGCGGTGCTGCCGTCGGCGCGCTGGGTGAAGTAAGCGAAGGTGATGTCCGCGCGGTGGTTGATATCGGTGGACGCCGCCTCGGTAAAGGTCACGTTCGCCACGTCGGCCCACGCCTGCATCGATTTCAGCGCCTGAGCCTGCGCCGCCTGGGTCAATGGCTGCAGCCCCTTGTCGCCGTCACCGGTCTGGCCGATGCGGTTCAGCGCGCTCTGCGTCAGGAAGGAATAGGTCAGCGCGACCGGCTGGTGATACACCTGGTCGCCGTTGTGCGTCAGGCCCGGCCGCGTCAACTGATCGGCGGCGCGATCGAAGCTGAAGTTATCGCGGATTTTACCCAAATTATTAATCGCCGCCCCGCCGCGCTGGTTGCTGTACAGATTAGCGTTGTCCAGCGTGAACAGCGCGCCGTAGCCCAATCCGTCATAGGGGCTGCCGGGCTGGTGATAGTAAAACTGATAGTTATGATCGTTGGGGGATGTGGCGGCCAGGCTGGTGAACTCATCGTCATCTTGCAAAATGTCGTTGTGGCGACTGCGCATTGTATTCTCCTTTTACACAATAGGAACCCACTCGCTTTGTAAGACTATTCATCAGTCGTTCTAATCTAAGCCAAGGCTTAGGAATGACCAGTATAGTGACTCACCCCGCTGGCGCGAGCCCACCCGGCCTGGCCTCACCGCGCCGGGCATAGAGATGGAGATACGCATAACAATTTGTATTCTCACTATATTAATGAGAAAAATGAGCGCATTAACGGGTTAATTATTCGTCTTTTTGCGTATTTTATCGCCGATCAGATCAGAATAATCGAGGATTAAAAAACCTAATCCTTCCCTCATCATCAAGATAGGTACGTGCTAAAGTGTGAACGGACAGCCGAAAGGAGTGACCCGATGCCAACCCATTTCCTTATGCGCGCCTTGCGCCGCGCCAGCCTGACAGGAGTCGTTATGAGCATATTGTGCAGCAGTGCCCTGGGCAGTTCACTGCCGTTGCTGGAACCCGCCGCGCTGAAGGGCGACTGGCAGCTCGCCGCCATCGGCGACGGTAAAACCGTCTGCGAGGTGCAGCTGAGCGACGAAGCGGTGGCCAACACCAACGCTTTCCGTTTCAGCGCCTCCGCCCAATGCCTGCAGCCGCTGGCGCTGCACGCGCTGCCGGTCGCCTGGCGGCCGACGCCGGACGGCATGACGCTGACCGACGCCGAAGGGAGCATGGTGGCGTTTCTGGCCCTGACCGCGCCGAAGCGCTATGAGCTGATCGACCGCAACGGCCCTTCGCGCTTTGTGCTGATCCCGCGCTAACCCTTCAGGCGAACAGTAACCCGAGCAGCGCGCCGCCCGCCAGCACCCACAGCGGATGGAGGCGCTTGCTCATGCTCAACCCCGTCGCCAGCGCCACGATCGCCGCCAGCCGCCAGCTGGGCGCGGAAGCCTCGGCGATCAAGATACCGCTGGCCGCCACCAACCCCACGGTCAGCGGCACCAGTCCGGCCTGCACGATGCGGCGCCACGGGCGATCCTTAAAGCGCCGCCAGGCGCCCATCACCAATAGCGTAACGATGGAAGACGGCCCGAACTTGGCGATCGAAGACACTAACAGCCCCGCCCAGCCGGCGACGTGCCAGCCGACCAGCGGCACGATCATCATGTTCGGCCCCGGCGCGGCCTGCGCCATGGCGAACAACGCGCTGAACTCCTGGGCGCTCATCCACTGATGCACCTCAACCACCTGCCGCTGCATTTCCGGCAGAATGGTCATGCCGCCGCCGAACGCCAGCAGAGAGAGTTCGGTGAAGATCAGCGCTAACGCCATCAACACCCCGCTCATGACGGGCACCGCCACATCAGCAGAATGCTCAGCGGCGCCAGCACCAGCATGGTCGGCAGCAGCGGCAGGCGCAGCCAGGCGATAGCGATCAGCGCCAGCGCGACGATCGCCAGCGCCGGCCATTTACCGCGCAGCGGCAGCAGCATCTTGATCCCGGTCGACAGCAGCAGCCCGGCGGCGGCGGCGGCCAGCCCGGCGAACACATGCTGCACATGCGGATCGTTTTGGAAACGGGCGTAGACCATACCCAGCCCCACCACGATCGCCGTCGGCGCGCTGATGAGGCCCAGCAAGGCGCACAGCGCGCCGCGCAGCCCGCGAAACTCCATCCCCACCGCCACCGACAGATTGATCACATTGCCGCCGGGCAGGAACTGGCACAGCCCGAGCAGCTCGGTGAACTGTTCGCTGCTCAGCCAGCGCCGGCGCTCCACCAGCATACTGCGCGCCATCGGCAGCACGCCGCCGAAGCCGATCAGCCCCAGCCACAGAAAGCCCAAAAACAGCTCCGCATTACCCGGCGCTGCCGCCGGGTGCGGTTTTAACGTATTGATATCTGACATGACATTGCCGTTCCACATCGCTTGTTTTGATATCTGGTATCATGCGCGCCGCCGTGCCATGATGTCTAATGCATTCCGGAGAAACTAACAATACCTTTGAGGTATGGCTATGATCGAACTGCGTCGCCTGCGGGCATTCGTCACCGTGGTGGAAGAAGGCAACATCACCCGCGCCGCCGAGCGGCTGTTTATCCAACAGCCGCCGCTGACCCGCCTGCTGCAGGGGCTGGAAGACGAACTGGGTGTAACCTTGTTGCAGCGCCTGCCGCGCGGCGTGCGCGTCACCGAAGCAGGGGGCGTGCTGTTTGAAGAGGCCCGTGCCCTGCTGGCGCGCGCCGAACGCCTGCGCGAAGCGGTACAGCGCGCCGCCCGTGGCGAGCAGGGCCACATCGCCATCGGTTTTACCAGCTCCGCCGCGCTGCATCCGTTCGTGCCCAACCTGCTGCGCCGCTACCGCGACATCCTGCCGGGTATCACCACCCAGTTGGAAGAAGCCGGCAGCGGCGAACTGATGGAGGCGTTGCTGGAACAGCGCCTCGACGCCGCCTTCGTGCGTTCGCCGGCCAACGGCATTCCCGGCCTGAGCGTCGAGCCGGTGCTCAGCGAGCCGATGATCGTCGCCCTGCCGCTGGGCCACCGGCTGGCGCAAGAAACGCAGCAGCCGCTGCCGCTGGCCGAACTGGCCCACGAGGCGTTTATTCTCTATCGCCGCCCGGCCGGCCAGGGGCTGTACGACGCCATCCTGGCCGCCTGCCACCGCGCCGGCTTCAGCCCGCGCATCGTGCAGGAAGCGCCACGCCTGCCGGCCACCCTCAGCCTGGTCGGCGCCGGGCTGGGGTTGTCAATCGTGCCCGGCTCGATGCGGCGGCTGGGCGGCGACGGCATTGTCTACCGCACCCTCGCCGAAGAAGCGCAGCTCAGCGCCCCGCTTTACCTGGCGCTGCGCCGCAGCCCGGCCTCGCCGATCGTCGAGCGCTTTCGCGAACTGGTCGCCGAGGCGGTTCAGGCCTCGGGCTGATCGGTGATGCGCGTCAGGTGGATCATCAAATACAGCAGCTCATCGTTCGACATCTCCATTTGCAGCAGATTCTTCACGTAATCGCGGATCAAGAGCGCGCCGCGATAGGCATGCGGGTACTCGGCCATCATCTGGGCAAACAGAAAGTCGGCCTTCGAGGTCATCTGTTTGCCGTCGAGCATGCGCTGGATAAAGAACTGCATATGCACTAAAAAGCGCGCGTAGTTCAGCGAATCGGTGTCGATATTGAGGCGAAAGTGATACTTGATGATATTGAAAATATCTTTCAGCATCTTCACCGCCAGCAACGTGTGCTCCATGTTTTGCACTTCGGTCTGGCCGTTGACCAGGTGAAAGGCGATATTGCCCGCTTCCTCTTCAGGCAGTTGGATACTCAGCCGCTGGTTAATGTAGGCCAAGGCTTGCAGCCCCACCGCAAACTCTCGCGGGTAGAAACGCTTCACCTCGAACAGCAGGCGGTTTTGGATGGCGATACCCTTGTGATGACGTTCGATAGCAAAACTGACGTGATCCACCAGCGTAAAGAAAATCTGTTCATTAATGTTGCCGTTCAGTTGGCGGTTGGCCTCACTGAGGATCATCTGCACAATTTCGATGTGTTCCGTCGGGGCAGTTTCAATCAGCCGCAGGTAATCGCGCCCCTTTTGCCCCTCCTGCACCACATACACTTTCTCAATGGCGGCCGGGTTGATCTCGTCTCCGGTTTTGCTGTTAAAACCAATTCCCTTGCCCATGACGATAACCTCACGGTTATCGTCGTCCGCGGTTAACACCAGACTGTTGTTGAGCACCTTAATGACTTTCATCGTCTCGGCCGTCACCTTGCTTATTTGCCTAACCGGCCATTGGCGGCGATAAGCTGCCGATACCAGTCAAAACTGCGTTTTTTGATGCGCCGCAGATCCTTAAGATCCCGTTCTCCGCGGTTCACGTAGATAAATCCATAGCGCTTGGCGTAGCCCTGATGCGTGCTGACGACGTCAATCGCCGCCCACGGGCAATAACCGAGCAGCTCGACGCCATCGTTGATCGCCAGCCGCATCTGTTCGACATGCTGCCGCATGAATTCAATGCGATAGTCATCGTCGATGGTCTCATCCGCCCGCAATTCATCCGGCGCGCCAATGCCGTTCTCTGTGATCAGTATCGGCAGGTGATAGCGTTCGAAGGTCTTGCGCAGCGTTAAGCGCAGGCCAACCGGATCGATCACCCATCCGTAGCGCGTCTTGCCGACAAACGGGTTTTCCGCCGCACGATACACGCCCGGTTCGCCGAGCATGATTTGCTGATCGCCGGCGCGTGCGCTCACGTCTGCACCGTCGCCGCGGCTGGCGGCGATCGTGGCGGTGGAATAGTAATTGATCGCCACATAATCCGGTCGTGCCGCCAACAGCAGCGCCGCGTCCTCCGGCTTCCTGTCCGGCGCCCACCCCCGATCCTCGAGATAACGCCAGGCCAGGGCGTTGTAGCGGCCATGCACCGCCACATCGAGAAAACTCCAACAGCGTAACGTCTCCCAGTTATGAGCGGCAATGGCATCCAGCGGATTGCAGGTCTCCTGATACATCGAGGTGGTATTGATCGCCGGGCCAATTTTCCCGCCGGGACAGCGCTGATGGCATAATGCCATGACTTTGGCCTGAGCGACCAACATATGATGACTCTGCTGATACAGCGTCCGTTTGTCAGGCAACGCACCGCCTTTGGGCGTGCCGATAGCGCCGGGGTGCAGGATCATGGTGTTCTGTTCATTGATGGTGAGCCAATACTTCACCCGATCGCCGAAGGCGTCGAACAGCACGCCGGCGTAAGTGACAAAAGCCTCGATGGTGGCGCGATTGGACCAGCCGCCCTGCTGCTCCAGCACATAAGGCAGATCGAAATGATACAGCGTCACCACCGGCTCGATGCCGTGCGCCAGCAATTCGTCGATCAACTGCCGGTAAAACGCCAGCCCCGGCGCATTGACTTCGCCGACGCCATCGGGCAACACGCGCGTCCACGCAACCGAAAACCGGTAGGCCTTTAACCCCAGTTCTGCGAACAGCTTCACATCCTCGCGAAAGCGATGATAGTGATCGCTGGCCACCGTAAAATCCGCCGTGCCTGCGGGATGTTCAAGCATATCGACGATCGACGGGCTTTTGCCGTCTTCATTCCATGCGCCCTCCACCTGATAGGCGGAAGTCGACGCGCCCCAGAGAAACTCGGCGGGAAAATCGTGCAAGCGTTGATAAATCATGCCGGCTCCTTATTGGCCTTCAGCGCCATAATCGTCTCACCGGCATGAACGCCATGCGGCTTAGGTAACACCTGAACCTGAAACGCTTCGCTGTTGACGATCAATACCGGCGTCGTCAGATCGAAGCCCAATGCGGCGATCGCGCCGATGTCAAAACGCACCAGCTCGTCGCCGACCTTCACGCGATCGCCAATCTGCAGTCCGGAGTCAAAGTGTTGGCCACCCAGGTTTACCGTGTCGATGCCGATATGCAGCAACAGCTCCGCACCGTTGTCCCCCTTGATGCCGACCGCATGTTTTGACGGCAGGAAAGTCACGATCTCGCCGTCCAGCGGCGCACGCAGCACCCCTTCCGACGGTATGATCGCCATGCCCTGGCCCAACAAGCCCTGTGAGAAGACGTCATCGTTGACCTGATCCAACGTCACGGCTTTGCCAGTCAGCGGGCTGAAAACCGGCGATACCTCGTCGGCCGCCACCTGAGTCACTTCGGTCGCCTCCTCGACCGGATCGTCGAAGCCAAGGATCCAGGTCAGGGCAAAGGTCACGACGATGGCAATGGCGCAAGTGATCAGCGCATGCACGATATTCATCGGGTTCTCACCGATAAACGCCGGCAAAGCAGCCAGGCCAGGAGAAACGAAGGCATAGCGCACCAACCCGCTCAACCCGGCGTAAATGCCGGCGCAGCCACCGCCGATCATCGCTGCGATCAACGGCTTGCGCAGTTTCAGCGTCACCCCGTACAGCGAGGGTTCAGTGATCCCCAACAACGCGGTAAAACCGGCGGAGGACGCCAACTGGCGCAAATTCGTGTTCTTGGTGCGGAATGCCACACATAGCGTCGCCGCACCTTGCGCAATATTGGACGCCAACATGCCCGGCCCGTTAATCATCTCAAAACCATTCTTGGTCAATTGGCCGGTGGCGATCGGTGTCATCGCCCAGGCGGTGCCGGTGATCACCAAAAATGGCTGCAGCCCGCCCATCAACATAGGAATCAGCCAGCTAGCCCTACCATCGACGATCGCCGCACCGGCGGCCACCATGTCATTGAGGAAAATGCCGAACGGCCCGACCACCACCAATGCCAGCGGCGCGGTGACCAGCAGCACAATCATCGGTTTGGTGAAGAACTTGATCATCGTCGGCGAAACCTTCTCGGCAAACCGCTCGATATAGGACATCAGCCACACGGTAAAAATGATCGGCAACACCGAGCCGGCATAATCCGCCAGCCGCACCGGCATGCCGAGAAAATCAATCGCGGTGCCTGCCGCCAGCATCTGAGCCAGATTAGGGTGCAGCAACGCGCCGGCGAGGGTCATCGCCAGGATGGGATTGCACTCGAATTTTATCGCGGCACCGTAAGCCAACAGTACCGGCAGGAAGAAAAACGCCGCATCGGCGACGGTATCCAGCAATCGATAGGTCGTGCCGGCGGGATCTATCGCCCCGGCCAGCTTGAGGATCGCCAGCAGCGCCTTGATCATCCCCGCGCCGGTAATGGCCGGGATCACCGGGGTAAAGGTCGTGGAAATCACGCTGATAATCCGTGACACCACGCCACCTTTCGGCTGCTGCTTTTGAGCGCCGGTTTGCGGCTGGCCAATCTCCTTTTGCAGCACGCGGAACGTTTGCTGCACGTTATTGCCGACCACGATCTGAAACTGGCCGCCGCGCACCACCACGCTGATAACGCCCGGCAGGGCTTCGATCGCCTTCGAATCCACTTTAGCGTCGTCGTTGAATTCCATACGCAAACGGGTCGCGCAGTGCGTCAGCTTGCTGACGTTGCCTTTACCGCCGACCCGCGCCAATATTTCTAAGCCAAGTTTCTGATAGTCCATTGTTTTCCCCGGTAAAATGCAAAAAAAAGACCAAAATGGAAATGCGCCTCGTCACAAGGAGAAGTGCATTCCTATTTTGGTCTTGCCTGCTTTAGCAGTAACACGCCGCAATAAAAATGGTGTGCGGTCTTCTCGACCGCGCTAAAAGTATCACCATACTCGCGAATACTCGGCAATAGCCATACGTCAGCGTTGTGAAAGGCGTCACGATTTAGCGTAAATGCACTGCAATGTCGCCGCTGCACGCTTTTTGCGCACACCCATAGCGCAATCGGAAGGAAATAACCCAAAATAATGCGCTTTATTGTCACTTTGTTTATTTAATTACAGGGAAAGATTAATTCAGATTCATGACTATTCAACTTCCGGGCAATTAATTAAACCTGCACTCACTTAGTAACAAACGCAAACAAATAAGCGCCTACGCAATACATTCCAGCCGCTAGGATTTAAGGGTCACAGCCTATTCCCGCCGATGACAAAAAATCATTTCAATGGCGATCGCGCCTTCCCCGTCGCCTGCTGCTGCAGGCGCACGGTTTATATTGGAGAAAATGCTATGCTATCGCGTCGTGATATATTGAAAGTCTCCGCCGTCAGCGCGGCCGCCGCCGGCATGATCGGCGGCATCGCCAAAAATGCCGCTGCCGACGACCATCGTAATATCGTGCCTCCCAGCAGCTATCAGCCGCCTGCCGATGCGCAGCATCTCTATAAATACAAATTCACCGACAGCAAAAAACGCAGCCTGCCCAGCGGCTGGGCACGCGAAGCCACCGTCGAGCAATTCCCGATCTCCGAAGGCGTGGCGGGCGTCGACATGACGCTGGAGCCGGGCGGCGTGCGCGAACTGCATTGGCACGCCATCGCCGCCGAATGGGCATTCATGCTGGAAGGCCATGCGCGCATCACCATCCTCGATCCCGAGGGAAAATGTGAGGTGGCGGATTTCGGCCCTGGCGACGTCTGGTATTTCCCGAAAGGCTATGGCCATTCCATTCAGGCGCTGGCGGACGGCGCGCATTTTATTCTGGCATTCGATAACGGGCATTTCTCCGAATTCGGCACCTTCAGCATCACCGACTGGGTGGCGCATATGCCGAAAGAGGTATTGGAAAAAAGCGTCGACATGCCGGCGGCGGTATTTTCCAAGGCCAAACAGGGTGAAGCTTATATTGTCGGCGGCGCCGTCCCGCCCACATTACCATTGCCGAAAAACGACGGCGGATTAAATAATTCCCCGCTGACCCACCGCTATGAATTAATGAAGCAAAAGCCGTTCTTTGAAAATGATGCGGGCAGCGTCCATTTGGTGTCATCGAAAGAATTTCCTATTTCCACCACCATGACCGGCATCATCGAGATCGTGAAACCCGGCGCGATCCGGGAATTGCACTGGCACCCCAACGCTAACGAATGGCAATACTATATTGCCGGCAAAGGCCGGATGACGGTGTTCAGCTCGCACGGCCACGCGCAGACGGAAGAGTACGCCCCTTCAGACGTCGGTTACGTGCCGCAGGGCTTCGGCCATTACATCGAGAACATCGGCGATGAGGATTTGAAGGTACTGATCGTGATGGACAACGGCATTTATCAGGATATTTCGTTGTCCGACTGGCTGGCGAAAACCCCGGCTTACCTGCTGGCGGACAACTTCAATAATCAGGTTGAGGACTGGCAGGATAGACCGAAAGACAAACGGGTGATGTCGCGGCGCAGCCGCTGACGCTGCGGCGAGGGAGAGACTCCCTCGCCGCTTTCTTTACTGCTTGCGCTGCTCCGCCACCTGTTTGGCGGTGACCTTGCCCTGCTTGTCGCCAAAATGGCCGACCACGAAGTTGGCGACCGCCGCCACTTCCTCGTCGGAATAGGCGCTGCCGAACGACGGCATCATCTCATGCCGCTCGCCGACGCTGATGCTCGTCCCCTTCAGGATAGCCTGCACCACGCTGCGCCCCTGCGGATCGTTCACCGCCGTGCTGCCCACCAGCGACGCGTACTCGCTCTGGCGGCCCGGCCCGTTCCACTGGTGGCAGCCGCTGCAGTCGTTGGCGAACATCCGCCGCCCGAGCGAGCTGTCTTGCCCGCCCGGCAGGATCGGGGTGGAAGCCCCCGCGCCCTTCGGCTGCAGATTCACCGCAGCGGCGCCATCGCCGGCAATCGGTTCGATGTCGCGCAGGTATTTCACCAGCGCCAGATTATCTTCCGGCGTCAGGAACTGCAGGCTGTTTTCCACCGCTTCCGCCATCGGGCCGGCGGCGCTGCTGCGCCCCGGCGCATGGCCGGTGGCCAGATATTGCGACAGCTGCTGGTCGCTCCAGCCGCCGATGCCGGTCTGTTTGTCCGGCGTGATGTTGGCGGCGAACCAGCCCTGCACCACTTCACCGCTCAGGTGCTTGCTCTGGTTAAGACCGAACCCCAGATTGCGCGGCGTATGGCACTCGCCGCAGTGGCCGAGCGCCGTCGCCAGATAGGCGCCGCGATTCCACTGTTCATCCTTGTTGAGATCCGGCGCGAAACGCTGCTCCTGGAAGAACGCCAGGTTCCAGAATTTCATGCCCCAACGCTGGTTGAACGGGAACGACAGCTCGTTTTGCGGGTTGGCCTGTTTCACCGGCGGCAGACTGAACAGATAATCCTTGATCGCCAGCACGTCATCGCGGCTCAGTTCGGTGTACGAGGTATAAGGCATCGCCGGATACAGATTGCCCTGTGGGCCGATTCCCTCACGCACCGCGCGTACGAACTGATCGTCGCTCCAGTTGCCGATGCCGGTTTCCTTGTCGGCGGTGATGTTGGTGCCGTAAATGGTGCCGAACGGCAACTTGAAGGCGAAGCCGCCTGCATAAGGCGCGCCGCCCGGCGCGGTGTGGCACGCCACGCAGTCGGCGGCACGCGCCAGGTACTCGCCGCGCGCCAGTTTGTCGGTGATGCCGGCCGGCGCCCCGGCGATCGGCGCCGCAGGCTCAGCGCCGGTGGGCCGCAGCAGCGTATACAGCGCGTATCCTCCCGCCAACACCACCACGGCGATAATCAGCCATAACAGCCCTTTCAAGGCATTGCTCATCGCATCTCTCCCTAACCCAACGCCTTGGCGGCCTGGTGGATGGCGGCGCGAATGCGCACATAGGTGGCGCAACGGCAAACGTTGCCGCCCATCGCCGCGTCGATGTCCGCATCGCTCGGGTTCTTGCTTTGCGCCAGCAGCGCGCTGGCGCTCATGATCTGGCCGGACTGGCAGTAACCGCACTGCACCACGTCCAGATCAAGCCAGGCTTCCTGCACCGCCTTGCCTTCCGGCGTGGCGCCCACGGCTTCGATGGTGGTGATTTTTTTGCCGACGGCGGCGGAGACCGGCGTCATGCATGAACGCACCGGCACGCCGTCCAGATGCACGGTACAGGCGCCGCACATGGCGATGCCGCAGCCGAATTTGGTGCCGGTCAGGCCGGCTTCGTCACGCAAGAACCACAGCAGCGGCATGTGCGGATCGCCCTCGAAGGTCAGCGGCTGCTCGTTTACGGTTAATTGAATCATCAGGTTCTCTCCTTGTCAGACGCCGGATTCGCAGTGGGATTATGCAGCGGCAGGCTCAGCGAGGTGCGCGGCCGCCCGAGCAGCGCCAGCGCGTTGCCGACTGCCGGGGCAATGGTCGGCACCCCCAGCTCGCCCACGCCGGTCGGTTTCTCGGTCGAGGGCACAATGATCACCTCGATCTCCGGCATCTCATCGATGCGCAACGGGCGGAAGTTATTGAAGTTGGACTGTTCGACCACGCCGTCTTTCAGCGTGATATTGCCGTACAGCGCCAGGCTCAGGCCGTAACCGATGCCGCCCTCGATCTGCGCGCGGATCACGTCGGGGTTCACCGCCACGCCGCAATCCACCGCGCACCACACTTTATGCACTTTCGGGATGCCGCCTTCGCCGATCGACACCTCGGCCACCTGCGCCACATAGGTGTCGAACGCCTTGGCGACGCCCACGCCGCGCGCGCGTCCGTCTACCACTTTAGCGCCCTGCCAGTCAGCGGCTTTCGCTACCGCCCGCAGCACGCCCGCCGCGCGCGGCGCATCGCCCATCAGCGCCAGCCGCCCTTCGACCGGATCCTGGCCGGTTTCCTGCAACAGCTGATCGATAAAGCTCTCCACCGCGTGGCCGGTGTGGGTGCTGGCGACCGACCGCAGCGAGGTGGTCGGCACCTTGCCGGGCACGATATGCGCATCGCAGCGGAAGGCTTCGAAAGTGTATGAGACCTCGCTGGCGCCTTCGACCATCATCTGATCGAGGCCGTTGACCACCAGCGCATCCATCGCGCTGTGGCGCGTCCAGGAGTGACCGACCACGGTATCGGTCCAGCCCACCACCTTGCCGCCCCGAATGGCGCCGCGCAGGCGGTGCAGGATCATCGGGCGATACCAGCCGTTGCGGATGTCGTCCTCGCGCGTCCACACCACCTTCACGCCGTGGCCGGGGCCGATGCCCTTGGCCGCCGCCGCCATGTCGGCCGCCAGATCCGGCCCCAGCGTCGGGTTGCCTAAATCGATGCGCCGGCCGAAGCTGCCGCCCGCCAGAATGGTTTCAATCTGCACCTTGTCCGGCGGCAACTCGAACAGATCGCACAGCTGCTTGTGGTCGAGCGTTTGGATTTGGCAGCCGTAGCGCGCCTTGACGCTCTCGCCGTCCCAGAACAGATAGCCGTCCAGCGGCTCCATCGGCGCGTGCGCGACGTACGGGAAGGTGTATTCGGCCTCGATCACCTTGTCGGCCTTGTCGAACACCTCGTCCGGCTTGCCAAGACTCTTCGCCACCACGCCGGTTTTCTGCGCCACCTGACGGAATTCGGCGTAGATTTCCTCGGTGTTGCGCCGTTCGGCCTGCGCGTCGTCCCAGGTGACCCGCAGCCGGTCCCGCCCCTGGATCGCCGCCCAGGTATTGTTGGCGTAAACCGCCACGCCGGTGGCAACCTGTTTCACCGCCACCACACCCGGTACCGCCAGCGCGCGTTCGGCGTCAAACGTCGCCACCTTGCCGCCGAAACGCGGCGGTTTTTTGATGGTGACGGTCAACATGCCCGGCTCGTGGATATCCTGCGAGAACTGCGCGCTGCCGTTGGTTTTCGCCAGCGAATCGACGCGGTGCAAACCGCGCGTTTTGCCGATCAGGGTGAAATTGGCCGGATCCTTCAGCGTCAGGCTGGCGGGATCGGGCGGCGGCAGCGTGGCGGCCAGCGCGGCGAATTCGCCGAAGCCCGCTTCGCGCCCGCTGGCGGCATGGTGGATCTTGCCCGCCTGCACGGTGATTTCCTGCGCCGAGGTTTTCCAGCTCTGCGCGGCGGCCTGCACCAACAGCGCGCGCGCCATGGCGCCCATGCGCCGCATTTGCTCATAGGCATTGGCCACCGAGCTGGAACCGCCGGTGCCCTGGAATCCGAAGGCCAGGTTTTTGTAGACATTGGTGTCCACCGGCGCGGCCACGACCCGCACCTGTGCCCAGTCGGCATCGAGCTCTTCGGCGACCAGCGTCGCCATGCCGGTATAGACCCCCTGGCCCACTTCGGTGTGTTTACTGATGACGGTGACGACGCCGTCGGCGCCGATCTGAACGAAGGCGTTGGCGTCTAACGCCGCCGCGCCGGAGGCGATCGGGGCAGCCGAACGCGCCAGCGCGCCGGTGGATGGCAGATAGGCGCCGATCACCAACGCCCCGGCGCCGACGATAAACCGCCGCCGCGAAAGCGGAACTTGGGATATGCTCATTGCTCATGACTCCAAAAAAACCGAAGGCGTCACTGCCTTCGGCGAAACAAATCTTGTTATGGGAATGGCTTGTTGCGCCCGTCAGGTGATATAGCGCAACAGAGCAATAATTAGCGTAGCCTATTATCCAGTAGACTTAATGTTGAAGAGGGTTTTTCTATTGGAGAATCGTGCGGTGCGGGCAGGCACCCGCACCGGGGTCAACTCTGCGTCGTCGCCAGATAGGAGAAGACGCTGAGCAGGTTGATTTGCGCCGCCATGTTGTCGCTGTCGAAGGCCACGGTCAGCGCGTCCTGGCGCTGCACGCCAGGCACCAGGCTGAACAGATCCGCCAGCACCGGTTTGGCCGCCATCAGCGTCAGCCGGTAAGGCGGCATAAAACGGCGCTCCACCGGCAGTCTGGCGCCCTGGCGCACCTGTTGCATCGCCCGCTCGCGGATCTCCGCCCGCGCCCGCTGTGGGCTGAGCGATTCGGCGGCGGTTTGCGAGAGGGCGCGTTTTACGCAAACATAGCCAGATTGCGGATAACGTTCAGCGATCCAACGTTGCAGCTCGTCGTCACCGCTCACCAGCCACAACGGCACGTTCAACTCCGCCGCCATCGCCGCATACAGATCGCTTTCGCCTACCACTTCGCCGTTCAGGCTGACGCGATAAAAGGCCCGACCGTTGATGGTATGCGCCAGCACGCCGCGTTCGCCGGCGGCGCTGTGATAACCGATGCACATCAGGCCGTCGTAACGTTGATGCTGCAGCCCTTCCACCATCGACAGCCCGCGCGGTTTGCCCTGCACCAGGCGCGCCCGCGCATCAATGCGGTCGGCGCGCAGATTCTGCATCATGGCGTGGCTGTCGGCCACCGTCACCTCGGTAGCGCCGCCGGCAAAAGCGCCGTCGATGGCGGCGTTGACTTCCTGCTCCATCAGCTCGCGCGCCGCCGCATAGTCGGCGTGGGCCGGGTTGCACTGCTCCGGCCGCATCACGCCGGCAATACCCTCAATATCCGCAGAGATAAAGACTTTCACATCACACTCCCGTTATTCAATTTGCCGCCAGCCGATCGAGCAGCGGGCCCAACGCCATACGCGCGTGCTGCTGGAAACCGCTGACGCCCTCGGCGCTCAGCAACGCATCCAATACTGCGTATTCGGTGGCATCCGCGGCCGCCGCAAACAGCGGCTCCAGCCGTTCGTCCGGCAGCGTGGCCCCCAGCAACCGGGTGGAGAACGCCAGCGCGATGTCGCCGGAGCCGTGCCCCCAATGGCTGCCCACCCGCCCCAGACCCGCGCCCGCTCGGCGGGCGATGCGGTTCAGCTGCCGGCTGTCCAGCGCCCGATCGCAGGCGATGATGATGATGACCGAACCGGCGTCCACCTGTGGCGGTGGATCCGCCAACAGCTTGCCTAGCGCCGGGCCAACGCGCACGCCGCTCAGCGTCAACGAGTCGAGGGTACCGAAGTTGGCCAGCACCAGCACGCCGAGCGTGGTGCCAAGCCCCGGGCAATAACGCGAGGCGGTGCCGATGCCGCCCTTCAGGCCGAAGCTGCTCATGCCGCGCCCGGCGCCGACGCTGCCGCGCGCAAAGCGGGTGGAATGGTTATCCAGCGCGCTGAAGACGTGCTCCTCACGCACCGCCATCGCCTGAATATCGTTGAGGTAGCCGTCGTTGCACTCCAGCACCAGCGGGTTGATGGTGGCGCTGCCGCGGCCGATCTGCGGGTAGCGCAAGCAGCTGCGCCGCACCATGGCGTTGAATAGCGTGCCGACGGCGAAGGTGTTGCTCAGCAGGATCGGCGTTTGCAACTCCCCCAGCTCATTCAATTGCACCAATCCCAGCGGCTTGGCGAAGCCATTGAGCACCGCGCTGCCGCACGGCAACGGTTGGTTGAACAGATCGCCCGGCGGCACGATGGCGGTGACGCCGGTCTGGCATTCGCCGTCGGCCAAGGTGTGATGCCCGACGCTGACGCCCGGCACGTCACACAGGCTGTCTGTCGGCCCGGCCGGATAGCGCGCGCCCGGCAGGCGGCGATGGCGCCGCCAATAGCTCAGCAGATTGTCGAGGCTTTGTTGTTCAAACACCTGGCTGTCAATCATGGTTCCCTCATCCGCCGTTAGCCCATCAGAAAACCAGAATATCGCGCAATGCGCCGCGCCGTAAATTGAAAGCGGAAGCGGGCAGCAAAAATCGCCTTGCCCCATCGCCGTTCAGACCCACTCGCAGGGCATCGAAGACACCCTGCTGCGTTATCAAGATCTGGTGCTGAAAGCACGCAAACGCTGCGACGTGGCGCACGGCAAAGACATGGCTATCACCCACGGCGGGTATGAAGACTGAAGAGCGAAATCGGCAAACGCATTCTCGCCGGCATGTGGGAGACCATTTTGGGCGGCCCGCAGGCCTGAGCCTTATTGGGGTTTTAGCGGGCAATCGGATAGTATAAAAAAATGAATGATTCAAAACTGGATTATGGCTCAATTGAATAAATAAACCATGACCATAACAATGACGCAAACAGAGCAAAACAATAAATCACCGGAAAAATTTCTCAATGAGTCCAAATAGTCATTGCTGTTCTTATTTAGTTGGTTAATGGCATCATTTTCGTTCTCAGCTTCTACTTCAATATGATGCTTTCTGAACCCTTTCTGCTTCATATCTTTAATTATTTCTCGTGTAACCACTTCCTTTCTCTGCACCCTTGATTCATCGCTCTTTATAAAAACAACATATTTATTCATCATATACCCCATAAAAGCACAGAATTTTACTTCTGTGCTGGGATTGCAGCTGTTAATTAGCGTTTGGTTCTGGATTCTCTGGCCTCTCTCGGTCCAGTGCCATTGCCGCCATAACCATTTCCTGTAGAACTGCCATTCCCCAGAAACCACTGGCGCAGGAACCGCTGTCATAAGGGCTATTTTTTGACAAGAATGACTGAAGGTGTATTCTCACTGCTGAAAATAATCATATTGGAATAAAATCCAGAATAATATACCGAACCTAATTACACGCAGATGCTATCGATTCAATTAATTGAATCGCCAAATAATCTCAACGCCCAAGATTAATAACCCAATAAAGAAGAGGCGGCGGAACAGCTGCGGGCGACAATGACGACGCACCCTCTCCCCCAGCCACATGCCGGCAAGCGCCGGCAACAGCGCCAACAGCGAACCGCCGAGCAGCGTAGCGGGCAGCGCCTGATGCCAGGCTAATCCGGCGGCCAGCGCCAGCGTCGAGACGGTGAACGACAGCCCCAGCGCCTGCACCAGATCGTCACGCGCCAGGCCCAATGCGTTCAGATAGGGCACCGCCGGTATGACGAATACGCCGGTGGCGCCGGTCAGCACGCCGGTCACCAGGCCGCACAGCGGCCCCAGCCAAGGCTCTGCCGTGGCGGAAACACGCCAATCGAAACGGGTGAATCCCAACAGCGCATAGCCGATCAGGCAAACGCCCAGCGCCAGCGGCGCCAGGCGGCCGTCGGTGGCGGTGAGCGCGCCGGCGCTCAGCAACGTGCCCAGCGTGACGCACAGCATCATCGGCCAGAGTCGACGGCACAGCGCCCCCAACCTCGGCCCGCACAGCAACTGCCACAGATTGGTGATCAACGAGGGTAACAGCAGCAGCGCGGCGGCCTGCCCCGGCGGCATCATCAGGCTGAGCAGCCCCATCGAGACCGTCGGCAACCCCAGACCGATCGCCCCTTTGACCGTGCCGGCCAGCGTAAAAATGCCCGTCAGGGCGATAATCTCGAGTAACGTCAGCGACATGCGTCTATCCTTATGGCGAATCAACGGCTCGATTGTGGCCAGCGCCGCGCCGCAGCACAATGCGGCAATGGCAGAGCCTGCCTGCGGCAAAGACAGAGGAAGAACGCATGCATTTTGACTTTATCGATCTGCGGCTGTTGGTGGCGGTGCTCGAAACCGGCAGCATCACCGCCGGCGGCGAGCGCGTCGGGCTGTCGCTGGCCGCCGCCAGCGCCCGCATGCGCGGGCTGGAACAACAGGCCGGCGTGGCGCTGTTGACGCGCAATCCGCGCGGCGTCCAGGCGACGCCCGCGGGTGAGCGCCTGTTGCAACACGCGCGCGTGCTGCTGCAACAGCGCGACCGGCTGCGGGGTGATATGGCCGAGTTCGCGCCGGGCCAGCGCAGCCAGCTGCGCATCGTCGCCAATACCGTCGCCGCCGACGCTTTTCTGCCGGAGCTGTTGGCGGATTTTCTGGTGCTGCACCCGCACACCGACATCGCGCTGGAGGAGCTGCCCAGCCCGGCCATCGCGCTGGCGATCGCCGAACGGGCGGCGGATATCGGCATCGTGGCGGACCACGCCGATCTGCGTGGGCTGGCAAGCTACCCTTTTCGCCAGGATCGTCTGGTGCTGGCGCTGCCGCCGGGGCATGCGCTCAGCGGCCGCCGCTCGCTCAGCTTTGCGGACGCCCTGCCTTTTGATTTCATCGGCCTGCCGGAAGAGAGTGCGCTGCAACAGCATCTGGAACAGCTGGCGATACGCAGCGGCGGCCCGATGCGGCTGCGGGCGCGTGCGGCTAATTTCGACGCCATCTGCCGCATGGTGCTGCGCGGCGCCGGGCTGGCGGTGGTGCCGGAAGAGAGCGCCCAACGCCATCCGGAAATTCGACACGCCGCCCTGCCGCTGACGGACGAGTGGGCGACCCGGCGTTTATCGATCGTGGTACGTGAGCAGGCGCAGCTGCCGCTGCCGGCGCAGCGGCTGGTAGCGTTCCTGCGCCATGCCTGAGGCGGCTCAGTGCGTGCCAGGCTCTGCGCGCAACCGCGCCACCTGAGCCTCCACGTCGCGCCAGGCCGGTTTGTCGCCGGCATAGCGTTGGCGCAGATAATTCACCAGCGCCGTCACCTGCCGATCGGAAAAGCTGTCCTTAAAGCCCGGCATAAAGCCCAATTCGGCGGTGGCCGGCTTGGGGATCCCTTGCAGGATCACCTTGATCAGATTATCGGGGCGATCGCTGAAGATATTGGTGTTATTGGCCAGATCCGGGCTGACGCCGAACAGCTGCGGCCCGCCGACGGCGGCGCTGTGGCAGGCCTGGCAAGCGCCCTGGAACAACCGCTCGCCCGCCAGCTGACCCGCAGGCAACGCGCGGGCCGCCAACTGCGCCTGCGGTTCCACATTCAGCGTCGCCTTGGTGCTCAGCGACATCACATAATTGGCCATCGCCCGCAGATCGCTCTGCGGCAACGTCGCCAGTTCGCTGACCACCGGCCCCATCGGCCCGGCCGCCACGCCGTGCTCGGCGGAATGCCCGCTGCGGAAGTACTGAAACAGCTGTTCCTCGGTCCAGGGCTTGTCCGCATTGGCCAATTGATTCAGCGCCGGCGCTTCCCACCCGTCCACCATCCCCCCCGCCAGGAAAGCCGCGCCGCCCTTTTCCGCCCCCAGCAGATTGCGCGGCGAATGGCAGGCGGCACAGTGACCAAGGCCGTTGACCAGATAGGCGCCGCGGTTCCACTGCGCGCTTTGTTGCGGATCGGGTTGATATTCCCCCTGGCGCAGGAACAGCGCGTTCCAGCCGGCCATCAGCGGCCGCAGGTTAAACGGGAAACGCATCTGATTGGCCGGATTGCTCTGGCGCACCGCCGGTTGCGACATCAGATAAGCGTACAGCGCCTGCATGTCGCCGTCGGTCATTTTACTGAAGGCGGTGTAAGGAAATGCCGGATACAGATGGCGGCCGTCGCGGGCGATGCCCTGACGCATCGCCCGATCGAACGCGGTAAATGACCAGTTGCCGATGCCGGTTGCCACATCCGGGGTAATGTTGGTGCTGTAGAGCGTGCCGAACGGCGTCGCCATCGCCAACCCACCGGCGTTGGTCGCCCCTTCCGACGCGGTATGGCAAACCGCGCAGTCTCCGGCGGCGGCCAACTGACGGCCGCGCTCCAGCGTGGCGGCCGACCAGGTGCCGGCGCCAGGCGTCGCCACCGGCGCGATCTCCGTCCGCCATGGCAAGGCGCTGCCGGCGATGCCCAGCACCGCGCCGAACAGCCCCGCCGCGCCGCCGAACCACCATTTGCCGCGCTTCTTTTTCTTGAGCGGCGCGGCCTGCCGCTCGGCATCCGGCCCGTTCAGCGCTTCACGCAGCTTGTCCGAGGTGATCGGCAGCTCGCGAAAACGAATGCCGGTGGCGTCGAACACCGCGTTGGCGATGGCCGCCGCGCTGGGCACCGACGCCGACTCCCCGGCGCCCAGCGGCGGATCGTAAGGGCGCGGCATCATGACCACGTCCACCTCCGGCACCTCCGGGAAGGTCAGGATCGGGTAAGCCCCCCATTCTTTGGCGGAGACCGTCGATTCCTCAAAGGTCACGCGCTCTTTCAACACCCGGCTGGTCGATTGCAATACGTTGCCATGAATTTGGTGGCGCACGCCGTCCGGATTGACCATCATGCCCGCGTCGTGGCCGACCACGATGCGCGTCACCGCCACTTCGCCGCTGGCTTTGTCGATCGCCACGTCGGCCACCCAGGCGGCCCAGGCCGCGCCAAAGCCGGGAAACTTGCTGTGGATGTAACGGGCATAGGCAAAGCCGCGCCCGCGCAGCACGCCGTCTTCCGCCGGGGTCTGCATCGGTTCGGTGTGCGGCGTCCAGCCGGCGCGTTCTGCGGTGCTGCGCATCAGTTCACTGGCGCGTTCGTCATGGATATAGCGCAGCCGATATTCCAGCGGGTCGACGCCGGCGGCGTGGGCCAGCTCATCGATATAAGATTCGTGGGCGAAGGTGTTCGGCAAGGCGGAAACGCCGCGCATCCAGGAGGCGCGCACGATCGGCGCCATGTCCTCGATGCTGACGCGCAGCGCCGGATACGCATAAGGCGGCACCGAAGTGCGGTCGCCCATTTCATAGGCCACCGGCAGCGGTTCGACCCGGCCGGTCAGCAGCAGCGCCAGCGTCGGCGCGCCGTTGGAAGGGTAATAGGTGCGAAAGTCATAGGCGACCGGGTGCCCGGCGGCGTCCAGCCCGCCGTCCACCTCCATCAGCTGCGCCGTGCCCTTCGGTTCCCACACATGTTCTTGTTCGCGGGTCAGCTGCACCCGCACCGGCCTGCCCACCGCGCGCGACAGCAGCGCCGCGTCGGCGCAGACGTCATCGGCGCAATTGCGGCCATAGCAACCGGCCGCCTCCATGCGAACGATCTCGATCTGCGCTTCCGGGTATTCCAGCAGCCAGGCCAGATCGGCGCGCAGCAGGTGCGGGTTCTGGCTGCCTGACCAGACCTGCAGGCGCTCCGGCCGGTAATCCGCCAGCGCGCAGGAAGGGCCAATCGAGGCATGCAGCTGATACGGCCACAGGTAGCTGCGGGTGAAACGCCTGTCGGCCGCCGCCAGCGCCGCGTCCACATCGCCGGTATCGTGCACCACCCGGGTCGAGTGCGGATTGTCGCGCAGCGCCTGCGCCACGTCGGTCATCTGCGGCAAATTGCGGCGCCAGTCTTTCCAGCTGACCTGCAGCGCCTGCGCCGCCTTGATCGCCTGCTCTTCGCGCTCGGCGACGATGCCGATGAAATCGCCGATCACCACCAGTTTGACGATGCCGGGAATATGCGCGATCGAAGTTTCATCCACCGCCAACAGGCTGGTGCCGACAAATTCGCCGCTGTCGTACCCGGCATAGGGCGGCCGCACCACCCTGCCGTGCAGCATGTTCGGCAGGCGCATATCGTGTACGTAGGTGGTTTCGCCGGTCGCCTTGGCCGGAATATCGACGCGCGCGGCGCTGGTGCCCACCAGGCGATACTCCGCCTGCGGTTTCAGCGGCGCGTCGCCGGAAATCGACAGCTCGACATGACCGCCGGCCACCAGCTCGGCGTAGCTGAGCGCCTGCCCCTGCGGGCTGCGGATCACGCCCTCCTCCAGCGTCAGCTGTTCCACCGGCGCATCGAAGCGCTGCGCCGCCTGGCGCAACAGCCAACGGCGCGCTTCGGCGGCGGCGTTGCGCAGCGGCACGGCGGAGATCTGCAGCGTGGCGCTGGCGATGGTGGCGCCCTGATTCGGCGCGCGTTCGGTATCGCCCAACACCATTTGCACCTGATCCATGCGCAGGTACAACTCTTCGGCGACGATCTGCCCGAGCGCGGTGCGCACGCCGGTGCCAAGATCGACATGGCCGTTAAAGGCATAGATTTCGCCGCTGCCGCACAGGGCGATAAACAGCCCCTGCTCTTTGGGCTTCAGCACCGGCGTTTGCCCTTTGGGCACCAGCCCCGGCGGCGGTTGCACGCTGTCGACGATCAGCAGCACGCCGTCGCGCTGCAGCAAGTCGGCCTGGCTCGGCGATGGGGCACGGGAATCAGTCATGGGCGTGGGCGTCCTCATCGCGGCAGAGAATGATGGCGCGCTGAACCGCACGCAGGATTTCGAGATGGGTGCCGCAGCGGCACAGGTTGCCGGACAGCGCCTGACGGATCTCCGCCTCGCTCGGGGCGGGATTACGATCCAACAGGGCTTTGGTGGTCATGATCATGCCATTGAGACAGTAGCCGCATTGCGCCGCCTGCTCTTCGATAAAGGCACGCTGCACCGGGTGCGGGCGCTGGCGATCGCCAAGGCCTTCCAGGGTCACGATCGCCCGGCCGGACACGCCGAGCGCCGGGATCACGCAGGAGCGCGCCGCCACGCCGTCGATCAACACGGTACACGCACCGCATTCGCCCAGGCCGCAGCCGTACTTCGGGCCGTTGAGCGCCAGATCGTTGCGCAGTACCAGCAAGAGCGGCGTATCCGCCATCACCTGCGCATGAAGCTGTTCGCCGTTCACCGACAGCATCAGCGGATGCTCCGTCAGCGTGGTTTTCGCGCCATCCCTGAGCGATTGCACTTCAGATATCGCCATTGTTCGCGTCTCCGCCTGCACGTGATGATCTTATGGGCTGGCCTCTCGCCGCCGACCACCAGGCAACCGACGTTGCGCGGGCGAATCAGCCGGTGGGCGGATCTTCCAGCATTTTATTCAGCAGGAATATCAGCGCTATCCGTTCGGCCGGGTTGAGCGTTCCGAACGTCAGCTCTGTGATTTTCGCCGCCTGCGGCACCGTTTCCGTCAGCAGCACGGCGCCGGCGTCGGTCAGGCCGACCACCACCTTGCGCCGATCGATCGGATCCGGCGTCACCGTGATCAGATCGCGCGCCTTCAGCCGTTCGACGATACCGCGTATGGTGGCCTGATCCACCGCCGTCACCTGCACCAGCTCGGTCAGCGAGCTCGGCCCCATATCGCGCACCGCGCACAGGGTGATGAACTGCACCGCCGTCAGCTGCGAATCGCCGACGTTTTGCTGGAAAATCGCCAGGTGGCGCTGATAAACCTTGCGCAGCAGGTGCCCGACTTGCTCGGTAAAATGATAATTTTCGGGTTGGCCGCTCACGGCTGACGGGTATTCGGGGGGCGTCATTGCGTTACTCTCACCATCTATGGAATCCACGAGAATAGTACAAACCCCCGCCGTTGGCAGCAACGATTACGCCCGGCGCACGCGCGAGGCCTCCGGCGCCACCACTTCCCCGTCCGCCACCACCGTTTGCCCGTCGAGGCGGATGTCGCAGCGGCGCAGCGCGATGTCCATATGGCAAGGCGTTTTGCGCGTGCCGCCCACTTCGGTGTTCGGCCCGGTGGAGAACAGGAAGTTGCCGTAGAACGCGCGCGCGTCCATGCACATGCCGTCGTTCTTGTCGTGCAGACCCATCGCCGTCCACTGGGCGCGCGGCTGCAGGCCCCAGCCGATGTGCGAGATGCCGTACACCTCCGGATCGTCGAAGTATTTCATGTATTCGCGCAGGTATTCCGCCTCGAAGCCGCCGTGAATGCGAGTAACGAACCCTTGTTCGATCTCCAGCGTGATGCGTTCACGCGCATAGCTTTTGAACGGCAGCAAGATATCGCCGACCTCCAGCACCAGCACCCCTTCCGCCTGCTCCTCATTCGGCCAGGTGAACAGGAAACCGCTCGGCCAGTGATCCCAGCGCCCCGGTTCATCGGCATAGCCGTACTCGGTCACCGTCGGGTATTGCCCCAGCGGCGCGCGGAAATCGCTGCCGGCGGCGGAGGTCACCTGCATCAGCTTCGCCTGCTCCAGCACGGCGGCGGCGGCCAGCACCCGCGCCTTGTCCTCCGCGTTGGGCAACATGCGCGCCAGCACCTCCGGCGGCTCCACCGCCAGCAGGATGCGGGTGCCAGTTTTCAGGATCTGTTCCTGCTCCGGCGAATGCAGCAGCATCATGGTATCGACGATCAGGTCGGCGGCCTCCAGCGCACGCTGCGCCGCCAGATTGCCGGTCAGCGCGGTATCGCCGCAATAGGCGGTCATGTCGTTGCCCATCGCTCGCGGATGGTTGAACGCCGGCAGTTCGACGGCATACACCTTGGCGCCCAGCCTCAGCGCTGCGTCGGTCGCGGCGCGCACCGTGCGCGCATCGGAATAATGGCTTTTCAAAATCGCCACGCTCTGCGAAGCATCGACCTTCGACAGCGTAAGCACCTGCTCGAACAGCTGTACCAACTGGGTTTCATTGACCGCCATGGCCTGTCTCCTGTCTCGTCAAGGGTGACCGACGCCCGCAAGGCGGCGGTGTTTTTTCAAACAATTTAAAGTGAACACACTCATTTTATCTAAGTCAAAAAAGCAAAGGAAAGCAAGCTGCGAATATCCACCATAAGAAAGTCCTATTTCATCCCGCATCAATCCTGTGATTAACATGAGTTTAACAGTAATACGCCGTCAATTAGCGTGAGCAAGATCTGATTTAACACTTTTGCAACTTTGCGTTATCTAGTGCATACACTATAAATCGATCGTCCAGCCACGCGTTGGGCCTACGCTGAAAAAAGCCAACAGACAGGGGAAACATGATGAGCAAACAACCACGCATCGCCGTCGTCGGCGCCGGGCTGGGGGGCGCCGCCGCCGCCGGGCTGCTGCAAAAAGCCGGCTTTACCGTCGATCTGTATGAACAGAGCCCGGCGTTCTCACGCCTTGGCGCCGGCATTCACATGGGGCCGAACGTACTGAAGATTTTCCGCCGTCTCGGTATTGAGCAGCGGTTGGAGCAGATGGCGTCTCATCCCGATTTCTGGTTCAGCCGCGACGCCGAAAGCGGCGACTACCTGTCGCGCATCGAACTGGGCGCCTTCGCCCGCCGGGAGTACGGCGCCGCCTATGTGACGGTGCACCGCGGCGATTTGCAGGCGTTGCAGCTCTCCGCGCTGCAGCCCGGCACCCTGCACTTCGGCAAATGCCTGAGCAAAATTGAAGATCGCGGTGACGAGGTGGTGCTGAACTTCGTCGACGGCACCTCGGCCCACGCCGACATCGTGATCGGCGCAGACGGCATCAATTCGCGCATTCGTGAGCACCTGCTGGGCGCTGAAGCGCCGACCTACAGCGGCTGGGTGGCCCACCGCGCGCTGATCCGCGGCGAGAAGCTGGCGAAATACAACCTGACGTTCGAAGACTGCGTGAAGTGGTGGTCGGCGGATCGCCATCTGATGGTCTACTACACCACCCAACGGCGCGACGAGTATTACTACGTCAGCGGCGTGCCGCACCCGGCCTGGGATTTCCAGGGCAGCTTCATCGACAGCAGCCGCGAAGAAATGTTCGAGACCTTCGCCGGCTACCACCCGATCGTGCAGGCGCTGATCGAATCCAGCGAACAGGTCACCAAATGGCCATTGCTGAACCGCAAACCGCTGCCGCTGTGGAGCGAAGGCCGTCTGGTGCTGCTTGGCGACGCCTGCCACCCGATGAAACCGCACATGGCGCAGGGCGCGGCGATGGCGATCGAAGACGCCGCCATGCTGACCCGCTGCCTGCAGGAAACCGGCCTCGGCGACTACCGCACCGCCTTCCAGCTGTATGAAGCCAACCGCAAGGAGCGCGCCTCCCGGGTGCAGGCGGTGTCCAACGCCAACACCTTCCTGCGCACCCAGGAAGATCCGGCCTGGGTCTACGGCTACGACCTGTACGCGCAAGCGCTGAAATCGGAGAACGCCGCATGAGCACCTTCCTCTACGGCGCCCACGTTCACGCCAACGACATTCGCCAACACTATCTGCGCTACGGCGGCCACGGCCCGGCGCTGATCCTGGTCCCCGGCATCACCAGCCCGGCGATCACCTGGGGCTTCGTCGCCGAGCGGCTGGGGGAAAAATACGACGTCTACGTGCTCGACGTGCGCGGCCGCGGTCTGTCGTCCAGCGGCCCGGAACTGGCTTATGACGCAGAGACCTGCGCACAGGACGTCAACGCCTTCGCCGCTGCGCTGAACCTGGGCAGTTACGCCCTGCTCGGCCATTCGATGGGCGCCCGCTTCGCCCTGCGCGCCGCCGCTCTGCAGCCCGCCGGCGTGCGGCGGCTGGTGCTGGTCGATCCGCCGGTTTCCGGCCCCGGCCGCCGCGCCTATCCCGGCCAATGGCCGTGGTACGCCGACTCCATCCGGCAGTCGCTGCCGGGCATGAGCGCCGAGCAGATGCGCGCCTTTTGCCCAACCTGGAGCGAAGAGCAGCGCCGGCTGCGCGCCGAGTGGCTGCACACCTGCTACGAGCCGGCGATCCAACGCGCCTACGACGATTTTCATCAGGTGGACAGCCACCGTGACTACCCGCTGCTGACCATGCCGACGCTGCTGATGGCCGCGGGCAAAGGCGGCGTCATTCAGCCCGAAGACCGGGCAGAGATCCGCGCGCTACAGCCGGAGATCGCCATCGTCGAGGTCGAGAACGCCGGACACATGATCCCGTGGGACGATTTCGACGGCTTCTTCCGCGCCCTGGGCGATTTTCTGGATTAACTGAGGAACACCGACATGAGCAACCACTACCGCATCGGCCAGATCGTGCCCAGCTCCAACACCACGATGGAAACCGAGATCCCGGCGATGCTGGGCGCGCGCCAGCTGATACGCCCGGAGCGTTTCACCTTTCACTCCAGCCGCATGCGCATGAAACACGTCAATAAAGAAGAATTGGCGGCGATGGACGCCGAGTCCGATCGCTGCGCGCTGGAGCTGTCCGACGCGCGGGTCGACGTGCTCGGCTACGCCTGCCTGGTGGCCATCATGGCGATGGGGCTGGGCTATCACCGCGAATCGCAGGCCCGGCTGGCGCAGGTGACGAAAGACAATCAGGCCGCCGCGCCGGTTATCAGCAGCGCCGGCGCGCTGGTCAACGGCCTGAAGGTGATCGGCGCCAAACGCATCGCGCTGGTGGCACCCTACATGAAACCGCTGACCCAGCTGGTGGTGGACTACATCCAGCACGAAGGCATCGAGGTCAAGGTGTGGCGCGCGCTGGAGATCCCGGACAACCTCGAGGTCGGCCGGCACGATCCGGCCAGGCTGCCGGGGATCGTCGCCGAGATGGATTTACGCGAGGTCGATGCTATCGTGCTGTCCGCCTGCGTGCAGATGCCTTCGCTGCCGGCCGTCCCAACGGTAGAGGCCCAAACCGGCAAACCGGTGATCACCGCCGCCATCGCCACCACTTACGCGATGCTGACCGCGCTGGAGCTGGAACCGATCGTCCCCGGCGCCGGCGCCCTGCTGTCCGGCGCCTATTGAGGAGGCAGAATGAACGACACCCTCAGCGACAACTATCGCGGCGTCTGGGGCCAGCGTATCGGCTTCGGCCGGCGCCCGGCGCTGCTGGCGATCGATTTTATGCAGGCCTACACCACCGAAGGCGCGCCGCTGTTCGCGCCGGGCGTGGTGAGCGCGGTCGAGGAAAGCCGCGAGCTGCTGGCCTGCGCGCGCCGCACGGGAATTCCGGTGATCCACACCCATATCCGCTATCATGCAGGCCATTTTGCCGATGGCGGCCTGTGGGTGAAGAAAGCGCCGGTGATGAAAGACATGGTGGCGGGCAACCCGCTGGCGGCGTTCTGCCCGCCGGTGGCGCCGCTGGCCGATGAGGTGGTGCTGAGCAAGCAATACGCCAGCGCCTTCTTCGGCACCGCGCTGGCGCCGCTGCTGGTGGCGCAAGGGATCGACACGCTGCTGATGATCGGCTGCTCCACCAGCGGCTGCATCCGCGCCAGCGCGGTGGACGCGGTGCAGCACGGCTTCCGCGCCATGGTGGTGCGCGAGTGCGTCGGCGATCGTCACCCCGGCCCGCACGAAGCTAACCTGTTCGACATCGACAGCAAATACGGCGACGTGGTGCACAAACGGGAGGCGCTCGACTACCTGAACCGGTTATGAGTCAACGATTCACCTGCAACGACAATAACGAAGGCGCAGACAGCGCCTCACGCGACCGCCCGAAACAGGGCGGCGCCCATGCAACGCAAACACAACAGGCGCCTCCTGCGGAGGCCAACACGCACCACCTGGAGACAACATCATGGCCATTGTCGACACCCCGCTGGCGGGGAAAGCGGACGCAGAATCGCTGCTGCTGTACCGCAAAATCACCTGGAAACTGATCCCGTTTCTTTGCCTGTGTTACCTGGCGGCCTACCTCGATCGCATCAACGTCGGGCTGGCCAAGCTGCAGATGGCCGACGCGCTGCAGCTGAGCGAAGCGGCCTTTGGTCTGGGCGCCGGGCTGTTCTTCGTCGGCTATATTCTGTTCGAGGTGCCGAGCAACCTGATCCTGCAGCGCGTCGGCGCCAAGATGTGGATCGCCCGCATCATGATCACCTGGGGGCTGCTGTCCACCGCCACCATGTTCGTCACCACGCCGACCCAATTCTACGTCATTCGCTTTTTGCTCGGCGTGGCGGAGGCCGGTTTTCTGCCCGGCGTGCTCTTTTACCTGACGCTGTGGTTCCCGACCTATCGCCGCGGCCGCATCATCGCGCTGTTCATGATCGGCCTGCCGCTCTCCAGCGTGATCGGCGGGCCGCTCTCCGGCTGGATCATGGGCCATTTCGACATGCGCCACGGGCTGCACGGGTGGCAGTGGCTGTTTTTGCTGGAGGGCATTCCCAGCGTGCTGTTGGGCGTGTTGACCTTCTGGCTGTTGCCTAACACTTATCAACAGGCCAAGTGGCTGACGCCCGAGGAGAAACAACGCATCGCCGACGATCTGGCGCGCGACGACGCCGAGGCCGATCACGGCAAGCACAGCTTCCGCGACGGCTTCTTCAACCTGAAGGTGTGGATGCTCGGCGGCATCGACTTCGCTATTCTGCTCAGCGCCTACGCCATGGGCTTTTGGATGCCGACCTTCATCAAAACCGCCGGCGTTACCGACATCACCACCATCGGTTACCTGACGGCGATCCCCAGCGTCGCCGCCCTGCTCGGCATGCTGCTGATCGGCAGCAGTTCCGACCGGCTGCGAGAACGGCGCTGGCATATCATCGTGCCGTTTATCATCGGCGCGCTGGCGATGGCCGGCAGCACCTTCTTCACCCACAATGCGCTGGCCACGGTGCTGCTGTTCTCCATCGCCCAGGCGGCAATCATCGGCGCAGTGCCGGTGTTCTTCAGCCTGCCGGCCACCTTCCTGCGCGGCACGGCGGCGGCGACCGGCTTCGCGCTGGCCTGTTCTCTGGCCAACATCGCCGGGCTGGTAAGCAATTCGCTGATGGGGCTGGCGCTGGATCTGACCGGCAAGAGCGGTGGCGCGCTCTGGGCCTTCGCCGGCTGCCTGCTGCTCAGCTCGCTGCTGGTGGTGGCCCTGCCGGCCAAGGTGGTGAACCGCTGAATTAATGATGGGGGCGCAATATTTTGCGCTCCGACATTACCGCCCAGAATCTGAATAATAGGCGTCTATGTGTTCTTGAGCTTTCTTTCTAAGCCCGCAAGATGGGGGGAATGCAGCGATTGATATCAACAGAAATACCCCCCAGAGAACAAAAAGCGCGAATCCAAAAAGAGGATCGCTTCTGAGGTTAACAAAGGAAGCTATCAAGAAAGAAAACGAAAACAGCATCATCCAGAATGCATCTTTATATCTTCTTTTTATTTTCCCCTCATCGACAAAGACCTTCCCACTCTTCAATGACATGAAAAAATTAAATTTACTGAAGTACTTGGGGCCCAGTAACTCATGGGAGTTCATGATAATTTTAATCATTTCATTCTGTATGTGTGAATTACTGATTCCAATGATTTTTTTAATTGACGTGCGCTTTATTTCAAAATCAACAATCTCCGCATGCTCTTTTTCCGCAATGCCGTTTTTCTTCTCAGCAACCAGCCTTTTACGATAACGATCTGACATTAAACCAAAGAGTTTTATTGAGGAAATATCACGGAAAAGCCATCTAAAAATAAGAAAGATGGCGCCTAATGCCATGACATTTAAAGTCCCACTTTGGAACGTTGATAAAATCCAATTTCCAATTTTCAGTAGCTCCTGCATATCCATGTTCCTTTCATGTTTCAATCAAGATCGCCAAGTAAAAAGGCGCAATCTCCTGCGCCTTTTACTCTGCATGAACACACTCGCGGTTACTCGTCCTTCAGCCCGCGGTTGATCAGCATCGGTTCGATGCTCGGCTCTTTGCCGCGCCAGTCGATGTACAGCTTCTCCAGATCCTGGCTGTTGCCGCGCGACAGGATCATGTCGCGGAAGCGCTGGCCGTTTTCGGCGGTCAGGCCACCGTGCTCGGTGAACCACTGGAAGGCGTCGTCCGCCAGCATTTCCGTCCACAGATAGGCGTAATAGCCCGCGGCGTAGCCGTTACCCCAGATGTGCTGGAAATAGCTGGAACGGTAGCGCGGCGGCACGTAGCTGAGATCGACCTTGTCTTTTTGCAACGATTCGGCCTCGAACTTGTCCACGTCTTGCTGCGGCTGGTCGGCGGTCAGCATGTGCCAGTGCATGTCCAGCAGCGCGGCGGACAGCAGCTCGGTCATGCTGTAGCCCTTGTTGAACTTGTCGGCCTTCTTGATCTTGTCGACCAGTTCCTGCGGCATCGCCTCGCCGGTCTGATAATGCTTGGCGAAGTGGCTGAACACTTTCGGATCGCTGACCCAGTGCTCGTTGAACTGCGACGGGAACTCGACGAAATCGCGCGCGGTGTTGGTACCCGACAGGCTCGGGTATTCCTGATCGGCGAACATACCGTGCAGCGCGTGGCCGAACTCGTGGAACATGGTGATCACGTCGTCATACGACAGCAGCGCCGGCTGCCCCGGCGCCGGTTTGGTGAAGTTGGCGACGTTGTAGATCACCGGCTTGGTGCCGTTGAGCTTCGACTGATCGACGAAGTTGCTCATCCAGGCGCCGCCGCCCTTGTTGTCGCGCTTGAAGTAGTCGGTGTAGAACAGCGCCAGCGATTTGCCGTCCTTGTCGAACACTTCATACACCTTAACGTCCGGCTGGTAGACCGGAATGTCCTTGCGTTCTTTGAAACTGATGCCGTACAGCAGGTTGGCGGCGTAAAACACGCCGTTGTTCAGCACGTTGTTCAGCTCGAAGTAAGGTTTGATCTGCGATTCGTCCAGATCGTACTTGGCCTTGCGCACCTGTTCGGCGTAGAACTGCCAGTCCCAGGCCTGCACCTTGAAGTCGCCTTTCTGCTGATCGATCACCGCCTGAATGTCTTTGGCTTCACGCTCGGCGCGCGCGGTGGCCGCCGGCACGATGTTGCGCATAAAGCTCAAGGCGGCATCCGGCGTCTTGGCCATCTGGTTTTGCAGCTTCCAGGCGGCGTAGTTCGGGTAGCCCAACAGCTTGGCCTGCTCGGCGCGTACCTTGGCCAGACGGGAAAGGGCCTGGCGGGTATCGTTGCCGTCGCCCTTCTCCGCGCGCGTCCAGGAGGCGTCGAACAGCGCTTGGCGGGTGTCGCGATCTTTCAGGCTCTGCAGCAGCGGCTGCTGGGTGGTGTTCTGCAGCACCAACAGCCACTGTTTCTCCAGCTTGCGCTCGGCGGCCGCCTGCGCTGCCGCGGCCAGCTCACCTTCGGACAGACCGTCCAGTTTCGCCTGGTCAGTTATCGCCAGCGCGCCGTTTTTGCTCGCCGCCAGCAGTTTGTTGGTGAACTGGGTGCTCAGCGTCGCCGCTTCCTGGTTCAGCGTCTTCAGCTTGGCCTTGTCGGCGTCCGACAGGTTGGCGCCCGCCAGCTCGAAGTTCTTGTAGGTCACTTCCACCAGCCGGCGCGATTCCGGATCCAGCTTCAGCGCATCGCGATCCTGATAGATGGCCTTGATGCGCGCGAACAACTTGCCGTTGAGCATGATGTCGTCGTTCAGTGCCGCCAGCATCGGCGAGGTTTCTTCATCCAGCTTCTGCAGCGCATCGCTGGTGTTGGCCGAGGTCATGGCGCCGAACACGTTCATCACCCGCGTCAGCAGCGAACCGGCCTGCTCCAGCGCCACGAAGGTATTCTTGAAGTTGGGCTTGGCCGGGTTGTTGGCGATCTTCTCCACCTCTTCCCGCTTTTGCTTGATGCCCGCCTCGATCGCCGGCGCGTAGTCGCTTTCCTTGATCAGGTTGAACGGCGGCGCCTGGAACGGCAGACGGCTTTGATAGAAGAACGGGTTTTGGGTCTTTTGCTTATCGTGCTGATTGGCTTCACCGGTCACGGTAGCCTCCTTCGCCTGGCCGCTGGGCAGCGCACTATGGTCGGCGTGAGGTTGGGTTTCTGCTGCCTGTGCCTGCGAGCCCAGCGCCATGCCGATCGCCAGCACCAATGTGGATAAACGCATCAAATCGAAACTCCTCCATGTTCACGGAATAAGGTCTCGGGGAATGGCTCCCTCAGAGTCATCACCTAGCTTAGGCGCAGTTGGCAGTTTGAGCAAAAACAAGTGATTAGAAGTTAACCGCCTCGCCGACCGCGGCCAAACGCTTCTTTGACATCTTTATTTTTCATCATCGACACATAGTCACAAAAGGTAATCATTTTATGATTAATTAATTCAATACTATGATAAATAAAGAGGAATCATAAAATACCCTGTTGACTTATCAGGTTACCCAATGTAACTTGATGTAAATTTTGATTAATGGAGCTAATCAAATTGTATCTTATAACGGAAATAGTTCTTATTGTCATTTTCATCCTCATTATCAGTGCGATCTATAAAAACGCGAAGAAAAAAGGCGTGCGCACGTACCACATCGTTATGCTGTTCTTGATATTTCCCCTTGCCGTATTTTTAGACTACTGCCTGCAGCGCCAGGCGATCCTTTTGGATACGGCCGCCCTTAAAACCACGGCCAGTTATGGTTTGCCGATGGCGATTATTTTTTCGCTTGTTTTATCTATCACCTCTCGCAAGAAGGAGTTTAAATGAGAGCCTTAACGGAAGTTGAATTGTCATGTATTAACGGTTCTGACGGCAACGATTCTTATAATCCGACTTCGCTCATTGTCGGTAGCCTGAGCACAATAGCGAAATTACCCACCCCCGTATCCTTAGCCGTGGGCGTCGGGACGGAAATAGCTATTCAAGCCGCACCACACATGCCGGTTAACGTTGCTATTCCACAGGTTCCTATGGGCCCAACCTGGAATGGCAGTGGCGGTGGCCGCCCTTCACCTTCGTCTTCACTTTCAACACCGGATTCATCAAATTAAAAAAACAGTCTTATTATTCCTTGTGCAATAAGGCCGGGATTTAACTTACTCTGCACCAATAAAAATAACGATTAAAAAATGACAAAGCTCGCCATGCTTCACGAAAGCTTGATCCCTTTCGTCGCAAAAAAGACAGGTTCTCAATTACTCTGGCACAATGCATTAAGCCCTGCTGAACAAGACGAACTGAAAAAAGAGACCAGCTATCTCATCGAAGAAAATAATCGCCATGCTATTTTTGATGATGGTACGCCGCGCTTAAACGATGAAAAAGTCTTTTTCGCCGAACGTTATGGCGGCGGCGCTATTTCGCGCAACGGCGGCGGAGCACGCTGTGGCTTTGATGGGCGTTGGCAGGTTAAAGGTATTGGGGCTAATGCGTTAGTCGGTCAAGGGGCAAAGCATGTCGATGGCGAGTTGACGATGACCGGCGCAGTATTGGAGGCATTATGGGGGAACGTCATGGCCAAACTGCTGCCTTACGGTGCCGTGCCCAATAAAGCGATCTTGGTGACCGATAGCCCCTTAGCCGCCATTTCTCCTGAATCGGCGAGAAGTCCCCATAACCGTAAGGCGTTGCTGGTGCGTGAGCCCGTCGTGCGCCCTGCACATTTTTGCCGCGCACCCTACTATCATCCTCATGATGCGATGCAAAGGCAGCCTTCGGATATTCAGCGGGTCGAAAAGCTGATTGTCACCGCACCGGCTTTTCTGCCTCGTCCCCCGGAGTTTGACGCCGCAAGCTGGTTGGCATTGCCCCAGGAAGAACAAGCATTCTACGGACTCTGCGAGCTTGCCCGGCGTCTCGCGACGCAGATCGCGTACTGCCGCACCCGGCATTTGGTGATGATGACCTCACCCTCCAATTGCGATATGGCCGGTAGGCTGCTGGACTTTCATGGTGTTCGCAGTGTTTTTCCCGCAGAACGTCGCGAGCCCGGGCGCAGCTACATTCAACACAACAAGCTCAATGAAGACGCCCCTTTGTTGCTGAGAGGCTTGCAAGATCTCGCTTTTTATTTAGCCAAGCATCAATTCGGCCCGGCATTTCTCGCGGCAGCGCACCAAGGCATCGGTGCGGCCTTCAACATGGCCTATAAACGAGCCTGCCTGCTGGATAATCTCGGTATGGCGGGTTTTGACCCTGCATTTTTACAACGCCTGCCTCTCACCGCCGAGTGGTTCGCCTTAGGCGAACGCTTGCAAAAAATGTTCGATTTGGCTCCCGGCGTCTTTACCCGTCGACAAGGTCTTGGCCTGGGGAATGCTCATCCGGCGATTGCCCTATTGCACCGGCTCATCGACGCACCCGTAAGGGTTCCCGCCGAACAACAGGGTACGACCGCGGAGGAGAGATTTTCTCTGGCGTTCCGTCGGTTATACGCGCAATACCTTCAGGAAACATCAGCAGCTCAAACCTCCGCCGGATTACAACTGGCGATGAAGCAGACCGTCACCAGAAGGTTGGGTTCCCGCACGTTCATGCGCCGTGAAGTGATTTTTCAAGAAATTTCTGGCTGGCGCGGCGAAGTCAGCGAGATCACCGAACAATTGCAAACCTATCTCGACCGTTTCGAGCGCCAGGCGATCAACGTATTACAATAACAACGCTGAGGATATTTCGTGAGTTTTATCAAAGAAAACCAGCAGGGTAAAAGTAGGTTCAGTCAATACGAGAGCCTGGGCTTCGCCGTTAACTGTATGTTGATGAATAAAAATTACAGTTTGTACCATATAAAAACGTTGCAGCTATGGACTCAGGAAGCGATTAATCAAAACCAATTTAAAATATTATTCGACCATTTGGATAACCCGATAGGGTATATAACCTGGGCCTACCTGAAAGATGAGACGCTGAGTCGATTTATTAACGATCCGCAGTTTCTTCTCCATAACTCAGAATGGGATGAGGGCGGTACGCTGTGTATTTTAGATTTTTGCTGCAAGCCAGGCAGCGCGCATTTATGTTTGGAACACCTTAAAAGAGTTCACCCCATCGTAGAACGCCGCACGGTTGTGTGGCGCTCCCGCCGAACGGGCAGACTGATGACTGTAAAAAATAAAGAAAAATAATTGTCAGGGATGAGGCAATGAGCAAACATCAATTACTGGATTCACAGGCAGGATTTTACTATGGCACCAAGATCGGCGATGATAAATCGAGCTATAATATCGCGGAATATGTCGAAATAAATCACACTCTCGATATCGCAAGAATGAAACGTGCTATTCATCGTGTCATCAGCCAAACCCCTACGCTGCACGTTCTGTTTGATGAGAATAACGGCACGCCTTATCAATATTCCGTCACCGCCAATATCTCAGTGGAATGGGTAGATATTTCGCAGAGCGCCAACGATATGGCCACCGCTATCGAATTAATGGAAGCGGATGCTAAGCGCCCCTTCTCGCTGAACGCGGCGCCGTTATTCAGACAAAAAATCATCAGGCTGGGTGAGAAACGCTTTCTGTGGTATTTCTGCAGCCACCATCTGCTGCTTGATGGTTACGGCACTTATTTGCTGATCCATCAAGTGGCGCAGGCCTACCGAGACCAGACACAACAACCGCAAGACGTACCGGCGATCGATGCCTTGCTCAGGGCTGAATCTGAGTATAAACAGTCAGCCGCCTATCAAGCAGACCGACATTTTTGGCAAGCGGCCAGCGCCTCACTGCCAGACCCGATGACATTAGCCTGCGCCAATATTCCCTCGGGACAGACCATCCGCCATGTGACGTCGTTGCCCTATCCTGCCGAGCGCCTTGCGCTGCAAACCGAACATCCTTCCTGGCTGGCGCGCACTTTTGTAGCGGTGATGGCGTATTTGTACCTATGTACCGGCGAGAAGCAGCAAACGATCGGCGTCCCTATGATGGCGCGAACAGACGCCCTGTCGAGGCAGGCGCTAACCTGCAAGACCAACGTTGTTCCTTTGACTCTCGATATTGAGGACACCGCTTCATGCCGACAGTTGGCGCAAACCATTGAACACGCGCTCAAGCAACTCAAGAAACATCAAGCGTTTCGTTACGAAGAGATAAAAAGTCTGAGGAGCGTCGCCAGCCGCTCGCCGTTGTTCAACATCGTGGTCAATATCATTCCCTTTGAAGCGGCAGCCTCATTCTCTCCCGCTCAGCGTAGTGAAATCCGTAACTTACGCTCAGGAGGCGCGCAGGATCTGGTCTTCAACATGCGTCCCGATCTCGATAACCAAACGCTGCGGCTGGAGATCGATGCCGACTCAGGGCTTTACGATGCGGCCAGTCTGGTGCGGCACAGCCAGGGGATACAGACCTTGTGCACCTTGCTGTACGACGATCCGGAAAATCTTTCCGTCGCGGCATTGCGACAACGTTTCCCGCTCTCGCTGCTGGGTAAAACAGCCAACGACAACGTGGTCGATATCATGCAGCGTATCGATCGTGCCGTCGTTCAAGCGCCGCAACGCACGGCGATCCTCACGCCTGAACACGCTTCGTCATCGCTCAGAACGCTGTCTTATGCCGTTTTGCAGCAGCAGTGGCGTGCGCTGGCCGATGTCCTGGCTCCCGTTCGCGCCGCACATACCGTACTGTTGCTCGACTTGCCGCAAGGGCCGGAGGCCATCATCTGCATGCTTGCTGCGTTGCAATTGAAAATGCCCTTCGTCAACCTGAATGCCAAAGGGGATGGAGCGGCTTACCGTCAACTGCTTGAACAGTTTAGCGACGCTATCCTGATTACCGATCGCACGCGTCCCTCCGTTCATTCCGAGCCTGGCGCATTGGCGCATTGGCGCGCATCGACACTCAATATGCCGACGGATTTCGCACACTTCACCGTGTTTCGCCGGCAAACATCGACTGAGGCGCCGGCGTTCCCGGTCGGTACCAGCTATATCATGTTTACCTCCGGTTCGACGGGAATGCCTAAAGGCGTGATAGGCGCCCGACATGCTCTCAACGTTTTTGTCGATGCGGCGATAAAATGCTATGGCATTCAACCGCACGAACGCGTGTTGCAATTTGCGCCCTTGCATTTCGATGCCTGCATCGAAGAAATTTTCATGACGCTGGGGGCCGGCGCCCACCTGTGTATCGCCCCCGAGACCGTCAAGCACAGCTTTGCCGCTTTCTTCACATTCTGCGACGATCATCAAATCAGCCTGTTGGATCTGCCGACCGCCTACTTTAATGAAATGCTGTTCGCCTCCGGCGGTGAACAGACGCTACCGCCGGCCGTCACTACCGTTATCATCGGCGGCGAAAGCCTTTCACCGCGAGCCAAAGAACGCTGGTTCGCGCACTACCCCAAAGGCAGGAAGTTATTCAACTCCTACGGCCCAACCGAAACAACCGTGGTGGCGACGGCCGCAGAAATCAAAAACGATGGCGCCGCCGTGACGATAGGCACACCGCTGGATGGTATATACACGGCGATCGTCGGCGAGGATCTCAGGCCGTTGCCGCTCGGCTGCAGCGGCGAATTACTGATAGCCGGAGCGACCGTCGGCCTGGGATATTGGCATCAGCCAACGCTGAGCGCGGAAAAGTTCGTCACCCTTGAGGCCAACGGCCATCTCATGCCCGCCTTTCGTACCGGCGATATCGCCTGCCAGCGCCAAGATGGGCAGTTGGTGTTCCTTGGCCGCAAAATTCGTGAAGCGAAAATCGCCGGGCAGCGCGTCAATATGGGTGAGATAGAAAGCTGTCTGGCCCGCTTGCCCTCCATTGTCGAGATTGCCGTACTGGCCAAAAGCGGCGACGCGGGAACGGAACTGTACGCGCATTATCACAGCCGGCAGCCGCTCAGTGAGGCAATGCGCCGCACACTGTACGGCGAACTGCCCAATGCCCATATTCCTCAGCGCTTCGTGCATCATCCAACGCCGCTGGTCAAACTGGCTAACGGCAAGATTGATTATCGCACCCTGGAGAGACAATCCCGGATGCCTGAACCCACACGGGAGTTGCGTTCGACGACATTCAACACCCTGGTGCATGAAGTTTGGCTGGCGACGCTGGGCAGTGACGATGGTGACTTCTTCACGCTCGGCGGCGAGTCCCTGCAGGCCATAAAAATCATTAACGTGCTTAACGCCCACTGTCGGTTGGATCTGAACCTGAGCGACATTCTTGAACATCCAAGACTCGCCGATTTCTGCCGACACCTGACGCAGTTGGCCCATGCACGCTATGGTCTGGATCCGCAGCATCTGGACATCCGTTGCGCTATCGGCCGCTGTCTATCAACCGAGGCGCCGACCAGCAGCAGGCTGTTTATTCAATCTCCCGAAGGCACAGATGAACGGCTTTTATTGGCCGCCCTCGCCGACAAACGCGGTGTGGACATTCTGTCACCGCAGGCGCTGCCGTTGCCTGCTGAATGGTCGCTGAACGCGGCCATATTCAACGTACCGAACGAGGCCACTCAATATGCCAGTTGGCTCGATGCACTTTCGGCCCTGCTGCACACCCTGCCCGGCCGAGTTAACCACATGATCTTTATGCATGATACGGCCGGCGGAGCCAAACTCACGCAAGGCCTGCTACGCGATTTCCGGCATGAGCGACTACTGTTGCTGCATAAAGTCGATGCGCGCCGCCAAGCCGTCGACGCCGGTGTTACAGAGTTGATAGCCCTCTCTGCGCGGCTGGGTTATTTCCCGCACATTCGGTTCGATACGGCCAATGAGCGATTGAACGGCTGCGTACTGAGGATCTTCGGTTTCGATGATGGCGAGAATATCGACCATCGCGCCGCCTTCACAATGGCGCAGCGGAGAAACCCGGGAGTGCAGTTGTGTAGCTTAGCGCATTGGCTGAATTTGATTTCCGCCCACAGCGGCAAACGCCCGAATAAAAGCGGTCGAACAGCGAAAACTATCGACGTCAACATGGAAGGAGCGCACTGATGAGCGTCATCGGCTTGATCAATCTGATGGAAATGGCGAAACAGGGAGCAAAATTCGGCGAGCTGTCGCCTCGACGCCAAACCATCGAGCATGTTGACGCCGCCGCACTCAGTGCGGTGCAGGAAGACATTACCGCATTTTTATCTGTCTGTACGCCAGACAATTCAGAGCGGCACACCGGCGAGAAGCCTTGTTACACCGTCAATCACTACGCGGGCCAATACCTGTGGCTGTATGAAAACTTCACCAAGAACAGCCCGCTGTATAACATTCCGATCGCTAAAGAGATCCTGGGGCCCTTTGAACCCGAGCGTTTGCTCGCCGCGTTGAAAAAACTGCTCAAGCGGCACGGTGCGCTTTGCGGCCGCTACCGGCTAGACGGTGAAGCCATCACCGTTGACATCGTGCATCCTGATGAAACCATTTTCGAACACAGCCTCGAGGACATCAGCAGGCTGAACAGTGAAGAGCAGCAAGAAAATATGCTGGCGGCGCTTAACGCCCAGTGTACCATTCCGTTTGACCTCGCGGCTGAGTATCCCCTGCGCTGCCGGATCTTGAGAAAGAGCGCGCAGCACCACTATCTGTTCTTGACCTTCCACCATTGCGTGGTCGACGGCTGGACGGCCAATTTGCTGGTGGATGAACTGAGCCGTGACTATCAAGCGTACGAAGAGCATTGGCATTATGACAACGGTCAGGCGTTTTTCCGCTATCTTGAAGACCCTTTCCTCGCCGTCGCCAATGTCGATGACAGCATGGCGTTTTGGCGCGATGAACTGGATGGTGCGCCGGAAAAACACGCGCTTGAATACGATATCGCCATCACCGCGGCAGGCAAAACACAGAATATCGTCAGAACATCGCTGACGAACGAACTGCAGCCGGCCCTGGCCCAGTTAGCCAAACATAACGGTACGACGCTGTTTACGCTGTTGCACTCCGCCTTCGCATTACTGATTGCCAGAGAATCGGCGACGGATCGCGTGGTCATTGGTAGCCCGATCGCCAACAGGAACGAGCCGACGTTAAACGACGCCGTTGGCAGCTTCGTCAACACGATCGCTCACCAATTTATCATCACTGGCGACGACAGTTTCACCGCGCTGCTGCAAAAGAACGCCAATAAATTTGCGCGCGCTTTCAAACATCAGGGATTGCCCTTCTCTTACCTGGTTGAACAACTCAAGCCCACGCGCGGCAAGTTCCACCCCATTTTTCAAATCATGTTCGTCTGCCAACATCGCAAAAGCAACGAGCTAAATCTTGGCAGTGCGCAGGTTAACACCCTGCCAAGACGCTATGCGCCGCCCAAGTTTGATCTGGTTCTGGAAGTAATTTCTGGCGCAGAGGGCATTCAGTTGGAGTGGCAATACAACGCCAAGCTGTTTACGCCGGAGCGTATTAACGGATTGGCGCAAGCTTACGCATTGCTGTTGCAGCAAATTGCCTGCGATCCTTCGCGGGCCGTCGACCACTATTCGCTGGCGCCAATGGCCGATAACCGGCAATTGCGGCAGCTCTCCGTCGGGCAGGCGATGCCGGTATGCTTGCGGCAACCTCTTTCCGATCGGCTGTTACGCGCTGCCCACCAGCATGGGGATCGCCCGGCGTTGTTCGAGGGAGATCAGGTGTGGCATTACGATCGGCTATTGCGGCACGCCGGCCTCGTGGCGCATTGGCTGAACGCCCATACCGCCCCTGGCACACTCATCGCCATCGATCTTCCACGCGGCGCTCATCAAGCTATTGCGGCGCTCGGCGTGATCCTCGCCGGACGCGCCTACTTGCCGTTGGCCGAAGGATTACCGGATGCCCGCGTAGCGGCCATTATGCGAATATCGGGTTGCGCCTGGGTTTTGAGCAATCGGGCTCACCATCGCGCCCGCTATCCGCAGACAACCCGCGTTCAGGATCTGGAGGCGCTGTTTTCTCCCTCTGCCACAGGCACAGCAACCTTCCCATCAGGCGAAGCGGAAGCACTCGCCTATGTCATTTATACATCGGGGACGACAGGCTCGCCAAAAGGCGTGGCGATGGAACACGGCGCCGTCACCAATACCTTGCTGACCATGAATCAACTGTTTAACGTTTCACATCGTGACAACGTATTGGCGCTCGCCGACCTGGCCTTCGATTTATCGGTCTATGACCTGTTCGGCAGTTGGCTAGCCGGCGCATCGGTAACCGTGTTATCGCCGCACGACGCTAAAGAGCCGTCAGCATGGCTACATGCGATACGCCAGCGGAAAATCAGCATCTGGAACTCGGTTCCCGCCATCTTGCAAATGCTGGTGCAATACTGCGCACAAGAAAACATCCTGTCGCTGCCTCAACTGCGGCATATCTGGCTGAGCGGCGATCGTATCTCTCCGCGGCTGATCGCCGAAGCACATCGGCTTTGCCCCAACGCCACCATCACCAGCCTTGGCGGTGCCACCGAAGGGGCAATATGGTCAATTTATCATCCACTTACACGAGATACGCACTACAGAAACGCCATCCCCTATGGAACCGCATTGCCGAATCAAAGCATGTGGGTGTTGAATGAAAAACTCGAGCCGTGCGGTTTCGGCGTTACCGGCGACATTTATATCGGTGGCGTTGGCGTTGCCCGCGAGTATTGGCGCGATAGGCAAACCACCGCCGGCAGCTTTATTCTTCTCCCAACCACCGGAGAACGCGTGTACCGCACCGGCGATCGTGGCCGTTGGCATCGCAGCGGTTACATCGAATTTCTCGGCCGCGAAGACCAACAGGTGAAACTGCAGGGTTTTCGCGTCGAATTGGGTGACGTCGAATTCGCGCTCAAAAGCAGCGAACTGGTCGCTGAAGCGTGCGTCGTCTGTCGCGATGAAACCAGGAACGGTACACCGTATCTGGAAGCCTATATCACATTGACCGAGGCGGGGAAAGCCAGCGTCCAGGCGGAGCAAAGAATACGCGAGCAGGTTACGGCCGCATTGCCCGCGTATATGGCGCCATCCCACTATCATCTTATTGAACGTTTCCCGCTTTCACGCAACGGCAAATTGGATCGCACCTTGCTATCGCCAGGCACCGAACGGAGCCAGGCCAGCGATGCTGTTCCCGCCGCGTCCGCGGAACTCATGCTGCTACGTGAGTTGTTGGCGGATACGTTAGGCTGTGCTCCAGACAAGATCGACCCCTATGCCAGCTTCTTCAGCAATGGCGGCAGCTCGCTTTCCGGCATTACGTTTTTGGGTAACATCAAGCGCGCCCTTAATGTGGAATTAACCCTGGCGGAAATCCTTGGCTACTCACAGCTCGATAAACTTGCCGAGCGTCTGCGCGATAACGCGCCCCTGCCGTTATCGATGTTGTCCGGCGCAGCCGATCGCCCCTCTCTGCCCACCTTGTATTTGGTGCATGGTGCCGGTGGCCAGGTACATCAATATGCAAAGTGGATAAAACAACTTTACGCCTGCGCCAACATCATCACCATCGCCAGCCCGGGGTTGGCCGCGCCAGGCGCAGACGACACACTCACCCTGCAGCGATTGGCCGCCTCCCATTTGGCGGCCATACCGCGTGCCAAACGCGACACTGCCGTTATCGCCGGCTGGTCATTGGGCGGCCAATTAGCTGTCCATATGGCGGCGCAGGCTACGGAACAAGGCGCGCCCTTTGCGCATGCGGTGCTTGTCGACAGCGGTTTGCCCGCCCAGCACCCCTCAGTGAATCGAGGTTTCAGCGTGGCGCAAAGTTACCTCAGCCTGTTCGACTCTCTCGGTATTGCGCGCCATTTGTGTCGGCATCAAGAAACGGACGCGATAGACAGCTTCGCCAACGAGATAAAAATGCACTATGCGCTGAATCAGAGCGTGCTTGCGGAGAAGATCACGCTGGAACATGCCGAAGCCTTTTGTTGGGCGCTGAAAAAATCCTTTGATCTGACGAATAACGCCGGCCCTCTGCCACAGATAGCGATACCGCTGACGCTTTGGCTCAGCCAGCAACGTCAGCGTAAACACCCCAATCTTGCACAACGCTGGGAGAGGCAATCCTCTCATGACGTTCAACTCAATTATTGTGCAGAAACGCATTACAGCATTTTAAACAACGCTCAACTTCTTCGAGCGCTGACGCGGATGCTGCGCGCGTTGTCCACATCATTGGAATAACGCGAGAAGATACCCCTGGCCAATCAAACCTATCGAGGCACTGATGACATTACCCAGCAGTTGGATTTTTTTGTTCTGCTTTTACTACACATTCATGGATATTTTTTATTCGTTATTTTTTTCCGAAGACAGGAGGTTTACCAGCACAATCATTCAATCCTTTATCTTTTCAACCTTGCTAGTGGCATTTTTCTGGTATCGGAAAACTGCAAAAACCAAAAACCAATAATATAAGGAAGTCGTTATGAGAGAACTTACGATTAATGAAGTGAACTTTATCGCAGCCGCTGGGGATTTCAGCTATGCGGAACTGGGCGGGGCCGTCGCGGCCGGCGCGGTTGGTGGCGCGATGACCGGCGCCATGGCTGGCGGTGTCGGTGCCGGCCCAGGCGCTGTTGCCGGTGCCGTTATCGGTGGTGCCGCCTATACCGCAGGCAAAATGGTGGAATCCATGTTGGGTGGCAATAAACAAACATCGACGAACAATCCTGCCGACAGTAACTAATACAGGAAGATTCGTGTTCATCATATGAAAAAGTCACTTATTGTATTGTTCGCCATTTTAATTGGGCTTGTTGCTGGCACGATTGCGGATTATTTCACCCTCAATCGCTTCTTGAAATACGCCCTTATCGCCGTTGCCGTTATCGGCACGCATAAATTGCTCAATAGCGATCGCGGGCAACGCTCGGCATGATAAACGTGGCTTATTTTAAAATTTAATGATTAAGGAGCAAATATGCGCAATCTTACCTCTGAAGAATGTTCAATCATTTCCGGTGCAGGAGATCGCAGCGGTACATTGACGGTTTCCGCGGAAACGGTCGGCGCAGCGATCGGCGGTGGCATCGGCTCTATCGGTGGCGTGGCGGGCGGCGTTGTCGGCACCATTGTCGGCGGTGCTGTCGGTAACTATGTCACCGGCGATCGTGCCCCCGGCTCTGTTGGCCCATCAGGCATTCCCTGGGGCGGGAGCAACGGCGGCGGTACCATGTGGGGGAACAACAACAATACCGATTCGAACTGATCGGGGCCCTGCCAGCCACACGGCTGACCTCCCCGGTTAACGTTGGCTTCAGCGCCTAAAGCGTCATTTCATGCCAGGGTTATCGTTATGATAACCCTTTTTGTCATGGGCCCACCACAGGGTGAGCAGCGCGGTTGGCGTAGCGAAAATGTCGAGATGAAGAAGCCAGGTGAAGCGAAGCTGACGTTACCCGAGTTGAATGACTCTATCCGCAGAGGCAATCGTCGATGGACGGTGCGCAATAATCACGCGGGTAATGTTCAGTTGTGAAATAGCGCGGTTAATATGTGTTTCATTATCGAGATCCAGGTGGCTGGTCGCTTCGTCCATAAACAGAATGCTGGGGCGACGATAGAGCGCACGGGCTATCAATAAACGCTGTTTCTGTCCGCCAGAAAGGCTTCCCCCCAATTCGCCGATCAATGTTTCGTAGCCCATCGGCATGTTTTGAATATCATCATGCATATTGCAACGCCGTGCGCACGCCTCAATACGTTTCAGATCCATTTCGGCGTCAAATCCTGAAATATTTTCAGCGATAGATCCCGCCAGCAGCTTGTCATCTTGCAGCACGCAAGCGATACATTGGCGATAATTATTAACGCCAATGTTGCTGATATCCATACCATCGACCAGCACGGCCCCTTCATCCGGCGACAGCAACCCACACATTAACTTCATCAATGTGGTTTTACCCACGCCGGAGGGGCCGACAATCGCCACGCTTTCTCCCGCGGCAATGCTGAGATTCAAATCCGTGATAATGGGTTTCGCCAAACGATCATACTGGTAGCGCAGATTCCGCACCTGAAGCTCTGCGGCGTTGCCTTTTGTGAAGAGCTGACGCGCGGGCATTTGCGGTTCCGGTGACGAAAGCACAATGTCCGCCACCCTTTCATTGTGCAAGCTTAACATTCGCAGCTGAAGCATCATGTCGATCAAGCTGCTGGCACGCTCCGAGAACTGCCCACGGTAGGCGTTAAACGCGATAAACATGCCGATCGTCATTTGATTGTCTATGACCAATGCCGCGCCGAGCCAAAGGATGATCACCTGATCGCAGGTGGCAATAAACGCCCCCAAACCGCCAAACATCATGTTTAACTTGGTCAGTTTGATACCCGCATTGATCGTTTCTACGTTTAGATTCAGCCAATACTGTGAACGGGTTTCAGATAACCCCAACGCCTTTAACGTACTGATGCTATATAACGTCTCCATGAAATGAGACCCGGCCCGCGCGCCCTTCACCAACTGCTCTTCCGACAGCTGCCGATAATGTTGATAAGTCGACAGCCTGAGAATGACGTATATCGCCGTAAAGCCGAGCACCACCCAAACTAACCAGCCGCCATAGAGCAGCATCATGACAAATACCCCGACAGACATGATGCCATCAATAATGCTGCTGACGATGCTGGTAGTGAAAGTCGCTCTTATCGTATCCAATGAGCCGAAACGGGATTGAATATCACCCAACTTGCGCTTCTCAAAGAAGGAAAGCGGCAATTTCATCAGATGATCAAACACTCCCGCCTTCCATTGCACGTCTATCAACGCGCCCATGACGATAGAGATCCACGAGCGCAACATGGATACGCCGGTGCGGAATAAAATAAAGAACAGCAATCCTATACATATCAGCGCTAAAAGATCATGATCGCCGGCCAAAATCACATGGTCCATGACCAACTGCGTACCAACGGGCAACAGCAGATTAACCGCTTCAATCACGATCGACAGACAGAAGATCTTTAGCAAGGCTCCCTTAAGGCCGCGCACATTGCTCATCAGCTTACGAAAGCGCAATCTGCTTTGCTGTTTGATCGGCTGAAATTCACTGTCTGGCCATAGCTCAAGCGCTACGCCGGTAAAATGCCGCGACAGTTCATGCAACTCCAGCACTTTACGGCCAAAGGCAGGATCATGGATCACCGCCCGCCCTCGGCTGACACTGACAAGCACCACGAAATGCTTCATGTCCCAATGCAGAATACAGGGCATTTTCAACGCTTTGAGCTCATCGATATTCAGCGATAACGCTCTGGATTGCAGCTTCAGGGCGCTCGCGATGTCAATCAACGCGGAGAGCGTCGCCCCGCGTGAAGAAAAGCCGTAGCGGCTGCGCAGATTAAACAGATCGATTTGCAAACCATGGTAATGGCATACCATCGCTAAACTGGCCAGCCCGCATTCCGAGGCTTCAGTTTGCAGGATCTGCGGCACTTTGCGGCGCAGCGACAAATTGAGTTTGCCCTTTAGCGCGTCTAAATAAGATTCAGTCATTGATTGGCCCCATCAGGCTGTTTTTCATATCGTAGAAAGGTGAGAACATCCATTGATATAGAGGCCTTTCTTCCAGAAACAGCGTGGATTGAGCCCGCATGCCGTTAGTGAGCTGCAACGCTTTGCCCTGGTAACTGACATGCGTTTTATCCAGGGAAACGGTCACCTTGTAAAAAGATGCCGTTTGCGCGCTGGGTTGATGCACGGGAGAACTGCTGTAAGTTGACATTTCTTGAATGGAGGCCGGTACATAAGCGATGCTTTCTATTCTGCCGGGAAACTGACCGAACTTCTCATAAGGGAAAGCGTCATAGCGAATGTTAATGCCGTCCCCCGCTGAAACATAAGGCACACTGGTGTTCGGCAACCATAAAACTAGCTGATAAATCGCGCCATTACGTGGAATAATCTGTACCAAGCTGTCACCGCTATTGACCATCTGACCCGGCGTAACGCTGAGAGACTCAATGCGGCCATCGCTTGGGGCGTTCACGATCAATGCGCCGCTGGCATCGGCTTCCGCTAACTGCCGTTGCAAATCATTGCGCTGAAACTGGTACTGCGAAATTTGGTTATCAAAATCTGCCGCGCGCGTAACGATGTCACTTTCCAAATTCGTAATTTGCAACGACTCCTGAATGTGTTGACTATGCAAGTTTTGGAACAGACTTTGTTGTTGATAAAATGAATAGGTTTGCCCGCTAAGCTGATCCTTGGTAATCAGACCGCGTTGCTGATATTCCTTATAGGAACGCATGTTGTCCTGAGCAAATGCCACCCCCTCTCGTGCATTATCCAACAGCTGTTTGGACTGCATATGCGCCAATTCATACTGTTTTTTTTGCGCGCGTAGATTTTCCAGCGTCATACGCTTGTTGTCTTGCAACTTAAGAATGATGCTGTCGACATGTTTTAACTGGTTTTCAAGCGCCAGGCGCGTATTGGCGCTCACTTTCCCGTTATCCGTCACTCGGCTGACATCAATCTGATAAAGACGCTGGCCTTTTTTAACCACATCCCCCACTTCGACGAAGCGTTCCGAGATAAAACCCTGTTGGGGCGCAAACACGTTGACTGAGCGGGGGAAGGTGGTGATTTCACCATAAACATTAATGCGGCGTGTATAATGACTGAATATAAGAAAAGAGAGGAAAACAAGAATAAATAAAAACGATAAAAGACCAAAGCACCAGGCAGGCAAGCCGTTTATCAATAAAGCCTTACCCGCCCATTTCGCCCGCTGATGATCCGTGGCTTCCTGTCGAAACAAATCACGCATGACATCCCTTTCCAGAAATAAAATTCAAGCCAGCCTTGGCTCGTAAAATGCGGAAGCATATCGAAAAACAGCAGCAGAGATTAAAACAGATCTGTTGTTTTTAATTAGCGATATCGTAAAGATAATTATTCTCATTATGATATCGGGCGTTCCGAAGAAATGCAATTTTTTTTACGCACTTACCCAGCCACATAGCCGTATATCACTATGCATATCGATAAAAAACCAATAAAGAGCCTCCTAATCAAATAACTCTATTCATTCTATCTCTCGCCATATGTAATAGGCAGCGGCGTGACCGCCGGATCGAGCAGCAATGTGGATAAACGTATCAAATCGAAACGCCTCCATGTCCACGGAATAAGGTCTCGGGGAATGGCTCCCTCTGAGTCACCTCCTAGCTTAGGGCAGTTTGAGCAAAAACAAGTGATTAGACGTGAGCCGCCTCGCCGACCTGCTGTATCAGAAAGGTCAGCAGCGCGCGCGTTTTGGCCGGCAGATAGCGGCGACCGGGGTAAACGGCATACAGCTGCAGCGGCGCCGGCGGCAGTGCCAGCGGCACCTCAACCAAACGGCCATCGGCCAGAAACGGCCGGCAGCCGAGCTCGGAGAGCATGGCGAACCCCACGCCGGCCAAGGCCGCCTTCAGCGCCATCTCCCCGCTATTGACGCGATAGCGCGCATTGACCGGGACGGTAACGAAGGTTCCGTCCGGGCGGACGAACTGCCACGGCATGCCCTTCAGCGCATCCACCGTGCTGATGCAGGGCAATTGCGTGAATTGTTCAATCTCCGACGACGGCGACCACTGCGCCAGCAACGCCGGAGCGGCCACCACGATGCAGGGGAAAGACGCCAGCGGCTGCGCGACATAGTCGCTGTCGTCCAGCATGCCCCGGCTGATCATCACCGCCAGATCGACATCGTCGAGCAGCGACGCCATACCCGCCAGGTTGGTCACGCAGCTGATTTCGATCTGCGGATGCTGCAGGGCGAACGCCGCCAGCGGCTCGCCCAACAGGTATGGCCCCACTTCATTGGGCACGCACAGGCGCAGCGGCCCACGCAGCTGTTGCTGCCGTTCGCTGAGGGTTTGCGCGGTGTGTTCCAGCGACGCCAGCAGCGGCTGGGTGCGTTCATGCAACAGCTGGCCGTTCGGCGTCAGCCGCATCGAGCGAGTGCTGCGTTCGAGCAATCGCTGCTCGAGCTGGCGCTCCAGCTGAGAGATATAGCGGCTGACGTTGGAGGTCGGCATCGCCAGCGCCCGCGCCGCCCCGACGAAGCTGCCTTGCTCCACCACCGCCACGAAGATGCGTAACAGGTTTAAATCCAATTTATCGCGCATGATTATCCCTGATTTGATAACAAACCATGCCATTTCTACCATCTAATCCCGATCAACGCCAAGCGCTACACTGCCGGCCTGACTCTGCAACCGATAGATGCTTATGACACCCACGAGAAAGCTGACGGCGATAGCGCTGGTCATCGCCTTTATTCAGTTCACCAACGCACTGGAATACATGGTATTCAACCCGATATTCTTCTACATGGCCGCCGACTTTTCCGTGCCCGTCAGCTACGCCGGCTATGTCAGCGCGGCCTATACGCTGGCGGCGGTGATTTCCGGCATCGGCGCATTTTTCTGGATCGGCGGCGTTGAGAAGCAGCGCTTTCTGATGCTCAATGTCACGCTACTGGGCGTGACCACCTTATTGATCGCCACAACCCAGCAGTTTTACTGGCTGTTAGCGCTGCGGCTGCTGGCCGGGCTGTTGGGCGGCACCACGATGGGCGTCGGGATCGGCTTGCTGCTCAACGCCGCGCCGGCCGCGCTGCACGGCAGAATGCTGGCGACGGTGATCGCGTCTTTTTCGCTGGTGAGCATTGTCGGCATGCCGGGCATGCTGTACCTGTGCGAAGTGGCAAGCTGGCGCGTTGCGCTGGCGGCTATCGGCGGGCTGTGTCTGCTGGCGGCGGTGTTGGTGGCGCTGTTCGTTCCCAGGGATGCGCCGCAGCCACAGGCTGCCGCGCCCGTCACGCTCGATCGCCGGTTGTTGCCGTTCGCCGCCGCCGCCGGCCTGACGCAGTTCAGCCCAATGCTGCTGATCCCGGTGCTGGCGCCGCTGCTCACCCAGCGGTTACAGGTGGTAGACGCGCATTTGTCCTGGCTATTTTTCATCGGCGGCGTGGCCGGTTATCTGGCGACCGTGCTGGCAGGCCGCTGGCTGCAACGCTTTGGTGCCGTGACGCTGACGGTGGGCGCCACGCTGTTGCTGCTGGGCAGCCTGTGGCTGGCGGCACGCGGTGGCGATCGCGGTGAACTGTTCATGGTCGCGTTTCTCGCGGCGGCCTATGCGCGGCTGGTGGCGATCTCTTCCCTGAGCATGCGCTGGCCGGACAATCGGCAACGCGCCGCCTTCGGCGTACTGCAAACCGCCCTGATACACCTGAGCGCCACGGTGGCCTTCTTGCTCTCCTCCACGCTGCTGAGCGGCGGCCTCACCCCGCTCAGTTTGCAACGTCTGTTATGGCTGTGCGCGCTGAGTGCCGTCGCCGTCGCACCGCTCAGCGTTTGGCTGCAGGCGCGGCTGTGTCAGCGCGACGCCTCATAAACCACCTTACCATTCACATAGGTGCGATAAATGTTGCGATCGTCTCCCAGGGTCATCAGCACGAACCCTTGCTCCGCCGACGTGGCGCTGTTGGCGTAGCGCAACTGCTGCAGCGGCGTGACCGCCGGATCGAGCACCACGAAATCCGCCTCTTTGCCGACGTTGAAGTTGCCGATTTTGTCGTCCAGCGACAGCGCGCGGGCGCCGCCCAGGGTGGCGTGATAGAACGCTTCTACGGCAGAGAGCCGGTAATGCTGCAGCTGGCCGACCTTGTATGCCTCGCCCAGCGTGCGCAGCATATTGAAAGTGGTGCCGGCCCCCACGTCGGTGCCGATGCCGAGCTTCACCCGCTTGCGCCAGGCCTGCTGCAGATCGAACAGCCCGCTGCCGAGGAACAGGTTGGAGGTGGGGCAAAAGGCGATTGCCGAGCGGGTCTCGCACAGGCAGTCCCATTCCTGCTCCTCCAGGTGCAGGCAGTGGGCGAACACGCTTTTACCGCCGGTCATGCCGTAGCGATGGTAAACGTCCAGATAGCTTTGGTTCTGCGGGAACAGCGATTTTACCCAGGCCACTTCCTGCGGATTCTCGCTCAGGTGCGTCTGCAGCCAAACGTCGGGGAATTCTTCGCGCAGCCGCTGCACCTGCGCCAGCAGCGCCGGCGTACTGGTAGGCGCAAAGCGCGGCGTAATGGCGTAACCGAGGCGGCCTTTGCCGTGCCAGCGTTCGATCAGCTCACGCGTCTGGCGATAACTTTGCTCAGGCGTTTCCAGCAGCGCCTCCGGCGCATGGCGATCCATCATCACCTTACCGGCGATCAGGCGCATATTCAGCGTTTGCGCCTGGGTGAACAGCGCATCGACCGACTGCGGATGCACACTGCCGAACACCAGCGCGGTGGTGGTACCGTTGCTCAGCAACTCCCGCAGAAAGAAGGCCGACATCTCGTCGGCGTGCTGCTCGCAGCCATAACGGCTTTCGGTCGGGAAGGTGTAATTGTTTAACCAGCCCAGCAACTGGTCGCCATAGGCACCAATCATTTCGGTTTGCGGGTAGTGGATATGGGTGTCAATAAACCCCGGTACGATCGGTTTGTCGCGATACTCCGTGACCGCGAAGCCCGGTGGCAGCAGCGCCTCGCCCTGCTGCCAGCTGCCGAACCAGACGATGGTGCCCTCGTTGAGCAGCAGCAAACCGTCGGGAATGTGCCGCAGGCGTTCCTCAAGCTGTTGCGGCGCCTCCACACAGGCGGCGATATCAAAAAAATTGCCACGAATAGCCGTGGTGAATTGCAGTGCCATTATTTTCTTCCTTGTGACGACCGGCCAAGCCCACCCGCGTAATAACTTGCGATGATGAAACAAGGCCTTTTTTACCCAAACATAAAGACCGGATTAAGCATAGCAAGCCGTGTGCCAATAGGCGGTCATAAAATATATTTTTATTCAAAAACAGAGTGATACTAATTCAACCAAAGAAAACCAACCGATAAAAAAGAATAAAACGCGTGGCGGTCTTCAACGGCAGACGAATAGCAACCGTTTGCTTGCCGAAATAACACCGCGCCGCTGCACCTTTATTGGGCAAGCGGATAATTTCGCGGCCGTGACGTTTATTCCAACACGATGCAAAGCGGTCTGGCCCATTCCGCAGGCCACCCGACAAACTTGAAACGATAACCATTCTCAATTATCATCCGCGCATCTTTTTGACCAGCAATGCGAAAACCATGTCCGCCACCGCTTCCGCCCCGCACACCGCGCTGTCGCGCCTTTACGCCACCCATCATGCCTGGTTGCAGGGATGGTTGCGCAGGCGGCTGGGCTGTGCGTTCGACGCGGACGATGTGGCGCAGGACACCTTCATGCGCCTGCTGAAAAGCGACGCCGCGGCGACCCTGCGCGAGCCGAAAGATTTTCTGGTCACCGTCGCCAAGCGGGTGATGGTCGATCTGTTCCGCCGCAGAACGCTGGAACGCGCCTATCTGGAGATGCTGGCGCTGATCCCGGAAGGCTACGCCCCGTCGCCGGAGCAGCGCCAGAGCCTGCTGGAAAGCCTGCAGCAGATCGACGCCATGCTCGATGGCCTGGGGCCGAAGGTAAAACAGGCCTTTCTGTTGTCGCAGCTCGAAGGTCTGGGCTATGCGGACATCGCCGCGCGCCTCGGCGTGTCGGTCAGTTCGGTTAAAAAATACATGGCCAAGGCCACCGAGCATTGCCTGCTGTTCAGCCTCGAAAACGACATTTATTCATGAGCAACGCCATCACCCCCGAGCAGCGCCAGGCGCTGAAAATGGCCGCACACTGGTATGCCCTGCTGTGCGATGAGCACGTCACCGAACGCCAGCGCCAACAATGGCAAGCCTGGCACCAGCAGCATGACGATCACCGCTGGGCCTGGCAGCGCGTCGAAGCGCTGCAGAGTCAGTTGCAGGGCGTGCCGGGCAAGTTCAGCTACCGTGCGCTCGATCGCGCCGACCGCCAGTCGGCGATCGATCGCCGCACCCTGCTGAAGAGTCTGCTGTTGCTGCTCGGCGTGGGCGGCGGCGGATTCTTCTACCAGTCGCCGCTCGGCCGGGAGCTGCGCGCCGACTACCGCACCGCCACCGGCGAAATCAAACCCATTGTGTTAAGCGACGGCACCCAACTGGTGTTGAACACCGCCAGCGCGGTAGACGTGCATTACGACGATCGCCAACGGTTGATCCGCTTGCACGCCGGAGAAATCAGCCTGGTGACCGGACGCGATCCCCGGCCGCTGTGGGTACAAAGTCCGCAGGGGGCGATGCGCGCGCTCGGCACCCGCTTTTTGGTGCGTGAGAGCGGCGGCGAGACGCGCCTGACGGTGCTGGAACACGCGGTCGAGGCGCAGCTGGCGCAAAACGCGCAACAAAAGCGCCGGGTGAACGCCGGAGAACAGATCAGCTTCAGCACCACGGCCTTCAGCGACAAACAACCGGCCACGACGGAGGACGGCTGGCTGCGCGGCGTGTTGAGCGTCAGCCAGTGGCGGCTGGACCGGGTGATCGCCGAACTGGCGCGCTACCGGCGCGGCCACCTGAGCTGCGATCCGGCCATCGCCGGCCTGCGCGTCAGCGGCAGTTTCCCGCTCAACGATACCGATCGCGCCCTCGCCCTGCTCAGCCAGACCCTGCCGGTGCGCCTGCAGAGCTTTACCCGCTATTGGCTGCAAATCGTCCCCGCCTGAATCTTTTTAAATAAAAATGATAAAAAATCGCATTCTTGATTGTCCCTTTTGCTTCGCTCATCCGACTCCCAGGAAAACACTGCAGCAATAAATAAAAAATGATTCAGGAGAAGGTATGAACAACGCTTGGGGAAAGGTCGCTCCGGCTTCGCTTTGGGGAAAACGGGCCACGCCGCTGGCCGTGGCCATTGGCCTGGTCTTCGCTGCACCGCAGATGGCGAGCGCCGCCAGCGCCGCTGCCGCCTATCACATTCCGGCCGGTGAGCTGGACGGCGCGCTGAATGCGTTCGCCGCGCGCGCCGGCATCGCGCTCTCGGTGGACGGCGCACTGACCGCCGGTAAACGTTCGCCGGGCCTGAGCGGCAGCTACGGCGTCGATGACGGCCTGAACGCCCTGCTGGCGGGCAGCGGCCTGCAGGCTAAAGCGCTCGGCAACAACGGCTACACGCTGGCCAAACTGCCGCAGCCGCAGAAAGAAGAGGACATCACCGTGGTCGGCGACTGGTTGGCGGAAGGCCGCCAGATCGACGTGTTCGAACATCCCGGTGCACGCGACGTAGTGCGCCGCGAAGACTTCGTCAAAACCGGCACCACCACCGTGCGTGAAGCGTTGAACCGCGTGCCGGGCGTAGTGGCGCCGGAGAACAACGGCACCGGCAGCCATGACATGGCGCTGAACTTCGGCATTCGCGGCCTCAATCCGCGCCTCGCCAGCCGCTCCACCGTGCTGATGGACGGCATCCCAGTGCCCTTCGCCCCTTACGGCCAGCCGCAGCTGTCGCTGGCGCCGGTCTCGCTCGGCAATATGGATGCGATTGACGTGGTGCGCGGCGGCGGCGCGGTGCGCTACGGGCCGCAGAGCGTCGGCGGCGTGGTTAACTTCGTCACCCGCGCCATCCCGAAAACCTTCGGCATGGAGGCCGGCATGCAGGGGCAGCTCAGCCCGACCTCGCGCCAGGATCACCCGAAAGGCACCGGCAACCTGATGATCGGCGGCACCGCCGACAACGGCTTCGGCGCGGCGCTGCTCTACTCCGGCACCCGCGGCAGCGACTGGCGCGAGCACAGCGCGACCAAGATTGACGACGTGATGCTGAAAAGCCGCTACGCCCCGAACGAGGTGCACACCTTCAACAGCCTGCTGCAATACTACGAAGGCGAAGCGGACATGCCGGGCGGCCTGAGCCGGGCGGACTACAACGCCAACCCATTCCAGTCGACGCGCCCGTACGACAAGTTCTGGGGCCGCCGCCAGTTGGCCAACTTCGGCTATCAGTATCAGCCGGATCAACAGCATAAGTTCGACGTGCAGAGCTTTTACACCTACACCCTGCGCAGCGGCTATCTGGATCAGGGCAAAAACCTGACGCTGTCGCCGCGCGAATACTGGGTGCGCGGCGTGGAACCGCGCTACAGCCAGAGCTTCCGCTGGGGCGATTCGGCGCATGAGGTCGGCGTCGGCTACCGCTACGTCAGCGAATCCACCCACGAGCTACGCTACACCAGCAAGGCCAGCACCGGCAGGCTGCCGTCCACCGCCAGCCCGTACGATCGCGACACCCAGTCCGGCACCGAGGCGCACGCCTTCTATATCGACGATCGCATCGACATCGGCGACTGGACTATCACGCCGGGCATGCGCTACGAGTACATCAAGTCGTATCAGAACAACTACATCAAGAACAACCGCCTCGACGTTAGCTATAACGCGCCGCTGCCGGCGTTGAACGTGATGTATCACCTGAACGAATACTGGAACCTGTACGCCAACACCGAAGGCTCCTTCGGCACCGTGCAGTACAGCCAGATGGGCAAAGCGGTCGACAGCGGCAAGATTGAACCGGAGAAGGCGCGCACCTGGGAGCTGGGCACCCGCTACGCCGGCGATGCGCTGACCGGCGAGATCGGGCTATTCCTGATCAACTTCAACAACCAGTACGACTCCAACCAGGTGACCGACAGCGTGACCGCGCGCGGCAAAACCCGCCACGCCGGGCTGGAAGGCAGCCTGCGTTACGATCTGTCGCAGCTGACGCCGAAACTGGACGACCTGACCGCCTACGCCAGCTACGCCTACGTCAACGCCACCATCCGCGAAGACGGCGGCTACAAGGGCAACCAGGTGCCGTTCTCGCCGAAGCATAAAGGCACGCTGGGGCTGGACTACACGCCGGGCAACTGGGCGTTTAATCTTAACGGCGAGTTCCAGTCCAGCCAGTTCGCCGACAACGCCAACACCGTGGCGGAAAGCGCCGACGGCAGCACCGGCCGCATTCCCGGCTATATGCTGTGGGGCGTGCGCGCCGCCTATGATTTCGGCCCGGAAATGGCCGGTCTGAATCTGGGCGTCGGGGTGAAAAACCTGTTCAACCACGAGTATTTCACCCGCGCCTATGACGACAACAACAAAGGTCTGTACATCGGCCAGCCGCGCACGATCTATCTGCAAGGTTCGGTGAAGTTCTGATCTTCAGCGGCGGGTGCGGTTAACCGTGCCCGCCGCCTTTCCCATCAACGTGACGATGTCACATAAAACCACTCCTCCGCGCCGCCGCAACGGCGAAAAATAAGTCGCTTCTGACGCCAATACGCGTAGTATCGACGATCCGCCCCGATTTATGGGCGCGGATTTTTTGCCGTTCTGGCCTGAAAAGCGAGGGAATAAGATGAATCATAATGACCTTTCTCAGTGCCGCGTGGACACCGACCGTTTGTTGATTGCCCCCTTTACCGCAGCAGACGCCGACGATGTTTACCAGGCGATCACCCCCACTCTGACGCGCTTTATGACCTTTGAGCCGGAAGCGTCACCGGAAGATTTCGCCAACGTCTGGCAAGGCTGGCTGCCGCTGATGCGCGAAGGCGAAGAAGTGATCTTCGTCGCCCGCCGGCGCGAAGACCGAGAGTTCGTCGGCGTCGGCGGCGCACACAACCTGCGCAGCCACACCCCGGAGCTGGGCATCTGGGTCAAAGAGAGCCTGCATGGCCAGGGTTACGGCCGCGAAATCGTTGAGAGCATCGCGCGCTGGGTCAGCGAACGCTTTCAGCCGCAGCACCTTATCTACCCGGTGGCCGAACAGAATACCGCCAGCCGCCGCCTCGTCGAGTCGCTGGGCGGCGTGCTGGCCGGCCGTTGCGAACGCGTCAAGTATGACGCCGTAGTGTACCACTTACCGCCTCAGCGCTAATCTGCATCGGGCCGCCGGCCCGGTGTGACCTTTTTTGCTTTCCGCCGTGATAACCGCTGCCACTGCCTGCGGGTTTGTGCTAATGATAGAGGCATGTAGGGTAAAAACAGTTGAGGAACAGCAACATGATTATTTTTGTTACCGGCGCCACCTCCGGTTTCGGCGAAGCCATTGCGCGCCGTTTTATCCGTGAAGGCCACCAGGTGATCGCCGCCGGGCGCCGCCTTGAGCGTCTCGAAGAGCTGCAGGACGAATTAGGGCAAGCGCTGCACATCGTGCGGCTCGACGTGCGCAACCGCGCCGCCATTCAACAGGCGATCGAGGCACTGCCGGCCGAGCTGCGTCAGATCGACGTGCTGGTGAACAACGCCGGGCTGGCGCTGGGGCTGGAGCCGGCGCACAAGGCCAACGCCGATGACTGGGAAACCATGATTGACACCAACGCCAAAGGGCTGGTAAACATGACGCGCGCGCTGCTGCCGGCCATGGTCGAACGCAACGTCGGCCACGTGATCAACATCGGCTCCACCGCCGCCAACTGGCCTTACGCCGGCGGCAACGTGTACGGCGCCACCAAGGCGTTCGTCAAACAGTTCAGCCTGGGCCTGCGTGCCGATCTGCACGGCACGCGCATCCGCGTGACCGATATCGAGCCGGGCCTGGTGGGCGGCACCGAGTTTTCCAACGTGCGCTTCAAGGGCGATGACGGCAAGGTCAATAAAACCTACGAAGGCGCCGATGCGCTGACGCCGGAAGACATCGCCGAGTCGGTGTTCTGGGTCGCCACGTTGCCGGCGCGCGTCAACATCAACACGCTGGAAATGATGCCGGTCAGCCAGTCCTTCGCCGGGCTGAACATCCATCGCGGCGCCTGATCCCTGGCGGCGGGAGGCGACTCCCGCCCTGTTTCCTCAGGCCGCGCGCCAGCCGGAAACGATGATCAGCATGCCCACCAGCGCCACCCCGGCGCCCACCCAGTCCAGCGCAGACAGCTTCACACCATCCACCACCCGCAGCCACAGCAGCGCCGTCGCCACATACACGCCGCCATAGGCCGCGTAGACTCGCCCGCTGGCCGCCGGATGCAGTGTCAACAGCCAGACAAACAGCATCAGGCTTAATGCCGCCGGCAGCAGCAGCCAGGCGCTGCCCTGCTTCTTGAGCCACAGGTAAGGCAGGAAACAGCCGATAATTTCGGCGAGTGCAGTGGCGAAAAACAACAGCGTGGTTTTTAACATCGGTCGCAGTTTTCTCTCGATAAAGTAAACGAATCGGCGCTTGGCTGGTGAATTCCAGGAACGCAGTGGTATATTTGTCACCACGCCTGCGGGCGAGGTAACGCCAGTGCCGCCATCATCAGGCGCACTCACTCATAAGGATGAAACGATGAAAACATTTTCGACCCAACGACTGCTGCGCGGGATGCTGCCGGTCGCCATGCTGGCCGTTATGGGCGCCTGGCAGGCGCCGGCGCTGGCCGCCACCTGCACTCAGGGCAGCACCTGCGTCACCGTCGATGGCAAAGGCAGCGGCGCGATGAGCACCGAAGAAGCGCGCCAGAGCAAAGAGCAGTGGAATGATACCAAAACCCTGCGCCACAAGGTTAACACTCGCGTCGAGAAAGAGTTCGACAAGGCCGATCGCGCCGCGGATGACGAAGACCGTTGCAACGACAGCAACAACGTCAACGCCTACTGGGAACCGGACACCCGTAAATGCCTGGATCGCCAGACCGGCCGTCGGATTAATCCTTAATCCGCCTGCGGCGGGCGGGCAAGCGTGAAACCCGGTCGCCGTTGCTGCTATCCTGTTACAGGAAGTCCATTGTCTAAAAGGATGACGTGATGAAAAAAACGCTGATATTAACCGCTGTGTTGCTGGCCGGCGCCCCGCTGGCGGCACTGGCCTCCTGCGAAAGCGTGAAAGCGGACATTTCGCAAAAAATCGTCAATAACGGCGTGCCGGAGTCCGGCTTCAAACTGGAGATCGTGCCCAACGATCAGGCCGATCAAGCGGGTGGCCAGGTGGTCGGCCACTGCGAAAACGACACCCAGAAGATCGTCTATACCCGCCTGAACAACGGCGACGATCGCGGTGACGCGGCGCAGACCGGCACCAGCCAGGATACCTCCAACACGCAGTAAGCCACACCGGCTATCCCGGGCGCTCTGCAGCAGCGCCCTTTCCTTCTCCCTTACGCCTGCTCCGCCTCTTCTTCTTCGCCCTGCGGCCGACAACGCGCCGGGATCAGCATCGCCGCCGCCAGCGCCAGCAACGACACCAGCGCCGACACCAGAAATACCCAATGCAGCGAAGCCGCCACCTGCTGGGTCAGCTGCGCCAACGCCTCGCTCCCCATGCTCTGGCGCACCGCCGGTTCCATCAGACGCTGCACCGGATCGTCAATCTCCGGCAAACGCCACTGCAAGTTGAGATTCAGCGTCGCGCCCAGAATAGCGGTGCCGATGGCCGACCCCACCATGCGGGTAAACACCGTACAGGCGGTGGCGATGCCGCGAATGCTGTAATGCGCCGCGTTCTGCACCGAAACCAGAAACGTGGTGTTGCACAACCCCATACCGGCGCCGACCATAAACGCCGCCACCCGGCCCCACAGCAGGCCGCCCGCCGGCTGCAACAGCAGCAATATCAGGCCGCCCGCCACCAACAGCAGCGCCCCCAGCAGCGCCGTGGCGCGATACGAGGTCATCAGCATCAAACGGCCGCTCAGCGTGCTGGCCAGCGGCCAACCGATCGACATCAGGGCCAGCGTGGTGCCCGCCTCCAGCGGCGAGCCGCCCATCACGCCCTGAATGAAGGTGGGCAGGAAAGCGCTGATGCCCATCATCGCCGCACCGATCACCAGCCCGCCGATGTTGCCGGCGATGATCACCCGGCTTTGCCACAGCGCCAGCGGGAACAACGGTTCGACCGCACGCCGCTCCTGGCGGACAAGCAGCGCCAGCGACGCCGCCGCCAGCGCAAACAGCGGCGCCACCCACCATCCCAGACTTTCCATCTGCAACAGCGCCAATAGCAGCGCCGAAACGAACAGCGTCAGCCAGGCGGTGCCCGCCAGATCCAGCGCGTGCCGCCGCAGCTGCTGATGCGCCGGCAGATAGCGCCAGAGGAAGAACATCGCCAGCAGGCCGATCGGCAGGTTAACCCAGAACACCAGCGCCCACGGCAGATGCTGGACGATAAACGCCCCCAACAGCGGGCCGATGATCGCCGACACGCCCCATACGCTCGACAGGTAGCCCATCACCTTCGGCCGCTCGGTGGCGCTGTAGATGTCGCCGATGATGGTGGACGCGATCGGCATGATGGCGCCGGCGCCCAACCCCTGCAGCAGACGAAAGCCGATCAGCCAATACATGTCGGGGGCGAAGCCGCACAGCACCGATCCCAGCAGGAACAGCGTGGCGCCGAAGAAGAACACCCGCTTGCGGCCGTAGAGATCCGCCAGCCGCCCGTAGATGGGGATGGTGATCGCCTGCGCCAGCAAATAGACCGCGAATACCCACCCCAGCAGCGAGAAGCCGCCGAGATCGCCGATAATGGTGGGCATGGCGGTGGCGACAATGGTGGCTTCGATTGCCGACATGAACATCGCCAGCATACAGGCGATCAGAATCAGCGGCCGGTGGGCGATGGGTGCGGGTGAAACGTTATTTGTCATGGCGTTATGCAGCTTTCCTGGCGTTTTTATTTTCTCTGAGTATATCAGCAAGCGCCTGCGCCGAGTCTATCCGCCCTCACATCCTGTCTTTGCCGGCGGCGAATCGCACCATTTGCGACTCATTGTTACGGCGTAACGTTATGCGGCGGATTTTTTTCACTTTCCATGAATCCCAGCGCTGACGCGGGCTGAGGCGCAGATCGGCGTAAACTCAATCACCTGATTTTGTTCATAAAACTTGGCACGACCAACGACAGGGTGCTATACCTTCCCTAGCCGACGCCTTTGGGCTTCGTGCTTTCTTGGGTTTAAATATCAGTATCTTATGCTGATTAACTCACGTATTGAGCCTACGTTCAGCACGCTGTGCCGAACGCACCCTTCGCTCAATGTCGCTAACCTCATGCGAAACGCCCGTTTTGTACCGCCACGCCCGCCGGGCCGTGGGTAACAATCAGAGCGGAATGCGCCGTCTCGTCGGCCGCTCCGCGCAACGGAGGACGCAACATCATGCACAAGTCAGCGCCATACCGGCGCCTGCTCCTCGGGAGCCTGCTGTTTATCGCCGTCATCGCGCTGCTGGTTTACGGCATCGGTTGGGACACCCTCAAGTCGCGCCGGGAAGATTTGATCTATCTCGGCCAGCAACACATGTTCCTGGTGGCCTGCTCCATGCTGCTGTCGCTGCTGGTCGGCATTCCCAGCGGCATCCTGCTGAGCCGCCCCTTTGCCCGCCGCTGGGCGGAACACGTGATGCAGATCTTCAACGTCGGCAACACCCTGCCGCCGCTGGCGGTGCTGGCGCTGGCGATGGTAATCATCGGCATCGGCGATCGGCCGGCGGTGGTGGCACTGTTCCTCGCCTCGCTGCTGCCCATCGTGCGCAATACCTATGCCGGCCTGCGTTCGGTGCCACCGGCGCTGGTCGAGGCCGCCAACGGTATTGGCATGACCGCCGGGCAGCGACTGCGGCAGGTTGAACTCCCTAACGCGCTACCGGTGATCTTCGCCGGGGTGCGCATCGCGATGGCGATTAACGTCGGCACCGCGCCGCTGGCGTTTTTAATCGGTGCCAGCAGCTACGGCGAGCTGATCTTCCCCGGCATCTACCTGAACGACTTCCCGACGCTGATCCTCGGCGCCGCCGCCACCGCGCTGATCGCCCTGCTGCTCGATCTGGCGCTGGCCGGTCTCGGCCGCCGGCTCAGCCCTCATACCGCATCTTGACGGGAGAAACGCGATGACTCGATGGTTACAACCACTCCGCCACGCGCTGCTGTTCTCCTTGCTGATGACCGGCGCGGCCGCCTGGGCCGCCCCGCTGACGCTGGCGAGCAAGAACTTTACCGAACAGCGCATTCTGTCGGCAATCACCGTGCAATACCTGCGGGCCAAAGGTTTTCAGGTCGAACCCAAGACCAATCTGGCCACGGTGATCACCCGCAACGCGATGATCAACAAACAGATCGACATGACCTGGGAATACACCGGCACCTCGCTGATCATCTTTAACCACATCAATAAGCGCATGTCGCCGCAGGAAACCTACGACACGGTGAAAAAGCTCGACGCCAAACTCGGGCTGGTTTGGCTGCAGCCGGCGGACATGAACAACACCTACGCCTTCGCCATGCAGCGACAGCGCGCGGAAAAAGAGCAGATCCGCACGATGTCGCAGCTGGTGGCCAAAGTGGAGCAGGTGCGTAAAACCGACCCTAAACACAACTGGCTGCTGGGGCTGGATCTGGAGTTCGCCGGCCGCTCGGACGGCCTGAAGCCGATGCAGGCGCTGTACGACATGCCGCTCGATCGCCCGCAAATCCGCCAGATGGACCCCGGCCTGGTCTACAACGCCATTCGCGACGGCTTCGTCGACGCCGGGCTGGTGTACACCACCGACGGTCGGGTGAAAGGGTTCGATCTGCAGGTGCTGGAAGACGACAAAGGCTATTTCCCGAGTTATGCGGTCACGCCGGTGGTGCGCGCCGACGTGTTGCAAAACACGCCGGGGCTGGAAGCGGCGCTGAACACGCTGTCGAAACAGTTCAATAACCAGGTCATCACCGAGCTTAACGCCAAGGTAGATATCGACTACCAGACGCCGCAACAGGTCGCCGACGCGTTCCTCAAGCAGCGCGGCCTGATTTAGGAGACATGATGAATACCTTACTTTACGCCTGGCAAAACTGGGCCTATATCGCCGGCTTGACGCTGGAACACCTGCTGCTGGTCGGCGTCGCCGTCGGCCTGGCGATCCTGATCGGCGTACCGCTCGGCGTGCTGATTGTCCGCCACAAATGGTTGGCGACGCCGGTGCTGAGCCTGGCCACGCTGGTGCTGACCGTGCCCTCCATCGCCCTGTTCGGGCTGATGATCCCGCTGTTTTCCTTAATCGGCCACGGCATTGGCTACGTACCGGCGATCACCGCGGTGTTCCTCTACTCGCTGCTGCCGATCGTGCGCAATACCCACACCGCGCTCGACAACCTGCCCGGCGGGCTGCGCGAAGCCGGCCGCGGCATCGGCATGACGTTCTGGCAACGCCTGCGCTGGGTAGAGATCCCGGTGGCACTGCCGGTGATTTTCGGCGGCATTCGCACCGCCGTGGTGATGAATATCGGCGTGATGGCGATAGCCGCAGTGATCGGCGCCGGCGGCCTTGGCCTGCTGCTGCTCAACGGCATCAGCAGCAGCGACATCCGCCAGTTGATTACCGGCGCCGTGATGATCAGCCTGCTGGCGATCGTTCTCGATTGGTTATTGCACCGCTTGCAAATTGCGCTAACGCCCAAGGGGATCCGCTCATGATTAAATTGGAAAATCTGACCAAACAGTTCATGCAGAAGAACGGCACACCGTTCAACGCCGTCGACAACATCAATCTGGACGTGCCGGAAGGCGAAATCTGCGTGCTGCTCGGCCCTTCCGGCTGCGGCAAAACCACCACGCTGAAGATGATCAACCGCCTGATCGAACCCACCGGCGGCACCATTCTGATCAACGGCGAGGACACCAGCGCGCTGGATACCGTCAGCCTGCGCCGCAAAATCGGCTACGTCATCCAGCAGATCGGTCTGTTCCCCAACATGACCATCGAGGAGAACATCACCGTAGTGCCGCGCATGCTGGGTTGGGACAAAAAACGCTGCCACGATCGCGCCGAGGAGCTGATGAGCATGGTGGCGCTGGATCCCAAGCGCTTTTTGCACCGCTACCCGAAAGAGATGTCCGGCGGGCAGCAACAGCGCATCGGCGTGATCCGCGCGCTGGCCGCCGATCCGCCGGTGCTGCTGATGGATGAGCCCTTCGGCGCGGTAGACCCGATCAACCGCGAAACCATCCAGAACGAGTTTCTCGACATGCAGCGCCAGCTGAAAAAGACCGTGATGCTGGTCAGCCACGACATCGACGAAGCGCTGAAGCTCGGCGATCGCATCGCGGTGTTCCGCCAGGGCAAAATCGTGCAGAACGCCAGCGCCGATGAGCTGCTGGCGCGGCCGGCGAACGACTTCGTCGCGTCCTTTGTCGGCCAGGATCGCACGCTGAAGCGCCTGCTGTTGGTGCAGGCCGGCGACGTGGCCGATCAACAGGAAACGGTGACGGTGCGCCGGGAGACGCCGCTAGTGGAAGCGTTCGGTCTGATGGACGATATCGACGCCCGCTCGGTGACGGTGGTGGATGCCGACGGCAAACCGTTGGGATACGTCAAACGCCGTGAGGCGCGCGGCGCGCCCGGGGTCTGCGCCGACAGCCTGCACCGTTTCCGCGTCACCGCCCGTGCGGAGGAGAACCTGCGCGTGGTGCTGTCGAAACTGTACGAGCACAACACCTCCTGGATGCCGATCGTCGATGAAGACGGCCGCTACAGCGGCGAAATCTCGCAGGATTATATCGCCGACTACCTCAGCTCCGGCCGCACGCGCCGGGTGTTGACGCCGCAATAACCCCCGCCGGGGCGCTCGCCGCCCCGCCTATGCCGCAGTTTGCTAAAGATTCACTGGTCATCGGCCGGAGCGCCAAGCACAATGCGCTGATGACCCTTTGATTTTTCTCACGACGCCGCCCACGCATGAAAAGATTGGTCCACCTGCACCACTATCGCGCCCTGCTGCGCAGCCTGCTTATCGCCGTGTTTATCGGCGTCGCCGCCGCCCTGGCGGTGTGGCTGTTCCACCGTTCGATGATTGGCCTCGAGTGGCTGCTGCTCGGCAATGCCGACGGCAGCCTGGTGGCCGCCGCCGCCGCGCTGCCCGGCTGGCGACGCGCGCTGACGCCCGCGCTGGGCGGTCTGGCGGCGGGCCTGCTGCTGTATATTCACCAGCGCTACCGCCACCAGCGTCCGGCTGCGCCCACCGACTATATGGAAGCGATTGAGACCGGCAACGGCAAGCTGGATACCGGCGCCAGTCTGGTGAAGTGTCTGGCGTCGCTGCTGGTGGTGTCGAGCGGCAGCGCCATCGGCCGCGAAGGCGCGATGATCCTGCTGGCGGCGCTGGTGGGCTCGTTGTTTGCCCAGCGCTTTACGCACGAGAAAGAATGGAAACTGTGGGTGGCCTGCGCTGCCGCCGCCGGGATGGCCAGCGCCTATCATGCGCCGCTGGCGGGCAGCCTGTTTATCGCCGAGATCCTGTTCGGCACCCTGATGCTGGCCTCGCTCGGCCCGGTGGTGATCGCCGCAGTGAGCGCCCTGCTGATGACCAACCTGCTCAACGGCGGCCAGGCGCCGCTCTACCTGGTGACGCCGCTATCCGCCCCTCTGCCGACACAATACCTGCTGATGGCGCTGGTCGGCGTGGTGGCCGGCGCCGGCGGGCCGCTGTTTTTATGGCTGATGACCGCCACCGGCCGCGCGTTCCGATCGCTGCGTTTGAAGCCGCCGTTGCAGCTGGCGTTGGGCGGCCTGATCGTCGGGCTGCTTTCGCTGCTGTTCCCACAGGTGTGGGGCAACGGTTACAGCGTGGTACAGGCGCTGCTGATTGCGCCACCGGGGGTGTTGCTGCTGGGGGCGATCCTGGTATGTAAACTGTTGGCAATCCTTGCCAGCAGCGGGTCGGGAGCACCCGGCGGGGTCTTCACCCCGACGCTGTTCGTCGGCGCCGCGCTCGGCTCGATCATCGGTCAGCTGTTTGGCCTGTGGCCGGGCATGGATGCGGCGGTGCCGCTGCTGCTGGCGCTGACCGGCATGGCTACCCTGCTGGCCGCTACCACCCATGCGCCGATCATGGCGGCGCTGATGGTGTTTGAAATGACCGGCGAATACGCGCTGCTGCCCGGCATTCTGCTGGCCTGCGTGATCGCCACCACCGTGTCGCGCGGCCTGCGACCGGTGTCGGTGTACCACACGGCGCCGCCGCCCAAACGCGAGGCTTAGAACTCACCCTGCTGCAATATTTTCCTGAACTGCGGGCACTGCAGGTGCTCGGGTTCAGGACAATCGACCATGTGCCGCAGCCCATCGCGCACCTGCATCAGGCGCTGGATATGGCGATCCAGCTCATCCGCCCGCGCCGCCAGCAGCCCGCGATCGATCGCGATTTGGCCCCGTTCGTCAAACAAGGCACTCATCTCATCCAACGTAAAGCCGGCCAGGCGCGCGAGCGCAATCAGCCGCAGTTGATCGAGCACCCCGGCGGCGTATTGACGGCGCAAACCGTGGCGACCTATCGACGCGATCAGCCCCTTTTTCTCGTAATGCCGCAGCGCAGAAGGCGCGACTCCGCTCAGGCGCGCCACCGCGCCGATATCCAGTTCTTTTGCCATTGACTTGAAGCCGACTTTAAGTTGCACACTGTGCGCACATTATCACGTCACTGAGTTAAGGACACCCGTATGACCCCCGATATGTTAGTGCGCATCCTGTTAACCGGCGCCGGCGCCACCCTCTGCATGGATTTGTGGGCGTTGCTGCTGAAGCGGCGCTTCGGCATCCCTTCCCTCGATTACGCGCTGGTGGGCCGCTGGTTTCTCGGCATGTTCGACGGCCGCTGGTTTCACGCCACCATCGTCACGGCGCCGCCGCGCCAGGGTGAGAGAAAAATCGGCTGGATACTGCACTACGCCATCGGCTTGGCGTTCGCCTTTATCCCGCTCGGTTTGGCGGGCATCGAGTGGTATGCGGCGCCGGAACCGCGCATCGCGCTGTTGAGCGGCTGGCTAAGCCTGGCGGCGCCGTTTCTGGTGATGCAGCCCGCGCTGGGCTTTGGCGTGGCGGCGGCGAAAACCGCCAATCCGCGCAGAGCGCGGCTCCTCAGCCTGCTCACCCACACGGTGTATGGGCTGGGCCTGCTGATCGCCGCCCGATTGTTGGCGACGTTCTGTGCCTGAATGGGCTACAGCAACGTGGAAATATCGAGGTAGTGCGCCAGTTCGCGCTGCTCCGCGCGCGGCAGATACGGAATTTCACCCAGCAGCGGCGCGGAAATGCGCTGTTGCAGCGCCGTGATGGTTTCGGCGTAGTGCGCCAACCCCGGATTGATGCGGTTGGCCACCCAGCCCAGCAGCGGCAGGCCGTCGTTGATGATCGACTGCGCGGTCAGCAGCGCGTGGCTGACGCAGCCCAGCTTGATGCCCACCACCAGCACCACCGGCAGTTGCTCCTGCACCACCCATTCGGCGTACGGCCGCAGATCGTTCATCAGCACGCGCCAGCCGCCGCTGCCCTCCACCACCACCGTATCGGCTTTGGCGGACAGATCCCGCAGGCCGCTGCTCATCAGGCCATAGTTGATATCCTCGGTCGCATGCGCGTGAAACACCTCATCCAGACAAGTGATGGGGTTGATCTCCTCGTAGGACAGCGGCAAGGTTGAAGATGCCTGCAACACCAAAGCGTCTTTATTGCGGATGCCCTCGCTGGTTTCCTGGCAGCGCGCGGCGATCGGCTTGTAGCCGGCCACTGAACGGCCTTCGGCGGCCAGCGCCTGCATCAACCCGCGGGAAACCACGGTTTTACCGACGTCGGTATCCGTGCCTGTCACAAATAAACGCTTCAACATGAATAAAATGCCCCAGAATGCCCCGTTAACAATGTGTCGCCGCATCGGCGGCGAAGAAGTCTTTCGGAAAAATTCTAGGGGATGCTGCCACGTAGGGGCTTGAGGTAGCTCAATCTTTTGCGGGATTAATAAGAAGTTCTGATGTTAGCCTTGCAGCAATTGCACCAGCAGCGAACCGTTGTACAGCGCCTCTTTCACCAGCGCGGCGCCGGGCATGGTGCCCTTATTGAAGAACTGCGTGGATTCGACCTTGACCTGCTCGCTGTAGGCCGGCAGCGCCTGCTGGCGAATGCAGGACGCGATGGCCGGGTGCAGGATCTCCGCCGCGCGGTTGAGCGGCGAGCCCACCAGGATCTTCTCCGGATTGAACAGGTTGACCATGATCGCCAGAATGCGCCCCACGCTGTGGCCGACGCCGAGAATGATGTCCCGCGCCAGCTGATCGCCCGCCAGCGCGGCGTCGCACAGCGATTCAACGGTCAGCGGCGCGCCGTGCAGGCTGGAGCTCATCGAACCGCTCAGCCGCTGCTGGGCGATCTCCAGGATGTTCTCGATGCTGGCTACGGTTTCAAGGCAGCCGTGGTTGCCGCAATAGCAGCGTTTGCCGTACGGATCGACCTGGGTGTGGCCGATCTCCACCACGCTGTGGCTGCCGGCGTGCAGCACGTGGCCGCCGGTGATCACCCCGGCGCCGACGTTGTGGTCGATCACCACCTGAATCACGTTCTGGCTGCCGCGCGAGGCGCCATACAGCGCCTCGGCCATGGTCCAGGCGCTGATGTCATGCTGCAGGTAAACCGGCAGGCCGGTGCGGGTTTCCAGCGCCGGGCCGAGCGGCATCTCCAGCACGTCGTAAAACGGCATGCGGTGCACCACGCCGGACTGCACGTCGATCATGCCCGGCAGCGTGATGGCGATCGCCGTCAGCCGCTCCAGCTTGCTTTGGTGGCGGATAAAGAATTGGTCGACTTCGGTCAGGATGCGTTTCAGCAGCGGTTCAGGGGGTTCGGCCGCCAGCGGCAGCAACTCCTCCACCACCAGTTTGCTGCTGAGATCGCGTAGCGCCAGCGTGATGCTGCCGCGGCTGATACGGGCGGAAAGGTAATGCCAAGCCTCGGTGTCCAGCACCAGCCCCACCGCCGGGCGGCCCCGGCTGCCGATTTCCTGGTACTCGGTTTCCTTGACCAGATGGGCTTCCAGCAGTTCGCGCACGATCTTGGTGATGCTGGCGGGCGCCAGCTGTGCGCGTTTTGACAGTTCGATACGCGAAATCGGACCCAGCTGATCGATTAGCCGATAAACCGCCCCCGCATTGGTCTGCTTGATTTGATCGATATGCCCAGGCTGCCCAACCGCAATCACAAACCGGCTCCTACTATTTTTCGCGCTTCTAAATAAAGACTAGGGGTTATGGTGGGGCTTTTGTCATACAGCGTCAACTATTTGATTCGTTATGTGATTTGCTGCACAAATTCCTCGCAATTTCAGCGCGAATTGATTTTTATTTGCCCAACCTCAACGTCATTTCAGCATCAACGCCATCAGCGCCTGCGCCGCGGCGGTCAGCGGCCGGCGGCGGTGATGAACCAGCCAAACTTCGGTGGTGGCGTCCGGCTCCGCCAGCGGCAAATAGCGCACGCCGTCCACCCGCACTCGGGCGAATGACGCTGGCAAAATCGACACCCCCAACCCGGCGGAGACCAGCCCGATGATGGTCATCGCTTCCCCCACTTCCTGGGTGATATAGGGAGTAATGCCGGCCTTGCCGAGCAGCAGCAGAATTTCGTCATACAGCGCGGTGCCCACTTCGCGCGAGAAGAACACGAACGGCTCCTGCGCCAGGTGTTGAAAACGCAGCGCGCCGCCGGGCGTTTCCGCCAGCGGATGCCCCTCCGGCACCACCGCCACCAGCGGTTCGCGCAGCAACAGCTGATAGTGCAGCACTTCCGGCAGCCGCGTGTTGCGCATCACCCCCAGATCCAGCTCACCGTTCAGCAGCGGTTCGATCTGCTGTTTGGTGTTGATTTCGCGCATTTTGATATGCACCTGCGGGGACTGCTGACGAAAGGTGCGCAGGCTGCGCGCCACCACGCCGATAAAGGGCGCGGAAGAGGTAAAGCCGATGGTCATTTCCCCCAGTTCGCCACGATCCAGACGCGCCGCCTTTTCCGCCGCGCGCCCGACCTGATCGAGCACCTGGTAGGCTTCTTTGAGGAACATTTCCCCGGCCTGGGTCAAACTGACGTTGCGGTTGTTGCGCGCCAGCAGCCGCGCGCCGACCATCTCTTCCAGCGCCTGGATTTGCTGGCTGAGCGGTGGCTGGGAGATCCGCAACCGCTCGGCGGCACGGCCAAAATGCAGCTCTTCCGCCACGGCAATAAAGTAACGCAGGTGTCTCAGTTCGATATTCATATTTAAAACATCTTAATTTGAATTATTAATATATTAGACAAAAAATTCGCCACTCCCTATCATTTTGTTATCTGCAAAGTGTCTGTTTATCTCCCCGAAGTTCGGTAAGGAAACGCTGTGACAACCCCTGTGCGTTCTGCGGCCGTGATGCCGTCGACGCTGGCCGCCAACGATGACGCGGCCGCTGCGCCAAAAGTAAAACGCTCCACCCTCAACAACAAACTCCCCTATATCGAACGCGGCACGCCGCAGTTTATGCGCGTAACGCTGGCGCTGTTTTCCGCCGGGCTGGCGACCTTCGCGCTGCTCTACTGCGTGCAGCCGATCCTGCCGGTGCTGTCGCAAGACTTCGGCGTATCGCCGGCGGAAAGCAGCCTGTCGCTTTCGGTCTCTACCGGCCTGCTGGCGATCGGCCTGATGTTCACCGGGCCGCTGTCAGACGCCATCGGCCGTAAATCGGTGATGGTGGTAGCGCTGCTGCTGGCGGCGGTCTGCACGCTGATCTGCGCCTTTATGACCAGTTGGCACGGCATTTTGCTGATGCGCGCGCTGATCGGCCTGTCGCTGAGCGGCGTGGCGGCGGTCGGCATGACCTATCTCAGCGAAGAGATCCATCCCAGCTTCGTCGCCTTCTCGATGGGGCTATACATCAGCGGCAACTCGATCGGCGGCATGAGCGGTCGCCTGGTGACCGGGGTATTGACCGACTTCTTCTCCTGGCGCGTATCGCTCGGGGTCATCGGCCTGTTCGCCCTCGCCGCCGCCTGCATGTTCTGGCGTATCCTGCCTGCCTCGCGGCATTTTCGCGCCAGCTCGCTGCGCCCGCGCACCCTGCTGATCAACTTCAAGCTGCATTGGCACGATAAGGGCCTGCCGCTGCTGTTCGCGGAAGGTTTCCTGCTGATGGGCAGCTTCGTCACCCTGTTCAACTATATCGGCTATCGCCTGCTGGCGGATCCTTACCACCTGAGCCAGGCGATTGTCGGCCTGCTGTCGGTGGTGTACCTCACCGGTTCCTACAGCTCGCCCAAGGCCGGCGCGCTCACCTCGCGCTTAGGACGTGGCCCGGTGCTGCTGGCGTCAATCGTGATTATGCTGATCGGGATCCTGATTACCGCGCTGCCGCAGGTGCCGGCGATCTTTATCGGCATGATGCTGTTCACCGCCGGTTTCTTCGCCGCCCACTCGGTGGCCAGCAGCTGGATTGGCCGCCGTGCGCGCCGCGCCAAAGGCCAGGCGTCGTCGCTGTATCTGTTCTGCTATTACGTCGGCTCCAGCGTGGCCGGCACCCTCGGCGGCGTGTTCTGGCACAGCTTCGGCTGGAATGGCGTAGCGGCGTTTATCAGCCTGATGCTGTTGCTGGCGCTGCTGGTGGTGCATTACCTGAAACGCCTGCCGGAAGCCGCTCGTCTTTGAAAAGAAAAAGCCGCGGCGATTTGCCGCGGCTCGTCCTGCCAGTGCCTGTGATTATTGACCGGTTTTCCAGCGGGTGCGCAGGTACTCCACGGCCTTATCCGTTTGCGGCTCGGTCAGATAGCGTTGCCGGAACAGGATGGTTCCCCCCATCCCCGGCAGGCTCTCGTTGAGATCCAACTGCCTTTTCAGCTCGGGAACGCCGCCATCGACGGTCCAGGCCGGCTCGCTGGCCGATGGCGTGCCCACTTTATACAGCGCCACCCCGGCATAGAGCCGAACCGGCGTGCCTTTCACCACCTCGGCCCACCAGTTGGCCAGCACGTCGTAGCGGACAATTTCACGATCAAAAGGCCAATACAGCTGTGGTGCGATATAGTCGAGCAGCCCCAGTTTTACCCACTGGCGCGTATCGGCATAGGCCGTATCGTACGATGGCGCCCCTGCCCGCGTCGCCGAGCCGGCAGGATCGTCCGCTTGGTTTCGCCATACGCCCGCCGGGCTGACGCCAAACGCAACCGCGGGTTTCAACGCTTTGACGGTGGCTGAAACCTGTTTTATCAATTGCAGCGTGTTGTCCCTGCGCCAGGCGGCTTTGTCTGCAAACCCTTTGCCGTAGGCGCGATACGTCTTCCCATCATCCAGCGGCGATTGCGGCGTTTCATAATAGAAATAATCGTCAAATTGAATGCCATCGACATCATAGTTTTTGACTATTTCAGCCACTACGCCAGTGATCCAGTTGCGCACGTCGGGTAAGCCAGGATCGAGCACGAAGCGGTCGTTGGCCGTGCGGATCCAGTCAGGATGCAGCGCATAGACGCTGGCCGGTGGGGACTGCAACGTCTGATTAAGTGCATCAATCGTTTGCTGTCGGGTATTCATGGAAACCCGATAAGGGTTCAGCCAGGCGTGGACCTTGATACCGCGCCGGTGCGCTTCTTGCAGCATAAAGGCCAGCGGATCATAACCCGGATCCTGGCCCACGGTGCCGGTCAAGACCTCAGACCAAGGCAAGATGTCAGAACGCCACAGGGCCGTTCCGTCCGGTTTAACCTGAAAATACACTGTGTTAATCCCGGTTTTCACCATGTCGTCCAGCGCATCCGTCAGCCCCTGCTGCTGCAGGCGCACCCGCTCTTGCGCCGTTTCCGCTTTCAGGGAGGCCGCCGGCGGCCAGTCCAAGCCAATGACCGTGGCCAGCCAGATGCCCCGCATCGGTGTAACCGGCGGTGTCGGCTGTGCAGGTTTCTCCGGTTCGGGGGGCTTGGCGCATCCGCTCACGCCCAGCATGGCGGCCATCAACAGCCATCCGCCTAGTTTTGTTGCGCCTGTCGGCATAAATATTCTCCTTCCGTGAGTGACGGTTATCCCATGTCGTTTCGTGCAGAGCAAGAAACCGCCCGCTTTCTCAACGCGAGCAAGCTGCCGGCGTCGCCCTTTCTGACGACGCCGGTACTTGTCCCATTACCAGCTCAGCCCGGTCCCGCGAGGGAATGCGATCTTGCCCGTGTTGGTCTCCACATCGTAGTCATGCCAGGTGTTGACCGGCAGTTTTCCGTGCGGTGTGATTTTTCCCGTCAGCACCTGTGCCAGAGATATCATCGAGGGACCGCGCCACACGCCGCTGTCATACCCGTAGTAAGAATAGGTGGCGACGGCCGCCTCCACGTCTGCGGCATAGTTCACGATATCGTAAGGTGCGCGCAGTGAGAGGTGAACGCGCTTTTTCCCCTGTTCGGCGGCGTATTTCAACCAGCCCAGATAAGGGCTGCTGTCATTACTCGCTCCGGTTGCGGAGGTAATGACCCCATCCTGTTCAGCAGGCGTAAAGCGGGTCGAAAGCGTGCCGAGCAGGAACACGTCGCAATCGGCAATGTGCGCCCTGACCTGAGCATCGCTCAGTTCCGTTTCCTTCGCGGCAACGACGTTCTGGTAGCCTTCCTGTGCCATCACGTTAGCGATGCCTTTGGCCTGCTCACCCCACGGGGTCAGGATAAAATAGCGCAGCGCTTTGTCTTTCAACGGCAGCAGGCTGTGACGGTTGATAACCACGGTAATGGAGCGATCGGCAATGCGCTTTTCCAGCTTGTGCGCTGACAACGCGACGTCGTTGGAACAAGGTTTATCGCTATGCCCCATCAGGCCATGGCGTAATTTCAGGCGCAAAATGCGCTCGACCGAGGCATCGATATCAGCCTCGCTGAGATGCCCCGTTTTCACCCTTTCCGCAAGATAACGAATCAGGTCCGGCAGCAGGTTAGCCTGGGCCGGCGAAGCGATGCTGACAGGCATCAGGGCGATATCCACCCCGGCGGCAAAGACGTTTTCAGCCGCCCCCTGTTGGGTGAAGTGCTCAGCAATCGCGCCCATATCCAGCGCGTCTGAAATCGTTACGCCGGCATACCCCAACTCATTGCGCAGAATCTGTGTCTGAATTTCATGCGACATGGTGGCCGGCACCGTGATTTTATCACCGTTGCGGGTGTCGATCTGGCGGTTGTCCAGAGCCGGATACTGAATATGCGCGGTCATGACCATGTCCGGCGCCGCGCAGCGATCGATAGCTTGCTTATAGGGGGCGATATCGATGGCAAAAGCCTCTTCCCGCGTGCGATCGACGCGCGGCAAACCGGTATGCGAGTCGGTGGAGGTGCTGCCATGGCCAGGGAAGTGTTTGTAAGCGGTGATCAGCCCTTGCTGCTTCATCCCCGCCACTATTTTCTCGGCCAGGCGGGACACGGTGTTCTTATCATCGCTGAAGGCGCGAACGTTAATCACCGGGTTGAACGGGTTGGTGTTGACGTCCACGACCGGGGCAAAGTTGGTATTGATATGCAACGCGCGCATATCCTGGGCCATCAGCTTGCCCTGTTCAACGGCGAGCTGTTTATCCGCACCGTCCTCAATCGCCGCCGCCAGCGCCATATTGCCGGGGAATGAGGCATAGTCGCCGCGCGGCAGCCGGAAAACGTTACCGCCCTCATTATCCGTGCCGATAAACAGGCGAATGCCGGCGTGCGTTTTCATCGCGGCATACCAGGCCGTCAACGTTTTGATCTGCTGCTTGTCTTTAAGATTATTGGCGAACAGGATCACCCCGCCCACGTGGTTATCGGCGATCAGCTTGCCAATGGCTTCATCGGGAACGGTCATATCCTGATTGCTGCTACCGTTCCGATCCCAGTAGCGAAAATCCAGCATGATTTTTTGCCCGATCTTCTCTTCCAGCGTCATGTTTTTGACTTTCTGTTTAATATCCACAGTAAACCTCCTGTTAAAGCACCCGTTAATGACAGAAGAAAAGATAACCCCAAGGGCTCATAGCGTCCTGCCATTCTGTTTGTTCCAGCGATTGGACAACGGCAAACAAGAAATGGATTAAACAGAAGACAAACGAACAGCAAAAAATCCATCAATGAATCAAAACTATAAGAAGACCAGGTTTATTTTCGACAATCACGCTTACCCGCATGTGTGGCAGACGAGCGAGAGAATTCCCCCTGCTGCCCGCCCTATTTCCCCCTGGTAAGCCGGGCGGGCAGTTAAGCCGAGTATTTCCCCATCGCCGATGTTGCCCCCAGCCTGCTACTCTCCTATAGTATGTTGTAACTAAAATAGGAGCGTACGATGAGCAGATACGATGTGATTGGCCGAATGAATGCCTGCTTTGTCGAGCTAGAGCAGGCGCTGGGCGCATTGCAGCAGCAGATCACCCCGCTGCGCTTGCTGGCAGCGCGGGTGTTCAGCCTGCCGGAGGTTGAAAAAGGCCAGGAACATCAGGCTATCTCGCATATCGCGGTCGAACAGCATGTGGGACAAGCGGCGCGCGATCTGGCGCTGGAGCATTATCAGCGGCTGTTCATCCACCATAACCGGGAGAATGTCAGCAGCAAGGCCGCCGTGCGCCTGCCCGGCGTTATCTGTCTGGCGGTGGAGCAGCCGGAATATCTGACGCTGCAGGCGCAGCTGGCGCTGATCAACCGCCTGAAGGGCGAACTGGAGCAGATTATCACCGTCGATTCCGGTCTGGCGCCGGAGCAGCGTTTCGAATTCGTGCACACCCATTTGCACGGGCTGATTACCCTCAGCGCCTACCGCACCCTCACCGCCCTGACCAACCCCGACTCGGTGCGCTTCGGCTGGGCCAACAAGCACATCATCAAAAACGTCAAGCGGGACGACATCCTGGCGCAGCTGGAGAAAAGCCTGAAAGCCGGCCGCGCGGTGCCGCCGCACAGCCGTGAACAGTGGGCCGCCCTGGTCAGCCGCGAAATAGACGATGTCAGCCGTCTGCCGCAGCACGCGACGCTGAAAATCAAGCGGCCGGTCAAAGTACAACCTATCGCCCGCGTGTGGTATCAGCAGCAGCAAAAGCAGGTGCAGCACCCCTGCCCGCTGCCGCTGATCGCCCTGTGTCAGGTAGAGAGCGGCGCCGCAGTGCCAAAGATTGGCGAGCTGCTCAACTACGACGTCGACGCGGTGAAACACCGTTACAAACCCGACGCCCGACCGCTGCGGCTGCTGGTGCCGCGCTTGCACCTGTATGCCGATGACGCTACTCGTTGAGGGCATATACTCGCAGGCGATGGCCGTCCGGATCCCGTGCGACGAAGGTGTAACCGAATTCCATCTCGGTCGGCGTTTGCTCGATAGGCAGCCCGAGTTCGCGCCACTGGTTATAGCGCGCTTCGACCTCATGCGGATCCTGGCACAAGAAGCCCAGCTCACCGCCGCCGCCGGTCAACGTGGCAGCGGGTTTTACCCCCTGTTTGGCCCACATCCCCAGCTTGAAGCCGTTGTTGAGCACAAACAGGGCGAAGCCGGGAGAAAGCTCTACCGGCGCCTGTCCCAGTAAACGTTGATAAAAGGCGGCACTGTTCAGCGGATTGTCGACGTAAAGCAGGGTCATGCTGGGAAGGGTCATCGGTCTGTCCTCTGGATGATGGGAACCGGCCGGTTCCCGATAGGCACAGACTAAGGCGCGCGACTGACAGTTTATGGCAGCAGCGTGCCGCTATTGCTCCGCAATGCCCTCGCTGAGGCGCCACTCTTTCAGCAGCCGCCGCCGTCCGCGCGGATAGCGCGGTTCCAACGGCGTGGCGGCCTGGATGCGATCGAGGCGAAAATGACGAAAGGCCTGGCGTAGCTCGCACCAGGCGACCAACATCTGGAACTGGTCGAAAAAGCCCAGTGCAAAGGGCCACAGCAGGCGTTCGCTGCGCTGCCCCGCCAGGTCAAGATAGTCGATATGCAGCTTGCGCTCGCGGCGGATGGTGTCACGGATCAGCACCCGCAGCTCATCCGCCACCGGCGGCGCCTGAACCGGCGCTATCAACAACGTGTTGGCCTCAAGCTCCTCCCGCAGTGCCGGCGGCAGCACGTCGGCGATCTTGGCCAGCGCCTGGCCCGCCGCACTCGCCAGCTGACTGTCGCCGTGGCGGCTGACCCAGCGCATCCCCAGCACCAGTGCTTCTGTCTCCGCCTGCGAGAACATCAGCGGCGGTAGCATGAAGCCGGGGCGCAGCACATAACCGACGCCCGCCTCGCCGGCGATCTCCGCCCCCTGCTGCTGCAGCGTGGCGATATCGCGGTACAGCGTGCGCATGCTGATGCCCAGCGTCTGCGCCAGCGCATGGCCCGCTACAGGATAACGGTGGCTACGCAACAGCTGCATCAGATCGAGTAAACGTTGTGCGCGCGACATATCACGGCTCCCTGCATAACGCGGTTTGGACAAAATCGGCAAAGGCCCGCGCCTTGGCCGAAACGAAATGGCCGCCGGGGAACACCGCCCACAGCGCCAGCGGCGGCAGTTGCCAGTCCGCTAAGGCCGCAATCGCCGCCCCGCTTTGCAGCTCGTTGCGAAACATGCCTTCGCTGGCGACGGTAGCACCGAAGTCCGCCATCACCAGCTCGCGCACGCACTCCGCCGCGTTGACCCGCATGCGCCCTGGCAGCCGCAGCGTGCGCTGTTCCTCTCCACGGCTGAAGCGCCACTGCTCGCCGCCGCCACGGTGATGGTAAATCACCATCTCATGCTGCAACAGATCTTCCGGCCGCTGCGGCATACCGGCAGCGGCAAAATAGCCGGGCGTGCCGATCACGCATTGCTTTACCTCACCCAGCTTGCGGGCGGTAAAGCCGGAATCCTCCAATTCGCCAATACACAGGGCAATATCGATGCCCTCTTCAATCAGCGACAAATTGCCGTCATCCAGCAGCAGATCGACGTTCAACCGCGGATTGGCGCGCATAAACGCCGTCAAATCAGGCAAGGGAACGATGCGGGCGAACACTGCCGCCGAAGCGACCCGAAGCCGGCCGCTCAGGGTCTCGCCAGCGCTCTGCACCAGCGCTTCGGTCTCCGCCAGCTCGTTAAGGATACGTCGGGTGCGTTGATACAGCTGCTGTCCCGCATCCGTCGGCTGCAGGCCGTGGGTCGAGCGCAGCATCAGGCGCGTGCCGAGCTGCTGTTCCAGCCGCGCCACCGCTTTTGAGACCGCCGGCTGCCCCACATGCAGCCGCCGCGCTGCCGCGGTAAAGGAACCGCTCTCGTAAACGCAGGCATAGGTTTCGTAATCGGCAAATTTACCCATGACATTCCTTGATGGAATAACGGTTAGCATTATTGCAGTCTACACGCGCCATTTAGGAATGGGCAAGATGAGCGCTCCCCCTCATTCCCATCAGGAGAACGCATGACACTGCAAGACAAACTCGATGCCTTCAAAGTGGCATTCGAAACCGACCAACTGCCGTTCAAACTCGCGGCGCAAGATCACGCGCTGATGCGTGAGGCGACCCAGGCGCAGATCGCGTCGGGCATTACCGAATGCGCGCTGACGGTCGGCGACGCCGCGCCCGGCTTTATCCTACCGGACAGCGAAAACCGGCCATGCTCTTCCGCGGCGCTGTTGGCGCAGGGCCCACTGGTCATCAGTTTCTATCGCGGGGTCTGGTGCCCTTACTGTACGCTCGATCTGCAGGCGCTGCAGGCCGCACTCCCCGCCATCACGCATCATGGCGCGCAGCTCGTGGCCATTTCACCGCAGAGCGCGGTGCATAACCGCCAGGCCGCGCGCGATCACGATCTCACCTTTCCGCTGCTCAGCGATGCAGGCAATCGCCTGGCGGCTCAATTCGGCCTGCGTTACCGCCTGCCGGACGCGCTGATCGCCCTGTATCAACAGCGGCTCGGCCTCGATCTGGCGCAGTTCAACCAGGATGACAGCTGGACGCTGCCGCTGCCGGCGCGGTTCGTCATTACTCCCGATGGCCGTATTGTCTACGCCGAAGCGCACGCCGATTACACCCGGCGGCCGGAGCCGCAGGCGCTGTTGTCGGTGCTGGAAGGATTGGCCTGATAAAGACGGGGCGCAAACGCGCCCCGTTAAGAGATGGTGATGAACGCGGTTACTTCTGCATGCTGCCGACCATCGCCTCCGGGCGTACCCATTCATCGAACTGCGCTTCGGTCAGATAGCCGAGCTTCAGCGCTGCGGCTTTCAACGTCAGCCCTTCCTTGTGCGCTTTCTTGGCGATTTCCGCCGCTTTGTCATAACCGATATGGGTGTTGAGCGCCGTCACCAACATCAGCGATTCATTCAGCAACTGGGTGATGCGATCGCGGTTCGGTTCGATGCCCACCGCGCAGTGCTCGTTAAAGCCCTGCATGCCGTCGGCCAGCAGGCGAATCGACTGCAGGTAGTTGTGGATCACCATCGGGCGAAACACGTTCAGCTCGAAGTTGCCGGAAGCCCCGCCGATGTTCACCGCCACGTCGTTGCCCAGCACCTGCGCGCACAGCATGGTCATCGCTTCGCACTGGGTCGGGTTGACCTTGCCCGGCATGATGGAGCTGCCCGGCTCGTTCTCCGGGATCGAGATCTCGCCGATGCCGCAGCGCGGGCCAGACGCCAGCCAGCGCACGTCGTTGGCGATCTTCATCAGCGAAGCCGCCAGCCCTTTCAGCGCGCCATGCCCTTGCACCAGCGCATCGCAGGTCGCCAGCGCTTCGAACTTGTTCGGCGCGGTGACGAACGGCTGATGGGTCAATTCCGCCAGCGCTTTAGCGACGCGCACCGCGTACTCCGGATGGGTATTCAGGCCGGTGCCGACCGCCGTGCCGCCCAGCGCCAGCTCGGCGATGTGCGGAATACTGTCCTCGATGTGTTTCAGATTGTGCGCCAGCATCGCCGCCCAACCAGAGATTTCCTGCCCCAGGGTCAGCGGCGTGGCGTCCTGCAGGTGGGTGCGGCCGATTTTAACGATGTCGCGGTAGGCTTCGGCCTTGTCGCTCAGCGTCTTGTGCAGCACTTTCAGCTCGGGGATCAGGTGCTCGCGCAGCGCAATCACCGCCGCCACGTGCATCGCGGTGGGAAACACGTCGTTGGAGCTCTGGCTTTTATTGACGTCGTCGTTCGGATGCACCTTGCGCTCTTCACCGCGCACGCCGCCCAGCAGCTCGCTGGCGCGATTGGCCAACACTTCGTTCATGTTCATGTTGGTCTGGGTACCGGAGCCGGTTTGCCAGATGGACAGCGGGAACTGGTCAGCATGACGATCCGCCAGCACTTCGTCGGCGGCGTTGATGATGGCGGCACCCCGCTCGGCCGGCAGCAGCCCCAGATCCACGTTCACCTGCGCGGCGGCGCGCTTGGTCAACGCCAGCGCGTGGATCAGCGCGGTCGGCATCTTTTCGGAGGAAATACGGAAATGCGCCAACGAACGCTGGGTTTGCGCGCCCCACAGCTTGTCGGCCGCGACTTCGATGGGGCCCATAGAGTCTTTTTCGATACGAACGCCTGCCATCATGATCTCCTTAGCATAATTCCTAAAATTGTAGGGTTAGGCCGACGCGCTACCCCCCCGTCGGCATGCACTCCCAGTATAGTGACATAATAACTATTCGCATTAAGAGAGTTATCTCACAGCACGTTTCATCTCTTTTACCCATCAATGACGCGGTTATTTTCCGCCGGTTAACCCGCGCCGAAATAAACGGCCGGAAATGAGTCCGGAGAATAAAAATGTGGGTAGCCATTAACGCGGATGACGCGAATTAAAATTATTGATGCGTTGCGCCTGTAAATGATTGAGCTCATCGATACGTTGTTGCTGCAGATGATTGATCTCGTCATAGGCGCCCTGCCGTTCATTATGCCGATACGCCCCGGTCGCCACCGCGCCGGCGGTAAGTGCCAGCGGGTGCGCCACGGGTGCGATCGCGGTGGGAACTGCTACCGGCGCGGGTGCAACGACGATCGGTGCCGGCGCGATCACCACGGCGCGCGGAGCCGCGTAGGGATAGGCGACAATCACCGCCGCCTGAGCTGCGCCGGTGCAAAAGCCCAACAACAACAACAGTTTTTTCATGCAACAGACCTCTTGTTTCGTTAAATCGACTCGTTGGCCGTTACGGTAAAGGGGTCTGACGCGCCGGTTTAAGCTCGGCGTGTGATCGCCCGGCGCAGCGCGAAAATAATAATAAGGGAATGGCTCAGACGGTAAAAAATAAATTCAGCCGACATAGTTTGACATGCTGAAGAATAAATAATGACGCAGGATAAGCGGGCTATCGGCAATAACCCATTCTCCCAAAGAATAATCTTGCGACGGATTTTCTGGGCCGCGTTGAGACCTGCGCACCAATTGAGACGCCGATCGTTATCACGCTATACTTTGGCCCCGTTGCCGGGCGCGACGTTATCCGGCGATGTTTTGATCGCGCCCATGATTTTTCCTGCCGACGCGAGGGTATGATGGTCGTCGGCATAGATTGAGTTAACCGTATAAAATCAGAAGGTTAATTGCCAATAGTGCGGCAATGACGCAGAAGGACGTTTATCGACATGCAAAAAATGACCAACGCGGTACAGAATTACGCTTGGGGCAGCCACGACGCGCTGACCCGTCTTTACGGCATCGCCAACCCGGATAATCAGCCGATGGCCGAACTGTGGATGGGCGCCCATCCCAAGAGCCCTTCCCGCGTGCCGGGCGCCGACGGTGAACTGCGTTCGCTGCGCGATCTGATCGACGAAGACCAGCCAAAACAGCTGGGCGCCAACGTCGCCAGCCGTTTTGGCGAGTTGCCGTTCCTGTTTAAAGTGCTGTGCGCCGATCAGCCGCTGTCGATCCAGGTCCACCCGAGCAAAGCGGCGGCCGAGGTCGGCTTCGCGAAAGAGAACGCCGCCGGCATCCCGCTGAGCGCCGCCGAACGCAACTACAAAGATCCCAATCACAAGCCCGAGCTGGTGTTCGCGCTGACGCCGTTCCTGGCGATGAACGGTTTTCGTGAATTGGCCGATATCGTTTCCCTGCTGCAACCTATCGCCGGCGCGCACCACGATATCGCCGCCTTCCTGCAGCAGCCGGACACCGCCCATCTGTCTACCCTGTTCGCCAGCCTGTTGACGATGAGCGGCGAGCAGAAGTCGCTGGCACTCGGCGTGCTGAAAGCCGCGCTCAACAACCAGCAGGGTGAACCCTGGGATACCGTGCGGTTCATCGCCGGTTTCTATCCGGACGACAGCGGCCTGTTCTCACCGCTGCTGCTGAACGTGGTGCAGCTCGCGCCGGGCGAAGCGATGTTCCTGTATGCCGAAACGCCGCACGCCTACCTGAAAGGCGTGGCGCTGGAAGTGATGGCCAACTCGGATAACGTGCTGCGTGCCGGCCTGACGCCGAAATTTATCGACGTGCCCGAGCTGCTGGCCAACCTGCAGTTTCGCCCGCAGCCGGCTTCCGGCCTGCTGACCCAACCGGAGCGGCGCGGCAACGAGCTGTTCTTCCCGATCCCGGTGGAAGATTTCGCCTTCTCACTGCACGATTTGACCGCCGCGCCGCAGGCGCTGGCACAGCGGAGCGCGGCTATCGTGTTCTGCGTCAGCGGCGAAGCAACGCTGGAAAAATCCGGGCAGCGCCTGACGCTCAAACCGGGTGAATCCTGCTTTATCGGCGCCTTCGAATCCCCGGTCAACGTCAGCGGCAGCGGCCGCATCGCCCGGGTTTATAACCAACTGGCCTAACCGTTGATAAATTTCAGCAAATTGCTTGCTGAAAGCGAGAGCTGCCCCCACAATTGAACGCCTGCGGGCGTTTTTTGGCGGCCCCTATTTGCCCCTCCCACGCAACGGAGGGTGATAAGAAAAAAGGATGAAACAGAGCTATGAAAAAATCGTTAGTCGCTGTCAGCGTCATTGTCGTTCTTGGCGCAGCATGGACCGGGGCATCCTGGTACACCGGGAAACAGATCGAGCAGCACATGGGCGAAGTCGTCGACAACGCCAACGGCCAACTGAAAGCCTACCTGCCGAAAGCCGGCGTCAAGCTGAGCTATGAAAATTACCAGCGCGGCCTGTTCAGCAGTAAAGTGCGTTATGTGCTGCGTTCCGACGGCACGGATACCAGTGAAAACGCGGCGCTGAAAGCCGGTGAAGAAGTGGCGTTCCTGGAAACCATCGATCACGGTCCGTTCCCGTTCGCGCAGCTGAAAAAATTCAACCTGCTGCCGAGCATGGCGTCGGTGCATACCGAGCTGGAAAACACCCCGGCGGTGAAAGGCCTGTTTGAAACCACCAAAGGCAAATCGCTGTTTACCGCCGATTCGCGCATCTCGTACAGCGGCGATACCGCGTCCACCATCGACTTTATCCCACTGGACTACCAGAAGGATAAATCTTCGTTGAAATTCAGCGGCGCCACCATTGACGCCGACGTGTCCCGCGATCTGAAAAAATTCGCGCTGGACGCCAATAGCGACACTATCGTGTTCGCCAGCCCGAACGAATTCGGCCAAAACGAGCAGATCACCTTCCAGGGCTTCAACCTGAAAGGCAACAGCAACGAAAGCAAGTTCGGCGTGAAGCTCGGCGATCAGACGATGACCCTGAAACAGTTCAAACTGACGATCGACGGTAAAGACACCGTGGCGTTGGACGGTTTCAATCTGGTGAGCAAGTTCGGCGAGCAAGGCAGCAGCAACATCGGCGGCCAGATCGATTACACCATGGACGCGCTCAAGGTGCAGGGCAACGACTTCGGCGCCGGTAAACTGACGCTGAAAATCGACAACGTCGACGGCAAGGCGCTGAAAGACTTCTCCGACAGCTACAACCGCCAAACCATGGCGCTGCTGCAGCAGGGCGAGAACCTGGATCCGGACGTCTACGAACAGCAGACCTCCGAGATGCTGCAAAAGAACCTGCCGATGCTGCTGAAAGGCAACCCAAGCCTCAGCATCGCCCCGCTGAGCTGGAAAAACAGCAAGGGTGAGAGCCTCTTCACGCTGGATCTGGCGATGACCGATCCGAGCAAGGCCGCCTCCCCGGCACAGTCGCCGGATCAAGTGATCGCTCAGGCGGTCAAAAAGCTGGATCTCAGCCTGACCATTCCGGAAGCGATGGCCACCGAAGTGACCGCGAAGACCGCTCTGTTGCAGGGTTACAATGAGGAAGACGCGCAGAAACTGGCGCAGCAGCAAGTGCAGGGCCTGGCGGCCATGGGCCAGATGTTCAAGCTGACCACCCAGAAAGACGGCGTGATCGCGAGCAAGTTCCACTACGCTGACAATCAGGTTGACCTGAACGGCAACAAGATGTCGCTGCAGGAGTTCATCGGCCAGTTCGCCATGCTGGGCGCCCCGGCGGAAGACGCTGAACCGGCGCAGGAAGCGGAACCCGCTCCGGCACCGGCGCAGTAATCGCCTGAAAGCCTGACAAGGGCCCCCTGCGGGGCCCTTTTTATTTACCCCTGCAGCGCCGCATACACCGCATCGCGGATCTGCTGCGGATAGCGGCCGCACATGCCCTCAAACGCGGTGTTGGTCAGTATCACCACGCTCAGCTGCGCCTGTGGATCAAAGAACCAGCTGTGGCCATAAACGCCGCCCCAGGTCAGCGTGCCGACATGCTGCGGCGTCTGCGCCGCTTCTGCGTCCACCAGCAGCGCGCCGCCGAAACCAAATCCCCAGCCCGGCCCTTGCGTTTGCGCCTGCGCCCCCACATGCGGACTGCGCAGCAACGCCACCGTGTCCGGCTGCAAGATGCCCTGCCCGCCGCTGCGCAACGCTTCCACCAGCTGCAGCACATCGTCGGCATCGCCGACCATGCCCGCGCCGCCGGAAGGATAAGCCTCCGCGTTAAGCGCCCGCGCGGGTGAAAACAGCACCTCGCCCCCCGCCATCTCCTCCGGCAGCGCCACCCGCAGGCCTTCATGCATGCGCTGCGGCCCTTGCGGCGTGTTGTAATACGGCGTCGCCAGATTCGCGGCGTCCGTCGTATAAAACGCGGTATTGCCGAGCCCTAGCGGCCGCGCCACCCATTCGACAAACAGCTGCGGCAGCGGCATGCCCGTCACCCGCTCCAACACCGCGCCAAGCACGTCGATAGCCAGCGAATAATTGAAGCGCTCTCCCGGTTGCGACAGCAACGGTGCCTGCGCCAACAGCCGCAGGTTTTGCTCCAGCGTCAGCGTCGACAGCTCCACGCCGTCCTGGATCCCCAACTGATGGTAAACGCCTGCCGGCGGTTGGTTCAGCCGATAGTCCAGCCCGGCGGTATGACTCAGCAAATGACGGATCTTGATCGTCGGGCGCCGGCCATCCGCCAGCGCCGGGGTAAACCACGGCAGCCAGTCGCTGACCGCATCGTCCAGGCTCAGCTTGCCCCGTTCAATCAGGCGCAGCGCCGCCAGCGTGGTATAGGGTTTGGAAACCGACGACAGCCGAAACTGCGTTTCTCGCCGCATCGGCCGCCGCGCTTCGCGATCGGCATAACCGGCCGCGCCGGCGTAACAAATCTCGCCCTGCCGCGCCACCAGCACCACGCTGCCCACGATGCGCCCTTCGGCCATCGCCTGTTGATCGATCGCCGCGATCCGTTCTGTTAACGCCCGTTGTGTTGCCGACATGATTTTTATCTCGCTGAGGGAAAGTAAAACCAGTCTAAAACGTTCGTCATAAATTAAAATAAGACATAATTTAATGAATCATTAAGCACAGGTTATTAATAGATGAGTTCACTCCTGCAACTGCTGCCCTATTTCGAAGCCGTCGCACGCCTGGGCAACTTTACCCGCGCAGCCAACCAACTGGGCGTCACGCCGCCGGCGGTGTCACAAAACATTCAGGCGCTGGAGAATCAGCTGGGGGTGCGCTTATTTCACCGCACCAGCCGCTCGGTGCGCCTCAGCGACGAGGGCCGGTTGTTCTATCAGAAGGTCTCGCCGGCCATGAGCCAGATCGACGTAGCGGCAGACGACGTGCGCACCCTGGGCGCACAGCCGGCGGGCCTGCTGCGCATCACGCTGCCGCAACTGGCCGCTTCGCTGCTGGTGATGCCGCATCTGGCGGAATTTCAACGGCGCTATCCCGAAGTACAGCTTGAGCTGTTTACCGAAGACCGCTTTTCCGATCTGGTGCTGGGCAGTTTCGATGCCGGCATTCGCATGCACGCGATGCTGCAAAAGGACATGATCGCCGTGCCAATCGACAACGGCCAGCGCCGGGTGCTGGTCGCCTCGCCCGACTATCTGACGCGCTGCGGCGTACCGGCCACGCCGGACGATCTGCCAGCTCACCACTGCCTGCGCTACCGCTTTCCCGGCAGCGGAAAAATGGAGCCCTGGTATTTCAGCCTGGGCGACGATGAACGCGCGCTGGACGTCAGCGGCAGTTTGATCTTTAACGAGGATCGGTTGATCAAGGATGCGGCATTGGCGGGCCTGGGTATCGCACAGCGTTTTCAGGGCACGGTGGTGCAAGAACTGGCGCAGGGGCAACTGGTGGAAGTGCTGCCGGAGTATGCCAGCGAGGCATCGGGATTTTTCATCTACTTTCCCGCCGGCAGGCATCTGCCGCTCAAGCTGCGCGCCTTTATCGATTACATGCGCGAGCGGCGTGAACGGCAGCATCGGTGGTAGGGGCGCCTCGCCGTCGCCCCTGAGCGTCAGTGCTTCTCCAGCGCCTGGATGATGTGGTAAGCCGCCTCGACGCGATCGTCATTCGGGAACCACTTGTTGGCCAACATCACCACGGCGATATTCTTCGCCGGGATAAACACCGCGTAGGTGGAGAAACCGCCGGTAGAGCCGGTTTTGTTATACCAGCCGGCGCGCAATTCCGGCTGCGGCGGCGTGATGGCGGTGGCCGGCGTGCCGTTCATGATCATCCCGGCGTTGTTGCCTTCAACCAAACGCGACAGCTTCACCGGATACGGGTAGTTCTCCCACATCAGATCCTGCGTGAACGCACCCGCCTTGTAATAACCGACGTGCGTGGCGGCCAGCGCCTCGCGCCACGGCTGCGCCACCTTCACCTGCTGCAGGTTGGCGTCCAGATAGCGAATCAGATCGCGGGCGTTGGACTTGATGCCGTAAGACTCGGCGTCCAGCGGGCCGGGATTGACCCGCACCGGTTTATCGTCCTTGCTGTAGCCCTGCGCATAGTTGGCCATCTGCGCCGCCGGCACCTGAACGTAGGTGTGGCTCATGCCCAACGCCGGCAGCATCCCCTGTTCCATCGCCTGGATAAACGGCTGGTCGAGGCTCTTGGCGGCGATCATGCCCAGCATGCCGATGCCGAGGTTGGAATAGACGCGGTAGCTGCCCGCCGGGTGTTTCGGCTTCCAGGCCCGGTAGTACGCCATCAGTTGGGCGTTGTCGGTTACGTCGTCCGGCACGAACAGCGGCAAACCGGAGGTATGCGTCACCAGATTCAGCAGGCTGACGCCGTCGAAGGCGCTGCCGCGCAGCTCGGGCAGGTAGCGGCTGGCCGGGTCTTTAAACGACAGTTTGCCCTGCTGCTGCGCATAGACCGCCAGCGTCGCGGTGAAGGTTTTGCTCAGCGAGCCCACTTCGAACAGCGTCTGCTCGGTGATCGGTTTGCCGGTCTGCTTCGAGGCAACGCCATACGGGTAAATCTGCTGTTTGCCGTCGACCGACACGGCGATCGCCATGCCCGGCACGCCATATTTTTTCATCAGCGGCTGAATAACGGCGTCGATATCCTGCTGCTGCGCGGCGTGCGCGGTCGGCAGGATCAGTGCGGCGATCAGCGCGGCCGCCAGGCGGTTCATTTTCGTCATGATAGAAGCTCTTAGGTTGCAGGGCATCGGCCGCGGCCAAAAGTTTTTGTTGGCGTTATACACGGCGCTTTCCCTGATTGATGATGTCATTCCTTTACGGCTGCCGCGACGTTCTCAGCAGCCGCGCCAAATATCGGATTTTGCCGCCGGGTTGACAAGCGATAATAATTTCAGCCAGCATAAAGAAAAACTTATGGCTATCGACAATGCGCAATCGACTTCCCCTCAACGCCCTGCGGGCGTTCGAATCCTCCGCCCGCCACCTGAACTTCACCCGCGCCGGCCTGGAGCTGCGGGTGACCCAGGCCGCCATCAGCCAACAGGTGCGCATGCTGGAAGAACAGCTGGGCATCCAGCTGTTCCGCCGCCTGCCGCGCGGGCTCGATTTGACCGAAGAGGGTCAGGCGCTGCTGCCGGTGTTGAGCGACGCCTTCGACAGCATTGAGGCGGTGCTGCAGCAGTTCGAAGGCGGGCATTTCCACGAGGTGCTGACGGTGGCGGTGGTCGGCACCTTCGCCGTCGGCTGGCTGATGCCGAGGCTGGCGGCGTTCCGCACGGCGCACCCGTTTATCGATCTGCGGGTGCTAACCCACAACAATCTGGTCAATCTGTCGGCCGACGGTATGGATTTCGCCATCCGCTTCGGCGAAGGCCTCTGGCCCGCCACCTGCAATATTAAGCTGTTCGACGCGCCGCTGACGGTGCTCTGCCCGCCGACGGTCGCCGCGCGCCTGAGCACGCCGCAGGATCTGCAGCACGAGCAGCTGATGCGCACCTACCGCAAGGATGAATGGGAGCGCTGGTTCACGGCGGCGCAGGTGACGCCGTGGCGGATCAACGGCCCGGTGTTCGACTCGTCAAGGCTGATGGTGGAAGGCGCGATCCAGTGCGATGGCGTGGCGCTGGCGCCGGTCAGCATGTTCCGCCGCGAACTGGCCGCCGGCGCGCTGCAAAGGCCGTTTGCCACCGAGGCCGCGCTCGGCGCCTATTGGCTGACCCATTTGAAGTCGCGGGATCTGACGCCGGCGATGAAAACCTTTATCGGTTGGATCCGCCGGGAGGCGGAAGAGGAGCAGCGGCGGGACTAGGCGGAGCCGCGCCGGATCAGCGTCGGCGGCAGAATGACGTTCTGCGCCGGCAGGTCGGCGTCACCGATACGCTGCAGCAGGCGCGCAGCGGCGCTGCGCCCCACTTCCCGCGCCGAGCTGGAGACGAAGGTCAGCGGCGGTTCGGTCAGCTCGGCCTCCGGCACGTCGCCGAAACCGATCAGCGCTACCTGCCGACCGTAGTAGGCGTCGACCCCGTCCGAGCCGATGCTGCGGCCGCTGCGCGTCAGGCCAAAATAGGCGCCGAGCGCGACCGACGCCTTGTGGCAAACGATGGCGGTAATGTTCGGGTAGTGGCGCAGCAGCTGTTCCGCCGCTTCCGCCGCCTCACGCTGCCGGCAATCACACTCGACGATCCATTCGCTGCGAAACGGCAGACCGTACTGTACCAGCGTGGCGCAAAATCCGCCCAGCCGCTCGGCGCGCGTCAATGAGTCGCTCTGGCCGCCGAGGTAAGCAATTTGGCTGTGGCCGCGTTTGATCAAAAATTCGGTGGCCAGCTTGGCGGCCTGCATATTGTCCGGCCGCACCACGTCCACGCCCTCGAGACCGCTGGAGCGCGCCACGCACACCAGCGGCACGCTCTGCTCGGCCGCCTTTTCCTTCAGGCCCGCCGCCGCGCGGATGCCGCCCGCCAGCACGATGCCGTCAACGCCCTGCGCCAGCAGCGCGTCAAACGCCCGCTGCAAGCCTTGGCCATCGCGCCCGCTCTGGGTTAAAAACAGCAGCTTGTCGTGCGCCTCCAGCGCCTCGCTCAGCCCGGCGGTCATTTCGGCATAGAAGGGTTCGCAGATGTCGCGCAGAATAAGGCCAATCACTCCGGACTCCGCGCCGCGCAGCGTCGCCGCCTGGCGATTGCGCACATAACCCAGCTGCTCTATCGCCTGATTGACCTTCTCGACGGTGGTCGGCGAAATGCGCCCCTTGCCGCTCAACACCAGGGAAACCGTGGTGACCGACACGCCCGCCTGCTGCGCCACATCGGTGATGGTGATTTTTTTGATGCTCATAGTCTCTGCGAACCCGTTCCTGGGCAACCCGCGCCGTAATGATCAAGGGTATACCGAATCCGTTAGCTCAGTAAAACGTTTTACTGCCTGCCGCATTGTCGCCAAAAACCGGGCGGCAGATTTGTGATTGGCGGCGCATTTTTGCTAGGTAAAACGTTTTATCTTCTTTTTACCTAATCAGAAGTCCCCTTTTTGCTCGTCTTTTCGCCAGGAGAAGTCGGTTATGTCAGCAGCCAACAAACCCAAAATCACCCTCTGGGAGTTCTTCCAGAGCCTGGGCAAAACCTTCATGTTGCCCGTCGCCTTGCTCTCTTTCTGCGGCATCATGCTGGGGATCGGCAGCTCGCTGAGCAGCCGCGACGTGATCACCCTGATGCCGTTTATCGGCCACCCGATCTTCCAGCTGATCTTTACCTGGATGAGCAAGGTAGGCTCCTTCGCCTTCAGCTTCCTGCCGGTGATGTTCGCCATCGCCATTCCGCTGGGCATGGCGCGTGAGAACAAAGGCGTCGCCGCTTTCTCCGGCTTCGTCGGCTTCGCCGTGCTGAATCTGGGCACCAACTTCTACCTGACCGCCGCCGGCGTGCTGCCCACCAGCGATCCGCTGGTGCTGAAAGCCAACAATATCCAGAACATCCTCGGCATTCAGTCGATCGATACCGGTATCCTCGGCGCGGTGATCGTCGGCATCATCGTCTATCGCCTGCATGAACGCTTCCACACCATCCGCCTGCCGGACGCACTGGCGTTCTTCGGCGGCACGCGCTTCGTACCGATCGTCACCACCGTGGTGCTGGGCCTGTGCGGCCTGGTGATCCCGCTGATCTGGCCGTGGTTCGCCGCCGGCATCACCGGGCTGGGCTGGGTGATCAACAGCGCCGGCGCCTTTGGCCCGATGCTGTTCGGCACCGGCGAACGCTTGCTGCTGCCGTTCGGCCTGCAGCACATTCTGGTGGCGCTAATCCGCTTTACCGAGGCGGGCGGTACCATGGAGGTGTGCGGCCACAGCGTCAGCGGTGCCCTGACCATCTTCCAGGCGCAGCTCTCCTGCCCAACCACCACCGGCTTCGCCGAGAGCGCCACCCGCTTCCTGTCGCAGGGTAAAATGCCGGCGTTTCTCGGCGGCCTGCCGGGCGCGGCGCTGGCGATGTACCACTGCGCCAAGCCGGAGAACCGTCATAAAATCAAAGGGCTGTTGATTTCCGGCGTGGTGGCCTGCGTGGTTGGTGGCACCACCGAGCCGATCGAGTTCCTGTTCCTGTTCGTCGCGCCGTTCCTGTATCTGATCCACGCGCTGCTCACCGGGTTGGGCTTTACCGTGATGGCGCTGCTGGGCGTGACCATCGGCAACACCGACGGCAACATCATCGACTTCGTGGTGTTCGGCATTTTGCACGGCACCGCCACCAAGTGGTATCTGGTGCCGGTGGTGGCCGCCGTCTGGTTCGTCGGCTATTACGCCATTTTCCGCTTCGCCATCCAGCGTTTTAACATCAAAACGCCGGGCCGTGAGAGCGACAGCGCCGTCAGCCAAAGCGCGCCGAGCGGCGCGGTGGGCAAATCCGGCTACAACGTGCCGGCGATTCTGGCGGCGCTCGGCGGCCCGGGCAACATTATCACGCTGGACAACTGCATCACCCGCCTGCGCCTGTCGGTCAACGACATGAGTCAGGTGGACGACGCGGCGCTGAAGGCCCACCGCGCTATCGGCGTGGTGCATCTCAACGACCATAATCTGCAGGTGGTGATCGGTCCGCAGGTGCAATCGGTGAAGGATGAATTAGACTCACTGATAGCCACGGCGCAACCTGCCGCGGCGCTGCAGGGAGCCACCCATGTTTGATTTCTCCACCCCGATCGACCGCCACGGCACCTGGTGCACCCAGTGGGACTATATCGCCGATCGTTTCGGCAGCGACGACCTGCTGCCGTTCACCATCTCCGATATGGATTTCGCCACCGCGCCGTGCATTCTCGAGGCGTTGCAGCAACGCCTGCAGCACGGCGTGCTGGGCTACAGCCGCTGGCAGCATGAGGATTTTCTCGGCGCGCTGCGCCACTGGTATCAGCAACGCTTCAACACCGCTATCGACACCGCAACGGCGGTGTACGGCCCTTCCGTTATCTACATGGCGGCGCAGCTGATCCGCCAATGGTCCATACCGGGCGACTATGTGGTGACCCATACCCCGGCCTATGACGCCTTCTACAAGGTGATCCTCGCCAACCAGCGCCAGCTGCTGGCCTGCCCGCTGCACAAGGCCGGCGACGACTGGCGCTGCGACATGGCGCATCTCGAAGCGTTGCTGGCGCGGCCGCAAACCAAGATCCTGCTGCTGTGCAGCCCGCATAACCCCACCGGCAAAGTGTGGCGCCGCGACGAGCTGCAGCAGATGGCCGAACTGTGCGAGCGCCATGACGTGCGCGTGATCAGCGATGAAATCCACATGGACATGGTCTGGGGTGAACACCGCCATACGCCGTGGAGCCAGGTGGCGAGCGGCGCCTGGGCCTTGCTGACCTCCGGCTCCAAGAGTTTCAACATTCCGGCACTGACCGGCGCCTACGGCTTTATCAGTGACGACGCCAGCCGCGAAGCCTATTTCCAGCAGCTCAAAGCCCGCGATGGCCTCTCCTCGCCGGCGGTGCTGGCGGTGGCGGCGCACGTGGCCGCCTACCGCCACGGCGAACCCTGGCTGGACGCCCTGCGCGACTACCTGCAGGATAATCTGACCTACGTCGCCGAGCGGCTGGAGCAGGCGTTTCCCGCGCTGGGCTGGCGCCCGCCGCAGGCCACCTACCTGGCCTGGATCGATCTGCGGCCGCTGGCCGTGGACGATCGGGCGCTGCAGCAGGTGCTGATCGAGCGTGAAAAGGTGGCGATCATGCCGGGCTTTACCTACGGCGAGGAAGGCCGCGGGTTCCTGCGTCTCAACGTCGGCTGCCCGCGCAGCAAGCTGGAGGCCGGCATGGACAAGCTGATCGCCGGATTGAGGTTGGTGCTGGACGAGCAATAACGCGAGGGGGCGAGCCTCTGCCCGCCCCGGCGTTACGACTGAACAGACGGGATCTCCTCCAGATGATGATAAACCGTCAATCCCCACTCGTTGGCCAGCCGCACGTCGTTATCGGCCCCCGCAGACGCCCCTTCGATGCGATACACCGCCTGACACTGTGCAATCAGCCGATGCGCCACCGGGTAAAGAAACGCCTCGCTCACCGCATCGCCAACCTGAGTGGAACCTGCCGCCGCCGCCAAAGGCAGCGCCAGCCACTCGCCGATCACCGGCACGTGCCCCCGCTGGTAAACCGCCAGCGCGGCCTGTTCCAGGCGCGCCAGATTGGCGGCGATACGCTGCGGATCGCCATCGGTGCCGCTGCGATAAGGGCCGGCAATCAAGATTTGTTGTGCTTTCATCGTTCTTCCTCCAACGTCCGGTTCAAGGCGACAAACTGCAGCAGCATGATGGTCTTGGCGTCAACGATCGTGCCCTGGCGAATCGCCTGCAGGGCTTGCGCCAGCGGCAGCTCGAGCACCTCCAGATCTTCCCCCTCCGCCGCCAACCCGCCGCCCTCGTTGATGCGGTCGCCCGCCTGATATTCGCCGACGAAAAAGTGCAGCTTCTCGGTGACCGAGCCTGGGCTCATATAGGCTTCGAATACTTTCTCCACGCTCTGCACGAAATAGCCGGTTTCCTCTTCCGCTTCGGCGCGGATGCGTGCCTCCGGCGACGCGTTGTCCAGCAACCCGGCGGCAGCCTCAATCAACATGCCGTCATGGCCGTTGACGAAGGCCGGAAAGCGGAACTGGCGCGTCAGGATCACCGTTTGCGCCTGCCGGTTGAACAGCAAAATGACCGCGCCATCACCGCGATCGTAGGTCTCGCGACTTTGCCGCTGCCAGACGCCGTCGCGCCGCAGAAAATCAAAGGTGGTTTTTTTCAGCAGGTACCAGTCATCGGACAACACCCGGGTTTCGACAATGCGAACCCTGTCTTTAGTGGCTATCATCGGTTTACTCCGCCAGAGGAAGGAAATTGATACTATCGTGCGGTTTCGTGTATGATCAAGATATTTCGTGCAAACCAAATTTGAGAGGAACATGGCCATGTTGACCAGCCAACGCAAGAAAATCATCCTGGAAAAACTGGCTCAGGACGGCCAGGTGTTAGCCAAGCAGCTCAGCGAAATGTTCGGGCTGTCGGAAGATACGGTCCGGCGCGATCTGCGCGAATTGGACGCCGAAGGGTTGCTACAGCGGGTGCATGGCGGCGCCCTGCCGGTTTCTTCCGCCATTGCCAGCTTTGCCGAACGCAATCAGTTGGAATCCGGCGCCAAACGCGCGATCGCCAAAGCGGCAGCGGCGCTGATCGCCCCCGGCCAGGTAGTGATTATCGACGGAGGCACCACCTCTGCAGAGCTGGTCAGGCAACTGCCGGCCAACCTCAACGCCACCATCGTCACCCACAGCCCCAGCGTCGCCGTGGGCCTGGTCGATCACCCCACGGTCGAGGTGATTCTGATCGGTGGCCGGCTGTACAAGCATTCGATCGTCAGCGTCGGCGCCGCCGCGGTGGAAGCAATGTCGCATATTCGCGCCGATCTCTATTTTATGGGCGTGACCGGCGTACACCCCACTGCGGGGCTGAGCACCGGCGATCTGGAGGAGGCTTACATCAAACGCGCGCTGGCGGCCCGCGCGGCGGAAACCGTGGTGCTGGCTTCCGCCGCCAAGCTTAACGCCGCCTCGCAGTATGCGATCGGCGATATTACGCTGGCGCACACCATCATCGTTGAGCGGGCTACCGATGACGCGCTGATCGCGCCGTTGCAGCAGGCGGGCGTCAGCGTGTTGAAAGCCTGATTCACGACGATAATGCGATATATCTCGCATTATTTGTGATTCACGTCACTTTTTTATGCAACGCGATGGCAAGTTTCATCCATTTGTTTTTATACTGTTCTGCACTTTACCTACGATAATTAGCGAGTGCCCAGCATGATCGATCCCCGCCTACCGCTTACCGATATTCACCGCCATCTCGACGGCAACATCCGCGCGCAGACCATTCTCGACCTCGGCCGCCAGTTCAATCTCGCCCTGCCGGCCAACGATTTGGAGAGCCTGCGCCCGCACGTGCAGATCACCCATGCCGAACCGGATCTGGTCAGCTTCCTGCAGAAACTGGACTGGGGCGTGGCGGTGCTGGGCGATCTGGACGCCTGCCGCCGGGTGGCATACGAAAACGTCGAGGACGCCGCCAACGCCGGCCTGCACTATGCCGAGCTGCGTTTCTCCCCTTACTACATGGCGATGAAGCATCAACTGCCGGTCGCCGGCGTGGTGGAAGCGGTGATCGACGGGATCCGCTCGGGCTGCCGCGATCGTGACATCGACATTCGCCTGATCGGCATCATGAGCCGCACCTTCGGCGAGGCCGCCTGTCTGCAGGAACTGGAAGGATTACTGGCGCACCGCGACGGCATTACCGCGCTGGATTTGGCGGGCGATGAGCTGGGCTTCCCCGGCAGCCTGTTCCTCAGCCACTTCAACCGCGCCCGCGACGCCGGCCTGCGCATCACCGTGCACGCGGGCGAAGCCGCCGGCCCGGAAAGCATCTGGCAGGCGATCCGCGAGCTGGGCGCCGAACGTATCGGCCACGGGGTGAAAGCGGTCGAAGACCCGGCGCTGATGGACTTCCTGGCGGAACACGGCATCGGTATCGAATCCTGCCTGACCTCCAACATCCAGACCAGCACCGTGCCGTCGCTGGCGCAGCATCCGCTGGCCACCTTCCTGCGCCACGGCGTGCTGGCGTCGATCAACACCGACGATCCGGCGGTTCAGGGCATCGAGATCGAGCATGAATACCGCGTCGCCGCGCCGCAGGCCGGGCTAACGCCGGAAGAAATCCGCACCGCGCAGGAAAATGGCCTGAAGCTGGCCTTCCTCAGCGAGCAGGAAAAACAGGCGCTGCGCGCCAAAGTTCAGGGCTAAATCCCCCCAGGCGCCAAACGGCGCCTTCTTCTCATCCCTCTCCCCGCCGTCTTCTTCCGACTGCTCGTCTTTATCGCTGTGTTACCCCATGACTCTGCCGCAAGAGAGGAATTTCGCATGTCTGACAAAACACGCCGCATCGTGCTGACCGGCGGCCCGGGTTCGGGTAAAAGCACGCTCATCGACGTTCTTCATCGCCGCGGCTTTCCGCACTCGCAGGAAGCCGGCCGGGCGATTATTCAGGATCAGGTGAGTATCGGCGGCCATGCGCTGCCGTGGGGCGATCGCCAGGCCTTCGCCGAGCGGATGCTCGATTGGGAACTGCGCTCATGGCGCGAAGCAACGGGGGAAACATGCTGGTTCTTCGATCGCGGGCTGCCGGATATCGCCGGGTATCTCACGCTGTGCGGGCTGCCGATCCCCGCGCATTTGACGGCGGCGATCGGCACCTTCCGCTATGCCGAAAGGGTGTTCATCGCCCCGCCGTGGCAAGCGATCTATGCGCAGGACAGCGAAAGAAAGCAATCTTTCGCCGAAGCCGAGCTGACCTACCGGGCGATGGTGGCCGTCTATCGCCGCTATGGCTATCAGCTGCAAGAACTGCCGCGCGCCTCACCGGACGAGCGCGCCGACTTTCTGCTCGACGCGCTGGGCCGCCGTTAGCGGTCTGCGGCCTATTTGGCCGCCAGCGCCTCCGCCTCGGCCCGCTGTTTGGCGGTTTTACGCGCATAGCGCTGCGCCAGCACCGCGCACACCATCAGTTGCACCTGGTGGAAAATCATCAGCGGCAGCACCATCGCGCCCACCGCCGCGGCCGGGAACAGCACGTTGGCCATCGGGATGCCGTTCGCCAGGCTCTTTTTCGAGCCGCAGAAGACGATGGTGATTTCATCGGCGGTGTTGAAGCCCAGCCAGCGCGCCGCATAGGTGTTGATCACCAGCACCACCGTCAGCAGCACCAGCGACATCACCAGGATGGTCAGCAGCGACCAACCGTCGATACGGTGCCAAATCCCTTCCACCACCGCCGCGCTGAATGCGGTATACACCACCAGCAGGATCGATGAACGGTCGGTCAGGTTGATCAACTTGCGATGGCGATCGACCCACTTGCCGATCAATGGCCGCGCCAGGTGACCGACCACAAATGGCACCATCAATTGCAGAATGATCGAACCGATGGCGTGCAATACGTCGGTATTGCCGCCCTGGGTATGCATCAACGCCCCCACCAGCAGCGGCGACAGGAACACGCCGAGAATGCTCGATGCCGAGGCGCTGCAGATCGCCGCCGCCACGTTGCCGCCCGCCGCCGACGTAAAGGCGATGGCCGATTGCACCGTGGCCGGCAGCGCGCACAGGTAGAGGAAGCCGAGATAGACCGTCGGCGTCATGATGCCCGGCACCAGCAAGTTCATCGCCAGCCCGAGCAGCGGGAACAGCGCAAAGGTGCTGAGGAACACCAGCAGATGCAGCTTCCAGTGACTCATGCCGGCGATGATCGCCTCACGCGACAGCTTGGCGCCGTGCATAAAGAACAGCAGCGCGATGGCGGCGGTAGTCAGGTGTTCAAAGAAGGTTTTCCAGATGCCTTCGCAGGGGAACAGCGAGGCGACGATCACCACAAAAATCAGAACCAGCAAAAATTTATCAATGCGCAAACGCTGCAACCAGGACATGAAACGGATTTCCTTGCACGTAAAGTCGTAAAAAGGCCCGACGTTGCGCCGGGCACAGAGGAATGAACGGGATCAGACCACCGGCAGCGCCTGCTGCAGCCGGGCCGATTCCAACCCCAGTTCGATCAATGCCATTACCGCGATGGCGTCGGCGGCCGGCACCGGATTTTCGCCTATGCCGGCAATCGCGTCGCGCACCGCCGCGTAATAAGCCGGGTAATTGCCGGGAATATTGAGCAGCGGTTTCTCAGCCAGCAGATCGTCACGTGACAGCGTCACTACACCATCGCGCATGTCATAGCCCCAATCGGCCTGTGGCAGGCGCTCACCGGCCTTCAGTCGGTCTTCCTGCGGATCCAGGCCATATTTGACATAGCTGCCACGGGTGCCGTGCACCACGTAGCGCGGGCTCTCTGCCGCAGCCAGCATGCTGGCGTGCAGCACCACACGGCGATCGCCATAGCTCAGCAGCGCGTGGAAATAGTCCACCGCCTGCGCCCCCGGCCGCAGCTCACCCAGATCGACAAACAGCCGTTCGGGTTTGCCGAAGAGTTGCAGCGCCTGATCGAGCAGATGCGGCCCCAAATCGAACCAGATGCCGCTGCCGACGCCGCCCTGTTCGCGCCAACGCTGGCGCACCTGCGGCCGGTAGCGATCGAAATGCGACTCGAAATAGACCACCTCGCCCAGCGAACCGTCGTTCAGCAATGCTTTAAGGGTGAGGAAATCACTGTCCCAGCGGCGATTGTGGAACACCGACAGCAGTAAACCACTCTGCTGCGCCTGCTGTTGCAGCGCCTGTGCTTGTGACAATGTCACGGTAAACGGTTTATCCACCACCACGTGCTTGCCGGCGGCCAACGCCTGCTGCGCCAGCGGGAAATGGGTATCGTTGGGGGTAGGAATGACGATCAGATCGAGGGCCGGATCGGCGAACAGCGCCTGCGCATCACCCACCACCGTCATCGACGGCCAATCGGCGTGCACTTTGCCGGCATCGCTGCTGGAGACGGCGGCCAGCTCCAGCCCCGGCGTACCGGCGATCAGCGGCGCATGAAAGGTTTTGCCGGCGTAGCCGTAACCGACCAGCCCGACACGAATTTTCTCAGCCATGGGATTTCCTCTTGCTGGCTCACGACAGACCCTTTCGATTTGACACCATGCGGCCGGATGGAACAAGAAGTAAATAAGATGTTAATTCGACGCAGGGCCGGCGTAGCCAAACGTGCGGCCCAGCGTCGCGATGCCGAGCTATCCGCTTGATAGGGATGACGAAGCCTATATTACCCGCTAAGCTATGCCGCCTGTGATCCCCGTTTCAATCAGGAAGCCTTTATGTCTCAAGCTGAATACACTCGTATCGGCGGTTGGTTGCTGGCCCCGTTGGCCTATCTGATCGTCACCCTGCTCAGCGCCAGCCTGATGCTGCTCCTGTACGCCATGGCGATCTTCATGCCCGAGTCGCGCGACTATCTGTTGACCAACGCCCAGGCATTTACCCTGCAGTGGTACTTTTCGGTGCTGACCACGCTCTTGATGTGGTGCTTCACCCTGTGGCTGGTGTTTTTGTTTTGCCAGCGTTCGCAGCGCTTCCCCAAGCTGTTCTTGTTATGGCTGCTGATCACGGTAATTCTGGCGGTGAAAGCCTTCGCCTTCGCGCCGGTGCCGGATGAAGTGGCGGTGCGCAGCCTCGGCTGGCCGCTGCTGATGGCGGCGCTGCTGGTGCCTTACATCAAGCGTTCGCAGCGGGTCAAAGGGACCTTTACCGAACGTTAAAGGGAGTTGCAGCACGTTTTATTGGGTGATTTGTGTAAATTTTCACCAAAAAAGGCAATACCCCTGCGATTCATATGTTGTCGTCCGGCCGCCGATTCCCGATAATAGGCGGCTTTTATTTTTTTAGGCATCGCAATGACCGAATACCTGCTCCTGTTTGTCGGCACCGTACTGGTGAACAACTTCGTTCTGGTGAAGTTTCTTGGCCTGTGCCCGTTCCTCGGCGTTTCCAAGAAGCTGGAAAGCGCCATCGGCATGGGAATGGCCACCACCTTCGTTATGACGCTGGCCTCCGTCAGCGCCTGGGTGATCAACACCTTTATTCTGGTTCCGCTGGATCTGGTGTATCTACGCACGCTCTCCTTCATTCTGGTGATCGCCGTCGTCGTTCAGTTCACCGAGATGGTGGTGCGCAAGACCAGCCCGGCACTCTACCGCCTGCTGGGCATCTTCCTGCCGCTGATCACCACCAACTGTGCGGTGCTGGGCGTAGCGTTGCTTAACGTCAACCTCGGCTATAACTTCCTGCAGTCCGCCGTTTACGGCTTCAGCGCCGCCGCCGGTTTCTCGCTGGTTATGGTGCTGTTCGCCGCCATTCGCGAACGTCTGGCGGTCGCCGACGTCCCAGCGCCGTTCCGCGGCTCCTCGATCGCGCTGATCACCGCCGGGCTGATGTCGCTGGCCTTTATGGGCTTTACCGGGCTGGTGAAATTCTAATGACTGCGTTGTGGATAGCTATCGCGGCTTTAAGCGCGCTCGGGCTGCTGTTCGGACTGGTGCTGGGTTACGCCGCGCGCCGTTTTGAGGTGGAAGAGGATCCGGTCGCCGAGCAGGTCGACGCAATCCTGCCGCAGAGCCAGTGCGGCCAGTGCGGCTACCCCGGCTGTCGCCCCTATGCCGAGGCAGTGGCCAACGGCGAGATGATCAACAAATGCGCGCCAGGCGGCGAACAGGTGATGCTGAAACTGGCGGAGCTGCTCAACGTCGAGCCACAGCCGCTGGGTAGCGAAGCCGCCGCCGAGCCGGAGCGTAAGGTGGCCTATATCGACGAGGCCAACTGCATCGGTTGCACCAAGTGCATTCAGGCCTGCCCGGTGGACGCCATCGTCGGCGCCACCCGCGCCATGCATACCGTCATTACCGACCTCTGTACCGGCTGCGATCTGTGCGTCGCCCCTTGCCCTACCGACTGTATTGAAATGAGACCGGTCGCTACCACCACCGCCAACTGGAAGTGGGACATGAAGACGATCCCGGTGCAAGTGATCCACGTGGAGCAACATGCTTAATCTGTTCGCCGCCTTTAAAAAAGACCGGATCTGGGATTTCGACGGCGGGATCCATCCACCGGAAATGAAGACTCAGTCCAGCGGTGCGCCGCTGCGTATCGCTCCCCTGCCCAAGACCTTTATCATTCCGCTGCAGCAGCATCTGGGGCCGGAAGGCGAGCTGTGCGTCAACGCCGGCGATCGGGTGTTGAAAGGCCAACCGCTGACCGTCGGCCGCGGCCGCACCGTGCCGGTGCATGCCCCGACCTCGGGCACCGTCAGCGCCATTACGCCGCACATCACCGCTCACCCGTCCGGGCTGACGGAGCTGTGCGTGATTATCGAGGCAGACGGGGAAGACCGCTGGTGCGAGCGCGATCCGGTGGCGGACTACCGTCAATCCCCCGTCGCGGAACTGATTCAACGTATTCATCAGGCCGGCATCGCCGGTCTGGGCGGCGCTGGCTTCCCGACCGCCAGCAAACTGCAAGGCGGCATGAGCGGCGTGGAAACGCTGATCCTCAACGCCGCCGAGTGTGAGCCTTACATCACCGCTGACGACCGCCTGATGCAGGAACATGCCGATCAGATCATTGAAGGCACGCAGATCCTGCAACACATTCTGCAACCCAAGCTCACGCTGATCGGCATCGAAGACAACAAACCGGAGGCGATCGCGGCGCTGAAACAGGCGCTGCGCGGCCAAACCGGCATTGCGCTGCGCGTCATCCCGACCAAATACCCGTCCGGCGGCGCCAAGCAGCTGACCAAAATTTTGACCGGCAAGGAAGTGCCGCACGGCAAGCACTCCTCAGCTATTGGCGTATTGATGCAAAACGTCGGCACTGCCTTCGCCATCAAGCGAGCGATCGTCGACGGCGAACCGCTGATTGAGCGCGTAGTAACCCTGACCGGCGACGCTATCGAGCGCCCCGGCAACCTGTGGGCGCGCATCGGCACGCCGGTGCAGCACCTGCTTGACTTCGCCGGTTTCCGCCCGCAGGCGCAGCAGATGGTGGTCATGGGCGGCCCGCTGATGGGCTTCACCCTGCCCGCGCTGAACGTGCCAATCGTCAAGATCAGCAACTGCATTCTGGCGCCGACGGTCGATGAAATGACGCCGCAGGAACCCGAGCAATCCTGCATCCGCTGCGGCCTGTGCGTGGACGCTTGCCCCGCCGGGCTGCTGCCGCAACAGCTGTACTGGTTCAGCCGCGGGCAGGAGCACGACAAGGCACGTAACCACAACCTGTTCGATTGCATCGAATGCGGCGCCTGCGCGTTCGTCTGCCCCAGCAACATTCCGCTGGTGCAGTACTACCGTCAGGAAAAGGCCGAAATCAAGGCTATCGATCTGGAGGCGGCGCGCACCGCCGAGGCCAAGGCCCGTTTCGAAGCCAAGCAGGCCCGTCTGGAGCGCGAGAAACTGGCGCGCGAAGAGCGACATAAAAAGGCCGCCGTGAAACTGACCGACGACGATCAGGGCGCGGTGCAGGCCGCGCTGGCGCGCGTACGCAGCAAGAATGCCGAAGCGGCGGTTACGCCGGTCGACGGCCAGCAGCCGGACAACAGCGAGATGATCGCTGCCCGCGAAGCACGTAAAGCGCAGGCGCGCGAACGACGTGCCCAGCTGGCTGCCGAGGTGGAAACGAAAGCACCGCCGGCGGCCACCGGCGACGACGCGCGTAAAGCCGCCGTGGCCGCGGCGCTGGCCCGCGTGAAAGCGCGTAAAGAAGCGCCGGCCGCAACAGAGGACGATCCGCGGAAAGCGGCCGTTGCTGCCGCCTTGGCGCGCGTGAAGGCCAAAAAAGCGGAGCAACAATCTGACGCCCCTGCAGCGGCGGAACCGGCTCCGGCAACCGCCGAGGAAGATCCGCGCAAGGCCGCGGTGGCAGCGGCTATCGCCCGCGCCAAAGCCAAAAAAGCCGCGCAGCAGGCCGATGCCCCTGCAGCGGCGGAACCGGCTCCGGCTGCCGCCGAGGAAGACCCGCGCAAAGCCGCGGTTGCCGCGGCACTGGCACGTCTAAAAGCCAAGAAAGCCGCGCAACACGCGGATGCTCCTGCAGCGGCGGAACCGGCTCCGGCTGCCGTCGAGGAAGACCCGCGCAAGGCCGCGGTTGCCGCGGCACTGGCACGTGTAAAAGCCAAGAAAGCCGCGCAACAGGCGGATGCTCCTGCAGCGGCGGAACCGGCTCCGGCTGCCGTCGAGGAAGACCCGCGCAAAGCCGCGGTTGCCGCGGCACTGGCACGTGTAAAAGCCAAGAAAGCCGCGCAGCAGGCGGATGCTCCTGCAGCGGCGGAACCGGCTCCGGCTGCCGCCGAGGAAGACCCGCGCAAGGCGGCGGTGGCAGCGGCTATCGCCCGCGCCAAAGCCAAAAAAGCCGCCAGGGAATCGCTGACGGCGGAAACGGAAGACAAATGATGACAGCGGCGCCTGGCCACAGCCCGGCGCCGTTTAATCGATAGAAATCAGGTAGGTGTAATCCACTTCAATCTGGCGCAGTTTGGACTCGGGGTTCCACTCTTTGGTTTGAATGATCTCCATTTCCATACTGCCGCGCACCTCATCCTTCAGCCCCGGCATCACATGCGACATCAGGTAGCCGAAAAACTGCAGACACTCTTTCGCCGTGCCCTTATGGTTGATGGAGATAAACTCGCGGCTCGGCAGATGGAAGGTGTCGATCTGATGGTTGGAAAGAATATCCTTTTTGTGTTCAGGATCGACCGCCATCACCAACGTGGACGAGAGCTCGTCGCCCTCCCCGGCATGAGGAGAATAAATGCTGTAAATTCGCCGACAGTCAACGTGCAACCCCTTGAAGAAGTCGTTGAAAATCTCGTCCTTCATCGCCATGCAGGAAGAATATTCCAGCTCCTGTTCGGAGGCGAAATCCAACCGGCGCGTGAAACCGACCAACTGCATGTCGGGCAGCGTCAACCGCTTCACTTCCGGATAATAACCGGCACCGTAGCTGGCTTCGAAGTTAAAGCGCGGCATCAGGTTTTTCACGTCCCAGTGCGCCATCGAGCGGTAGCGATTGGGCGTGGTGCCGAAGCGCTGCTTGAACATGCGGGTGAAGGTCTGCTGTGAATCGAAGCCCAGCTCATCGGAAATGTCGATGATGGAGCGGCGAGTAATGCGCAGCGCCACCGCGGCGCGCGTCAGGATGCGCGAACGGATATAGGTGGCGAGTTGAATGCCGGTAATACGCTTGAATTTACGCTGCAGATGCCACTTGGAATAGCCCGAAATACGCGCGACTTCATCCAGGTTTGGCCGTTTCTCCAGATGTATCTCCACCCACTCAATTAGCTCTTCAATAAAAAAAATGTCTTCATTTGTCATTATTATGGATTCACTGACTCAATAATGTTCGCGATAGTAACCTACACGGATTATGTGAAAGTTGTTATTTTGTGCGGAAATCTGGAGAAAAATGATATCTCATTCAGACGCTTAACCCATTTCCCGCGGTCGATGGCGGCACAAGTTCCACTGACAATTCCTCACGTTAGCCCATTTACCGGCCAAAAAAAAATCAAATCGCGCCGTCCCGATCGCCAGATGTGCGGAAAGCCGAATACCCCTACCATTAAGGCGTATTACCCTCGCATCGAATCAGGTAGAATGCTCGGCTATTATTTTTTGCCGCGCCCGCAATTCGGCGCATCGAAACTGCCGCAGGCGCGGCGCAGAAGGTATCGTTACTCTATGAAGTTCAGGCCGGTATCACCCACAGCCGCCAAAGGCTTACACATCGCCAGCTCGCCTTTCACCCACAACCAGCAAAGCACCAGCCGCATTATGCTGTGGGTGATGTTGGCGTGCATTCCCGGCATCGCGGCGCAGATTTGGTTTTTCGGCTACGGCGTGCTGATCCAGGTGGCGCTGGCGGCGATCGTCGCGCTGGCCGCGGAAGGCGCGATCCTCAGGCTGCGCAAGCTGCCGGTGCGCAGCCGGCTGGCGGATAACTCCGCCCTGCTGACCGCGCTGCTGCTCGGCATCAGCCTGCCGCCGCTCGCGCCGTGGTGGATGATCGTCATCGGCACCTTCTTCGCCATCGTTATCGCCAAACAGCTGTATGGCGGCCTTGGGCAAAACCCGTTCAACCCGGCGATGGTCGGTTACGTGGTGCTGCTGATCTCCTTCCCGGTGCAGATGACCAGCTGGCTGCCGCCGGATGAGCTGCGCGCCACTGCGCTGTCGCTCCACGACACGCTGCTGACCATTTTCAGTGGCCATACCTCGCAAGGCGCGACGCTGCACGAACTGCAGATGGGCGTGGACGGCATCAGCCAGGCCACGCCGCTCGACGGCTTCAAAACCGGCCTGCGCAGCGGCCACAGCGTGGAACAGGTGTTGCAGCAGCCGCTGTTCGGCGGCGCCCTGGCCGGCATCGGCTGGCAGTGGGTCAACCTCGGCTTCCTGGCCGGCGGCCTGTTTATGCTGGCGCGCCGCCTGATCCACTGGCAGATCCCGTTCAGCATGTTGGCCGCCATCGCCTTCTGTTCCGGCCTGGCCTGGTGGATCGATCCGGCGCATCAGGCTTCGCCGCTGATCCACCTGTTCTCCGGCGCCAGCATGCTGGGCGCGTTCTTTATCGCCACCGATCCGGTCAGCGCCTCGACCACGCCGAAGGGCCGTTTGATCTACGGCGCGCTGATCGGCGTGCTGGTGTGGCTGATCCGCGTCTATGGCGGCTACCCTGACGGCGTGGCCTTCGCCGTGCTGCTCGCCAACATCACCGTCCCGTTAATCGACCACTACACGCAGCCGCGCGTGTACGGCCATCGCTAAGGAGCCGCCATGCTGAATTCCATGAGAAAGCACGGCACCACGCTGGCGGTGTTTGCGGCGGTCACCACCGGCCTGACCGCCGTGGTCTACGCCCTGACGAAAACCACCATCGCCCATCAGGCGGCGCTGCAGCAAAAAGCGCTGCTCGATCAGGTGGTGCCACCGGAAAACTACGACAACATCATGCAGAACGAATGCTTCCTGGTCAGCGATCCGGCGCTGGGCGACGGCGCGCCGCACCGTTTGTACCTGGCGCGCAAAAACGGGCAGCCGACCGCCGCCGCGCTGGAAACCACCGCGCCGGACGGCTACTCCGGCGCTATCAAACTGCTGGTCGGCGCCGATTTCAACGGCACGGTGCTCGGCACCCGGGTGATTGAACACCACGAAACCCCGGGGCTGGGTGACAAAATTGAACTGCGCATTTCCGACTGGATTTCTTTCTTCAGCGGCAAGAAAATCGAAGGCCCGGACGATAAGCGCTGGGCGGTGAAGAAAGACGGCGGTATGTTCGACCAGTTCACCGGCGCGACCATCACCCCGCGTGCGGTGGTCAATGCGGTGCGCCGCACGGCGTTGTATATGGAAACGCTGCCGCCTAAACTTGAAAGCTTACCTGCGTGTGGAGCCAGCGAATGAGTGAAGCCAAAGAATTGATCGTCCAGGGGTTGTGGAAAAATAACTCCGCCCTGGTGCAGCTGCTGGGCATGTGTCCGTTGCTGGCGGTGACGTCCACCGTCACCAACGCGCTGGGCCTGGGGCTGGCCACCACGCTGGTGCTGACGTTGACCAACGCCTCCATCTCCGCGGTGCGCCGCTGGGTACCGAGCGAGGTGCGTATTCCTATCTACGTGATGATCATCGCCGCGGTGGTGAGCATCGTGCAGATGCTGATCAACGCCTATGCCTTCGGGCTGTATCAGTCGCTGGGCATCTTTATTCCATTGATCGTGACCAACTGCATCGTGGTGGGCCGCGCCGAAGCGGTGGCCGCCAAGAAGCCAGTCGGCCTCTCGGCGCTGGACGGCATGGCTATCGGTCTCGGCGCTACTGGCGTGATGGTGACGCTGGGCTCGATGCGCGAACTGCTGGGCAACGGCACGCTGTTCGACGGTGCCGACCTACTGCTGGGCAGTTGGGCCAAGTCGCTGCGCATCGAAGTGGTGCACTTCGACAGCCCGTTCCTGCTGGCGATGCTGCCGCCGGGTGCCTTTATCGGCCTGGGGCTGCTGCTGGCGGTCAAATATCTGATCGACGAAAGAATGAAGGCGCGCAAAGCCCGCGCCGTGGCAGTGGAACCGCTATTGGAACAAGGACGTGCTGAGAAGGCCTGATGAACAAGCAGAAGCGACTGGAAATTCTGACCCGGCTGCGCGACAACAACCCGCACCCGACCACCGAGCTGGTGTACACCACGCCATTTGAACTGCTGATTGCGGTGCTGCTGTCTGCGCAGGCCACCGACGTAAGCGTCAACAAGGCGACCGCCAAGCTGTACCCGGTCGCCAACACCCCCGCCGCCATGCTGGCGCTGGGGGTTGATGGCGTCAAGGAGTACATCAAGACCATCGGTCTGTTCAACAGCAAGGCCGAAAACGTGATCAAGACCTGCCGCATGCTGCTGGAGCTGCACGGCGGCGAAGTACCGGAGGATCGCGCCGCGCTGGAAGCACTACCGGGCGTCGGCCGCAAGACCGCCAACGTGGTGCTCAATACTGCCTTCGGCTGGGCGACCATCGCCGTCGACACCCATATCTTCCGGGTGTGCAATCGCACCCACTTCGCGCCGGGCAAGAACGTCGATCAGGTGGAAGAGAAGCTGTTGAAGGTGGTGCCCGCCGAATTCAAGGTCGATTGCCACCACTGGCTGATCCTGCATGGGCGCTACACCTGCATCGCGCGCAAACCGCGCTGCGGTTCCTGCATTATCGAAGACCTGTGCGAGTATAAAGAAAAGGTTTATCCGGAATCCTGAGCCTGTTGGGTGCGGCAAACAGCACCCGTCGCTTCCTCTCCCCCCGCCAGCGCCTCTTTTTTATCGGAAATGTGATATTGCGCAGCAGTAACCCCGGTGTTATCACGGTTTTCAGTGAAAAACTCAGTGCCGTGTTATTTTCAAGCGAAATATTAGTCGAAAATTGCGGTGAACGTCACGCTTTCAGGATCACAAGGCGTTCACAAATGCCAGCCCCGTTTTCTTAAATTTCTATAATTTTACAAAATGCGTCATATGCACAACATTCCAATGGATTAATAACCACGCATACACTGATGCGCTAAAAAATAGCAATTCAGCAGAATATATCCCTGTTTAAAATCCGTATAGCTTTTAATCAAAACAAAAAATCGGCAAATCATTAAAACCCGAAAGTTAATACTGCATAACATTTGCAACATCGCAGCATAATCCTGCGAGCGTTAAATGTAACCGAATATGACAAACTGCTTGCCACGTTGACAAAGATAGTGAACATTAACCGCCGTCCCCATCCTATAACAACGCAAAAGGATGCCGTTCCGCATCAACTTTTGTACTTTCCCGTCCTCCAAAGACGGGCTGCGAAAAAACAGAGGTACCAGTGTCAACAGCAAACAACCAACACCCGGAGAGCGTTAGCCTTAACGCGTTCAAACAACCGAAAGCGTTCTATCTGATCTTCTCGATCGAACTGTGGGAGCGTTTCGGCTATTACGGCCTGCAGGGCATCATGGCGGTTTATCTGGTCAAGATGCTCGGCATGAGCGAAGCCGACTCCATCACCCTGTTCTCTTCCTTCAGCGCCCTGGTATACGGCTTCGTCGCCATCGGCGGCTGGCTGGGCGACAAGGTGCTGGGTGCCAAACGCGTGATCGTGCTCGGCGCACTGGTGCTGGCCGCCGGTTACGCCATGGTGGCCTACTCCGGCCACGACATCTTCTGGGTCTACATGGGTATGGCGACCATCGCCGTGGGCAGCGGCCTGTTCAAGGCTAACCCGTCCTCCCTGCTGTCCACCTGCTATGAGAAAGACGATCCGCGTCTCGACGGCGCCTTCACCATGTACTACATGTCGGTGAACATCGGTTCCTTCTTCTCCATGCTGGCCACCCCGTGGCTGGCAGCGAAATACGGCTGGAGCGTGGCGTTCTCCCTGAGCGTGGTCGGCATGCTGATCACCCTGGTCAACTTTATGATGTGCCACAAGTGGGTGAAGGAAAACGGCTCCAAGCCTGACTTCAAGCCGCTGCATCTGCCGAAACTGCTGATGGTGCTGGTCGGCATCGTGGCGTTGATCGCCGTGTCCAGCTGGCTGCTGCACAACCAGGTGATCGCGCGCTGGGCGCTGGCCCTCGTTTCCGCCGGCATCGTGCTGGTGTTCGCCAAGGAAACCTTCGCCCTGCACGGCGCCGCACGCCGCAAGATGATCGTCGCCTTCCTGTTGATGCTGGAAGCGGTGGTGTTCTTCGTGCTGTACAGCCAAATGCCAACCTCACTGAACTTCTTCGCCATCCACAACGTGGAACACAGCATCTTCGGCATCGCCTTCGAGCCTGAGCAGTATCAGGCGCTGAACCCATTCTGGATCATGCTCGCCAGCCCGATTCTGGCCGCGCTGTATAACAAAATGGGCGATCGCCTGCCGATGCCGCACAAGTTCGCTTTCGGTATGATCCTGTGCTCCTGCGCCTTCCTGGTGCTGCCATGGGGCGCCAGCTTCGCCAACGAACAGGGCATTGTGTCGGTCAACTGGCTGATCCTGAGCTACGCGCTGCAGAGCATCGGTGAGCTGATGATTTCCGGCCTGGGTCTGGCGATGGTGGCACAGCTGGTGCCGCAGCGTCTGATGGGCTTCATCATGGGTTCCTGGTTCCTGACCACCGCCGCCGCCGCGCTGATCGCCGGTAAGGTTGCCGGTCTGACCGCCGTCCCAAGCGACATCAACGACGCGCACGCTTCGCTGGCCATCTACAGCCATGTGTTTATGCAAATCGGCATCGTCACCGCCGTCATTGCTATCCTGATGATGCTGACCGCGCCGAAACTGTACCGCATGACGCTGGATACCACCGAAGACGCCAATCAGAAAGCGCAGGAAGCCACCGCGGCTCACTGATCGTCGGCAGATTGGGCGTAAATAAAAACACCGAGGTTAACGCCCCGGTGTTTTTTTATGCCCGCAATAAACGGGTTTACGCTGATTTGGGTTTATCGCTCAGGTTGGCCCACATGAATTCGCTTACCAGTGCGCTGTGGAATGCCGCCTGTTGCTTGTCGGCGGCGGCGCTGTGCCCGCCTTCGGTATTTTCATAGAAATAAGCCTGCTGATACCCCATCGCCTGCATGCGCGCCGCCATTTTGCGCGCGTGGGCCGGGTTGACCCGATCGTCGCTGGTCGCGGTATAGAACAACACCGGCGGATAGGCCGTCTGCGTCTGAATGTTGTGGTACGGCGAGAAGGTCTTGATGTAGGCCCACTCCTCCGGCTTGCTCGGGTCACCGTATTCGGCGATCCACGACGCGCCGGCGGAAAGCTGCGTATAGCGCTGCATGTCCAGCAGCGGCACTTCGCAGACGATGCAGCCGAACAGCTGCGGATACAGCGTCAGCATATTGCCCACCAGCAGGCCGCCGTTGCTGCCGCCGCGCGCACCGAGATGCGGCGCCGAGGTCACCTGGCGTGCGATGAGATCTTCGGCCACGGCGGCGAAATCCTCGTAGGCGCGATGGCGGTTCTGCTTGAGCGCGGCCTGGTGCCAGGCCGGGCCGTATTCGCCGCCGCCGCGGATGTTGGCCACCACGTATACCCCACCGCGTTCCAGCCAGGCCGGCGCCTTGCCGCCGAGATAGCCCGGCAACAGCGGCACTTCAAACCCGCCGTAGCCATACAGCAGCGTCGGCGTGCTGCCGTCCGGTTTGAGATCTTTGGCGGCAATCTGGAAATACGGCACGCGGGTGCCGTCCTTGGAACGCGCAAAATGCTGGCTCACTTGGTAGCCTGACGCGTCAAAATCCTGCGGCGCTTGTTTCAGCAGCGTCGCCTCACCGCCGTCGAGGTTGCCCATATACAGCGAGGTCGGCTGCAGGAATCCGCTGATGGTCAGGAAATAGGCGTTGCTCTCTTCGTCGATGCCGCCGGCGGAGATGGTGCTGATGGCGCCGGGGTTGCCCAGCGGACGACGTTGCCAGCTGCCGCCCTGCGGCGTCAGCACTTCCAGACGGTTGACCACGTTATCCATGATACTGAGGATCAGATGATCGCGGGTACCGCTGTAGCCGCTCAGCGCCTGCTCCGCCGTTGGGGTAAACAGCAGTTGCAGCTCGCGCTTACCCGCCAGATAGTCATCGAAGTTGGCCGCCAGCAGCGCGCCGGACGGATAGCGCTTGCCGCCCACCTCCCAGTCGCTGCTCGGTTTGATCAGCAGCCATTCCCGATGCGTATCCAGCTCGGCGTCGGCCGGGATATCGATTTTTTTCTGCCGGCCGTCCTGCATCAGCAAGAAATAGTCGCGGCGGTAGAAGTCCAGGCTGCGGCCGACGAAATCGCGCTCAAAACCCGGTGTGCGGTCGTGATAGGCGAAGACCGCCATGTCCTCGGGCTGCGCTTCGTACAGCGTTTCGGCGGCGCTCAGCGGCGTGCCGCGCCGCCAGCGCTTGGCGATGCGCGCGTAGCCGGACTGGGTCATCGAGCCGGGGCCGAAATCGGTGGCGATGAACAGCGTATCCCGATCGACCCAGGAGACCCGACTTTTCGCCACCGGTACATTAAAACCGTCTTTGACGAAGCGTTTGGCCACCAGATCGAATTCGCGGATCTCGGTGGCGTCACCGCCGTCCGGCGACAGCTGCATCAGGCAATAACGGTATTCCGGCGCCAGCGGTTGCGAGCCCTGATAGACCCAATCCTTGCCCTCCGCTTTGCCCAACGCATCGATATCCAGCACCGTCTCCCAGGCCGGTTTGGCCTTGCGGTACTCGTCCAGCGTGGTGCGCCGCAGCAGGCCGCGCGGGTTGGCCTGATCCTGCCAGAAGTTGTAATAGTACTCGCCGCGCTTGCTCACCCACGGGATTTGGGTGTCTTTATTGAGGATATCCAGCACCTCGCGCTCAATGCGCTGAAAGTCTTCGCCCTGGCCGAAACGCGCCACGGTGCGCTGATTTTCCTGCTGCACCCATTGCAGCGCTTTTTTACCCTGCAGCTCCTCCAGCCACAGGAAGTCATCGCCGGCGGCCGCGCCGCCCTCCGCCGCCATCGCCAGGCGGATACTGTTAGGTAATGAAGTCATCGCGAATACGGCTCCTGCGGTTTGCGCACTGAGTTTAATGAACTGACGTCGATTGGTGACCGGCAAAATCAAGCTCCTTTTGAGTCGGCTACAACGCCGCCCCGTCATGGGCGACAGCCTGTGAAATAAGAGTCATTTTCAACAAGGTAGGCGTTTGGCGGCGCGGAGTCAAAGCCCGCGGCCACCGCGTTGAGTCAGGATTGAGGATAGTGGATCAGATCGTGGATGCGCACCGTTTGTGAACTGGCGTTGCGGTAGGCGTGCGGCCGATCGGCCTGAAAGCGCATCGCTTCGCCGGCCGCCAGGCTGTGCCATTCGCCGTCGATCGCCAATTCTAGTCGGCCGCTGATCACGATCACATGCTCGATCACGCCCGGCTCATGGGGCGACGATTCGCTGAGCGCGCCCGGTGCGAGATCGATGACGAACATATCGAAACCCAGCTGGCGGTCGTAGGGAAACAGCGGCACCACGCGCATATCAGCATTGTCCTGATCGTACACCGGCAGTTCACCGTAGCGGTGCAGCGTCGCCTGTTGCTGAGCGGGCGACGCCTCAAGAAAGGCGGAGAACGCCACGTTGAAGCCGGTGGCGATCTTCCACAGCGTCGCCACCGTCGGGCTGGATTCACCGCGTTCAATCTGCCCGAGCATCGCTTTGCTGACGCCGGTGTATTCCGCCGCCTGCGTCAGGCTCCAGCCGCGCTGTGTGCGCAGCGTGCGAAGGGTGTGCGCCAAATGGCCGGCAAGTTCCTGCATCCTGTTCTCCTCTGCGTATCGTGCCCGATTATACCCGCTTGTGCGCTATAGCGCACGGTGCTATGCTGATTTCTTGTCGTGCGTTATAACGCACAATTACCGATTGGAGCTCCTCATGCGCCCAGCCCTCTCCCTGCGCCATCTGACCCTGCCCGCCATCATGGCCGGCTTTGTCGCCGTTCTGGTGGGTTACACCAGCTCTGCCGCGATCATTTTCCAGGCCGCCGCCGCCGCAGGCGCCACGCCGGCGCAGATCGGCGGCTGGCTGAGCGCACTGGGGATCGCGATGGGTGTCACCTCGCTCGGGCTCTCGCTTTACTACCGCACCCCGATCCTCACCGCCTGGTCGACGCCCGGCGCGGCGCTGCTGGTCACCAGCCTGCCCGGCACGCCGATCAACGAGGCGATCGGCGTGTTTATCTTCGCTTCCGGTCTGATCCTGCTGTGCGGCGTCACCGGGCTGTTCGCCCGCCTGATGGACTACATCCCGCAGGCGATTTCTGCGGCGATGCTGGCGGGGATCTTGCTGCGTTTCGGGCTGGACGCCTTCGCTTCGCTGCAGCTCAATTTCCCCCTCAGCGCCGGCATGGGGCTGGCCTATCTGCTCAGCCGCCGTTATCAACCGCGCTACGCCATCGTGCTGACGCTGGCGGTTGGGCTGGCGATCGCCGCGCTGCAGGGCAATATCCAGCTAACGCAGCAAGCGCCGGCGTTCGCCATGCCGGAATTTATCGCGCCGCATTTCAATTGGCCGACGCTGCTCGGCATCGGCGTGCCCTTCTTCGTGGTCACCATGGCTTCGCAAAACGCCCCCGGCATCGCCACGCTGCAGGCGGCGGGCTACCGCGTCCCCACCTCACCGCTGATCGCCTGGACGGCGCTGACCGCACTGCTGCTGGCGCCGTTCGGCGGCTTCTCGGTGTGCATCGCCGCGATCACCGCCGCCATCTGCATGGGGCCGGACGTGCATCCCGATCCGCAGCGACGCTATATGGGCGCGGTGGCCGCCGGCGGTTTCTACCTGCTGGCCGGGCTGTTCGGCGGCGCCATCGGCCTGCTGTTCAGCGCGTTGCCGGTCGCCCTGATCCACACCATCGCCGGGCTGGCGCTGCTCGGCACCATCGGCGGCAGCCTGCAACGCGCCCTGCATGATGAAAAGCAGCGCGACGCGGCGCTGATCGCCTTCCTCATCACCGCCTCCGGCGTCACGCTGCTCGGCATCGGTTCGGCCTTCTGGGGCATTGTCGGCGGCGCCATCGCCCATCTGCTGCTGTCGCTGCCGCGGCGAACCACCGAGGCGTAACGGGCGGTCTACATTGACAAGCGACGCCGTGGCGCCTTCACTTTCTCTGTCGTCTGAATGTCAATCCACCTAATAAGTGACGCCGTCACCAAGGAAGCTTATGACCGAGAAAGCCGCGCTGTTGGCCCAGCGCCTGATACGCAATGTCGAACAGGTAGAGATGAAGCATGACCGGCGGCCGCCGCTGTATGACAGCGTCGGCGCTCGTCTCGGCACCGGCACCGCCGCCGACAAGCTGGGCGCTTCTTTCGATTGTGTGGCGCCGGGCATGCGCTCCTGCCCCTACCATTTTCACTACGCTCAGGAGGAAATGTTCATCATTTTGGAAGGCAGCGGTACGCTGCGCGTGGCCGGAGAAATGCTGCCGATCGTCAGCGGGGATGTCATTTTCATTCCGCCTGGCCCGGAATACCCGCACCAGATCATCAACACCTCCGATGCGCCGCTGAAGTACCTGTCCGTCAGCACGCGCGAACAGCCGGAAGTGGTGATGTATCCGGACTCAGGCAAATACCAGGCGATGGCGCGCGGCAATGACGGCGAACAGGTGCGTTATCTGCAACGCCCTTCAGCCTCGCTCGATTACTGGCAGGATGAACCCTGAATCGCCGGCCGGCAACGGGAGATCCAACGCGCGCGCCGCCAGCTCGGCCACGCGGAAGTCGATATCCGCCGCCTGCCCGTCTTCCATAAACCAGGCGGCGGAGAGCCCCGCCCAGGCCAGGATCCATTGCAGCAAGCGCCGGCGTTCCAGCCCGGCCAAGCGACAGACCTGTTCTACGCGCCGCTGGAAAATGGCCGGATCGGTGGCGATGCCGTAGTTGGGATTACAGAAGATATTGGCGTAATCGAAGCCCCGTTCGCCGTACAAACGCTTGGGATCGATCGCCAGCCAGCCGCGTTCGCCGAAGTCCAGCACGTTGTCATGGTGGATATCACCGTGCAGCACGCTTTCATCTCGCGGGCTACTCAGCAATTCCGCCGCCGTCGTGGCGCTGAGACGCAGCATGCCGCCGTGCGCCTGCGCCGCCGGCCACAGCGAGCTGAACCACTCTTGCAACGGGATCAATTCGGGCAGCGGTGCCGCGCGCGGCGCATGCAAGGCGGCGATCGCCCGGCACAGGATCGCCGTGGCCTGCTCATCGTCGCCGTCACGCACCAGCTGCGCCAACGAGCTTTCGCCCTGTGCGCGCTCCAGCAGAATGCCGTCTTCGTGCCACGCCAACACCTGCGCGGCGCCTTCCCCGCGCCACCAGCACATCAGCTGGCCGCCGAAGCGCTCCTCCTGCTCGCGGGCGATCTTCAGCATGGCGGCCTCGCCCCGGTAACGCACCGGCATCAGCAGGCTGCTGTGGGTTTCGAAGGCTTTACCGTCCTGTTCCAGTTGCCAGCGTTGCAGGTAGGGAGTAAAAAGCGGGTTCATCGTCTCATGCGTCCTTGTGGCCGATCTGCGCCGCACTGTCACATTCGGGTGAGAGACGACGTATAAAATAAAGAGGGATGATACGCTCATATATCATCGGTGTGCGGCGTCTGGCCGCCGTTTCCTCAGTATCCTAACCAAGTTTGTCGCTTTTATTAACCGGTCTTGCGCGGGGTTTGATCATGACATCATTAAAACGCACGAATTATCCGCAGTTGCCTACGCCGGGCGGCCCCTATGTGCATGCGGTGCGCCACGGCGATCGCCTGTATGTGTCGGGCTTGACGGCCTTCGCCACCGACGCGCAAGGCTTAAGCGCGCCGGAACAGACGCAGGAGATCCTCGAGCAATTGGCGACCATCGCCGCCAGCGAAGGCGTGAATCTCAAGGCCTTGATTAAAATCAGCGTGTTCCTGACCGACATCGCCGATCTGGCGGGCGTGCGCCCGGTGCTGTTTGACTATTTCGACGGCGCGCTGCCGGCCTGTTCACTGATGGCGGTCAGCGCGTTGTTCTCACCCGCAGTGTGTGTGGAAATTGAGGCGGTGATGGCGTTGCAATAAGGCGCGGCTAGAGCACAATGCTGATTCAGTTAAGCGTTTTTCTGCAGGCGTTCGTGACATTTTCGGTCGATAAAAGTGAGATGCCTCATGTGGCTCACGCACCTCGACCGAGCCAGGGGCCAAAGGCGCGGCCCCTGGCAACCCGCGCCTTTGCCCTATCAGACGGTTGGCTTTGCCAACTGCCCTCTCTCCGCCATAGCACATTGAGGCCGGTTGCGACAGGCGTCCCTGCCTGTCTCACCTGAAACCGCCGTCCATGGCGGTTTCTCCTAATGCGCTATGCCTGCGTTCGGCGTCTTCAAGGGCGCCCAACACCGCGCTCATCTCCAACTTCTCTGCCATAACCTCATCAGCGGCAGATTTCCCGGTAGCTGCCAGCTCGGGTGTTGACCTTTAACGCGCATCACCGGCTGCCGAGCAAGGCGGCGTTGTCAGGGGCAACCGGCCAGGGAAGGCCGGTTGAGGCGAGACTAACAGGGACGTTTGTCGCAGCCGACCCGCCCGACAATGCAGACACGGCGAGGGTATCCGCGCAGCGGACAGGCGGTGTTAAGCAAAGGCGCGGGTGTAGGGGCCGCGCCATCGGCCCCTACAATTGCCGTTCATGTTGGCCACAAAGAAATGCGGAACATTGACGGCAATTCCCCTGCACAGAACGCCCAGAGGCTGGATAAGAAAAATGCCACTCAGGCTTAAGTGAGCGGCATTGCGGCTAGAGCGCACCTTCATCCGGCATGCAGGGGCCGATCTTGAACCAGGCTTTGGCGATCTGCCCCTGTTCCACTTCGTAAATGGCGATGACATCCATTTTGCCGCGCCCCTGCGGGAAGTTGCGCGTCACCACTTCCTGATCGACCACCATATTCCCCACCGCCATGCGTTTTATCCGTTCGCCATACAGACTCGGCTCCTGGAAACGCACAAGATGTCGTTCACGGATCGCCGCCTTGCCGCTGGCCAGCAGCGTGTCGGGATGCTCGTAATACTGCGCGTCGTCCGCCCAGCAGGCCATAAAGGCCTCGATGTCGCGGGCGTTATAGGCGTCAAGCTGTTGTTGAACCACATCCTGCGGGCGTGCCGTTTTATCGTTCATCACATCCTCCTGCCGAAGTTAACCGCCGCATACGTCGAACCCATCACGTTAACCGCCCAGTGCTGCAGCTTGATGACACGGCGAGTTTTGAATAAAAAACCAAAAATAGCGAATAAATAACCTATCACGCCCGATGGTTAATTCAAGCGCCCGCGCATAAATTTTCTGCGCCGCGCCAGGGGCGATGAAAACCGCATAACGCCACGCGTTAATCTTTGCGGCGGTTAGGGAAATTCTGCTAATTTAGCGTGAACAGCCTGATGATAACGAAACGCTATGCAGCAAAAACCGGTGTTGGACGAAGCCAGACAGTTAAAACGACTCAACGCCGCCACGCGGCGCCAATCCCATATGTACAAATGGATCGCGCTGATTGCGGCGCTAGATGCGCTGTTGGTGTTTTGGTATGACCGGGATATGCGCAACGTCACCTTCTCGGGAGCGGTTGCGCTGGTGTGCGGCTATTTGTGGATCCGCGATCGCAACAAGGCCCGGGGTTACCGGCGCGAGTTCGACCGCAAATTCGGCAAGCGCAGCGGCGATTAAGGCTGCATTGCTTCCAGCACTTTAGCGCTGTCGACGATCTGCACGAACTTCACGATTTTTCCGGCGCGAAGCGTATAAATATGCGCAAAGGAGGCGCTGAAGGATTTGCCGGTGGCCCGGTAAGTGCCGTGATAAAAACCCTGAGCGATCACGTTGTCGCCGGCATCGTAAAAGTGATCGACGTCGGCGCGGTAACCTTGCCATTCGCTGCCCAGGCGCTGATGCACGTTCTTGATGATGTTCTCCGGGCCGATATAGGTACCGGCGTAAGGGAAACCCGCGGCTTCGGTCCACTCTGCATCGGGGGCCAGCGCCGCCAGCAGATTGCGGCCGTTTTCTTCGGAGCTGCCTTCATAGGTTGCGCGCACTATTTCAAGAGGGGTTGGCATGTCTCTTCTCCAAATGGCTGATGAGGATATTCCGGCCATCCCCGCGGACACAGGCTCTCACCAAGCGGAGACGGCGGAATGCGGCTATTCTAGGTTGCTTGTTTCGCTGCAAAAACCGCAGTTATGACAATAGTGGGTTGCACTTTAGTAAACAATAACCATTTTTCTGTCATTTTCCCGGCATCCGACACGGCTATGCTGATTGACCGATTTTCCCCAACAGGAGCTGAACGTGTCTTTACCCTCGCTGACGCAAGAGTTGTTACAACCGTTTTCCCCCTACCAAACGCTGGCGCAAACGCTGTTGCCGCTCACCCTCGAGTCGGACGACGGTTCGCATGACGTGGCGCACCTGCATCGAGTCTGGAAGAACTGCCGCCACATCAGCAAGCTGGAAGGCGGCGACCGGCGCATTCTCTGCGCGGCGGTGCTGCTGCATGACGCCGTGGCGGTGGAAAAAAACTCGCCGCAGCGCCATCTGGCCTCGCGCATGGCGGCGGAGCAAGCCACGCTGACGCTGACCCGGCTGGAATGGGCGCCGGCGGACATCGCGGCGGTAGCCCACGCCATTGAAGCGCACAGTTTTTCCGCTGGCATCCCCCCGCAAACGCTGGAGGCAAAGATCCTGCAGGACGCCGATCGTCTCGACGCCATTGGCCTGATTGGCGTGGCGCGCTGCTTCTATATCGGCGGCCGCATGCGCAGTGCGCTGTACGACGCCGCCGACCCGCGGGCCGAACATCGCCAATACGACGACAAACGTTTCAGCCTGGATCACTTCGAAACCAAGCTGTTCAAACTGCAAGACGGCTTCCAGACTGCCGCCGGGCGGCACATGGCCGAGCTTCGCACCGAACGCATGCGGCGTTTTGTCGATGATCTGCTGGAGGAGGTGTAATGCCGGCCTACGGGGCATTTTCGTTATGCCCATAACATTTTCGGTCACATAACACCGTTAAACTGAAAGCCAACTTCACCGAACGGGCGGCACAGATGAAAAAGTTGACGTTGAAAGAGATGACGGAAAGCGAGCAACGGGAAGTCAAAACCGAGCTGGACAAAGCGCGTAAAAGCCACGGCCGGCCGCTGACCAACGCCGAACAGCACAAGGTCAAGGATGAAGTGGTGGCGCGCATCATGGCCGCCAGAGCAAAGCTCGCCAAGGCAGAGCGTGCAGAACGCAAAGCCAACCGCTACCGGCCAAGCGGCGACACCTTCAGTTGGTCCGCCACTATCGGCTCCCGCCCGCCGCGCTGAGCCAGTCAAACCCTCCCCGCCGCGGCGGGGATTTTATTTATTAGCCAAACTCATCCCTGCTGATGAATCATGAATAACAATGTTATCAATCTGTTGTAAATTGACAGCCTGATGAAGAATATTCATTATCACCCCACTTCCCCTTTTCACGAGACTGCCATGGCCTACCCACGCAACGCTGATATTCTGATGACACCTGCGTTGTCCGTTGGCGGTTTGGCGGCGGTTAAATCGAAGAAACAGACGCTCATTTGACCGGGGCGCGCTGTCCCGTCAGATGAGCTGACTGGATGGCCTGCAACGCCCCGCCTTCAATTTTCTCATCTGGCTTCTCTGTCGGTCACACAGAAGGAATATTTTATGGCCTCATTTTCGGGTATTTGGGTGGCGATGGTTACCCCTTTCAATCAAGATGCCGTCGATCTGCCGGCGGTTAAACGCCTAGCGCGGCACCTGCTCGACGCCGGCATCGACGGCCTGGTGGTCTGCGGCTCTACCGGTGAAGCCGCCGCGCAGAGCAAGGAAGAACAGCTGGCGGTGCTCGACGCCGTGCTGGAGGTGGCGCCCGCACACCAGGTGGTGATGGGCCTTTCCGGCAATAACATGGCCGCCACGCTGCAGATGCAGCAGGCCATTCAGCTGCGCGACATCGCCGGCGTGCTGATCCCGGCGCCTTACTACATCCGCCCTTCGCAATGCGGCCTGATCGACTATTTCACCCAGTTGGCCGACGCCTCCACCGTGCCGGTGATCCTGTACAACATTCCGCAGCGCACCGGCATCGCCATGGAGCTGGCCACGCTGCGCCGGCTCGCACGTCACCCGCGCATCACCGCCATCAAGGACTGCGGCGGCAACCCTGACGCTACCATGGCGCTGATCGCCGACGGCGAAATCGATGTGATGACCGGGGAAGACAATCTGATCCTCACCACGCTGTGCCTCGGCGGCACCGGTGCCATTTCCGCCGCCGCGCATGTTCACCCGGAGCGTTTCGTCCAGCTGGTACAGCAAGTCGCCACCGGCGATCTGGCCGCTGCGCGCAGCAACTTCTATGAGCTGCTGCCGATGATCCACCAGATGTTCAGCTTCCCGAATCCGGCGCCGGTCAAGACGGTACTGGCCCAACAGGGGCTGATCGCCAATGAGTTACGTTCGCCCATGCAGGTGGCGCCGCAGGCGCTGCAACAGCAGATCGCCGCAACGCTGGCGCAGCTGCAGACAACCGAGGCGCTCATCGGTTAAATTTGTAAGCTAAGCCGCTGTAATTTTGGCGCTATGGGACTACGATGAGAGGTTAAGCATGCCCGTCATTCGTCATCAACAAGGAGCTTCCGATGAAACTGTTCTATAAAGCCGGCGCCTGTTCGCTGTCCCCGCATATCGTGCTGCGCGAGGCAGGGCTGGATTTTACGGCGGAGAAGGTCGATCTGGCGCAGAAGAAAACCGAGAGCGGCGCCGATTACCTCGCCATCAATCCCAAGGGACAGGTCCCGGCGCTGCTGCTGGACGATGGCAGCCTGCTGACCGAAGGCGTGGCGATCGTACAATACCTGGCGGACCGCGTGCCGGACCGCAACCTGATCCCGGCGGCGGGCACCCTGTCGCGCTACCACGCGATCGAATGGCTGAACTACATCGCCACCGAACTGCACAAAGGGTTCAGCCCGCTGTTCAACCCGAAGACGCCCGAGGAATACAAAACCATCGCGCGCGCCAGGCTGGAGCAGCAGTTCAGCTATCTGGATTCGGTGCTGGCGAAGCAGCACTTCCTGTTGGGGAGCCGTTTCAGCGTGGCTGACGCCTACCTGTTCACCGTGCTGCGCTGGGCATTCGCCCTGCAGTTTGACGTGCGCAAGCACGCCCATCTGGCGGCCTGGTTCGATCGCGTTGCGGCGCGCCCGGCGGTAGATGCGGCGCTGAACGCCGAAGGATTGAAGTAAACACTCGGCCCCGGTGGCTATCGCCGGGGCCCGTTGCACTTACAGTTTTACCGCTTTGAATTCGCTGCGCGGCTGCACGATCCGATCCTGCGCCGCCACCACCTGCAGCTCGTATTCCCCCATCTCCTGAGTCGTCAGCATCACCTCATACACGGCGGCGGTCACGTGCTCCAGCGCTTTATCCAGCGCCTCGCCCTTCAGTAGATCCACCAGCAGCAGACCGCTGGTCAAATCGCCGACGCCGACCGGCTGACGCGCGCCGAAGTCCACCAACGGCCGGCTGATGTGCCAGGCCTCGTCCGCTGTCACCAGCAGCATTTCGAAACAGTCGGCGTGATAGCCGGCGCGGGCCAGGTGCTTGACCAGCACCAGCCGCGGCCCTTTGGCGATCAGCACGCGGGCGGCCTGCACCGCATCGGCCACGTTGGCGACGGCCATCTGGCTCAGCATTTCCAGCTCCAGCAGGTTCGGCGCCACCATGTCGCTGCACGGCAACGCCTGGCGGCAGTGAAACTCGGCCACGCCCGGCGCCACGATGCAGCCTTTTTCCGGATGTCCCATCACCGGATCGCAAAAATACCAGGCGTTCGGGTTCGCCTGCTTAACCTGACGCACGATCTCCAGAATATGGTCACCCTGCTCCGGCGAACCGATATAACCGCTCAGCACCGCATCACAGCGCTTCAGTTGATCGATATTGGCGATTCCCTGCGCGATCTCAGTCAGGTGACTGGCCGGCATGACGCAGCCGGTCCACTGGCCGTATTGCGTATGGTTGGAGAACTGCACCGTGTTCAGCGGCCAGACGTTGACGCCCATGCGGCGCATCGGAAACTCAGCCGCACTGTTGCCGGCGTGACCAAACACCACGTGCGACTGGATAGAAAGAATGTTTTTCATCGACAGACTCGTTCTGAATACGGCAGCCGGGCGGCTGCCCAAAAATAAAGGGGCCTCCAGGGCCCCTTACCGTCATTATTCGCTTACTGCCAATCCACCAGGCAGTAGTGTTTCTTGCCGCGACGCAGCAGCGTGTAGCGGCCGAACAGACGATCTGAATCGCTGAAGCGGTATTCGGCATCGGACTGTTTCTCACCGTTGATGGTCACCGCGTTGGAGCCGATCATGGTGCGCGCCTGGCCGCGTGACGGCACCAGTTCGGCATTCACCAACGCCTGCTGCAGATCGGCGTCGCCATCCAGTTTGATGGTCGGCATACCGTCCTGCGCCAACTGGGCGAAGTCCGCTTCGGTCATGTCATGCAGCGCTCCGGAGAACAGGCTCTGGGTGATACGCTTGGCGGCCGCCAGGCCTTCCGCACCGTGCACCATGCCGGTCACTTCTTCCGCCAGCACGTACTGGGCGCGCGGCGCCTTGCCGCTGTTCTTGTCTTCTTCTTCCAGCGCGTTGATGTCTTCCAGGCTCATGAAGGTGAAGAACTTCAGGAAGCGGTAGACGTCGGCATCGGCGGTGTTGATCCAGAACTGGTAGAACTTGTACGGGCTGGTTTTTTCCGGCGCCAGCCAGACCGCGCCGCCTTCGGTTTTACCGAACTTGGTGCCGTCTGCTTTGGTGATCAACGGCACGGTCAGACCGAACACCTGCTTCTGGTGCTGGCGACGGGTCAGATCGATACCCGAGGTGATGTTGCCCCACTGATCGGAACCGCCGATCTGCAGCTCCACCTGGTGGCGGTTGTACAGCTCGGAGAAATCGAAGCCCTGCAGCAGGTTATAGGAGAACTCGGTAAAGGAGATACCGGAGTCATCGCGATTCAGGCGCTGCTTGACCGCTTCCTTGTTGATCATCTGGTTGACGGAGAAGTGCTTGCCGATGTCACGCAGGAAGGTCAGCACGTTCATGCCGCCGAACCAGTCGTAGTTGTTGGCCGCGATGGCGCTGTTGCTGCCGCAGTCGAAATCGAGGAACGGGGAAACCTGTTTGCGGATCTTCTCGACCCACTCGTTCACCGTATCGGTGGTGTTCAGCTTGCGCTCCGCCGCTTTGAAGCTCGGATCGCCGATGAGGCCGGTGGCGCCGCCCACCAACGCAACCGGCTTGTGGCCGGCCAGCTGGAAGCGCTTCAGGCACAACAGAGGAACCAGATGGCCCAAATGCAAGCTGTCAGCGGTCGGATCGAAACCGCAATACAGTGCAATTGGCCCTTGCGCCAGTCGCTCCGCTAACGCTTCCTCATCCGTAACCTGGGCAACGAGGCCCCGCTCTTGCAGTTGTTTAATCAAGTTGCTGCTTGCCATCAATGACTCCATGTATAAACGAATGCACCTTTGCCGGTACACGGCCTTTCGCCCAGTGGCGAAATAAAAATTCAGGGTAGCGCATAGAATAAAGCGCCGGCGGCGTCAGCACCAGCGCTTAGAGGGGATTTTACGTCTTCAAGGTGCCAGTCGGTCAATTTTCCAGTCATTCCCGTCCCGCTGATACAGGAAACGGTCATGCAGGCGATGGGCGCCGCCTTGCCAGAACTCGACGGAGTCAAATTTCACGCGGAATCCGCCCCAGAAACTCGGCAACGGCACTTCGCCCTGCTGGAACTTTTGCTTCAACTCGAGGAATTTGCTTTCCAGCACGCCGCGCGCGGAAATGCGCGACGACTGCTGCGACACCCAGGCGCCGATTTGGCTGTCCTTCGGCCGGCTGTTGAAGTACTTCAGCACGTCGAGGGTCGACAGGCGCTCCACCTGCCCCAGGAAAATCACCTGACGGTCGAGCATGTGCCAGGGGAACAGCAGGCTGATATGCGGATTGCGCGCCAATTGCTGCGCCTTACGGCTGCCGAGGTTGGTGTAGAACACCAGCCCCTGCTCATCGAAATGCTTCAGCAGCACGATGCGTTGATAAGGCTGGCCGTGTTCATCGACGGTCGCGACGCACATAGCGGTGGGATCGGCCAGGCGCGCGTCGCAGGCCTGTTTCAACCAACGCTCGAACAGTTCGAGCGGGCTGGCGGTCAGATCGTTGCGGCGCAGGCCGCCTCGGGTGTATTCACGGCGCAGGTCCGCAACATCAAACTCATTCTTTTCAATCATCTGGGTTATCGACCAACTGAAAAATCCGTCGTTACATTCTGCGCCTGCGGCGTCAGGAACTCAATCGCTCCGACGCCGCCGTGACCGTCACTCCGTCAACACGCAGTCGCTCATGACTACCTTGCCGTTGCGCTCAAGATAGGCGTTACGATCTTTCGACCAAAAAGTGTATTTACCGTCGCTGTATTTGGCACCGGTCAGCGCCAGCACCTGCTTAAGATGCAGCTGCTCGCCGTCCATCAGCAGGCTGACTTCGCTCGCCTTGCCGTCGAGCCCCACCGTCAGCGGCGTAGTGCCGCACTGGTAGTGCATCGTCTGGCTGCTCTGCGGCAGGATGTAGCTGCAGCCGGACAACGCCAGCGCGCCGGCGACGAAAATGACTTTTTTCATGCTGTTGCTCCTTAGAGAAATCCTTCACAGGTTATCCTAACAGAGCTAACGGCCCCTCAACGGCAAAACCGGATAAATCCCACCCAGCACCGTTTCACGGCTGGCGCCGGTGACCGAAGGCAGGTTGCCGGCCTGGCCGGACAGCGTGCGAAACGCCAGCCAGGCAAAGGCCAGCGCCTCCATGTCGTCTCCGCTGACGCCGCAATCGTCGGTCAGCCCGACCTCCGTGCCCGGCAACAGCGCCGACAGGCGCGCCATCAGCAGCGTGTTGCGCGCTCCGCCACCGCAGACCAGCAGGCGCTCGCACCCGCCGGCCAGTTGTACCTGTTCGCTGATGCTGACGGCGGTCAGCTCTGTCAGCGTGGCCTGCACGTCGACCGGCGCAATCGCCGGCAATCCGGCCAGCTGCCGCTCCAACCAGGCGATATTGAAATACTCTCGGCCGGTGCTTTTCGGCGCCGGTAGCGCAAAGTAAGGGTCCGCCAGCATTTGCTGCAACAGCGGCAAGCAGACTCGCCCCTGCATCGCCCAGCCGCCGTCCTGATCGTAAGGTTGCGCACGGTGACGCCAGACCCAGGCATCCATCAGCATATTGCCCGGCCCGGTATCGAAACCGCGCACCGGCGCACCGGGCAACAGCAGAGAAAGGTTGGCAATGCCGCCGACGTTCAGCACCATACGCCGCTCGACGGGATGCCCCAGCAGCGCCTGATGAAACGCAGGCACCAGCGGCGCGCCCTGCCCGCCGTAGGCCATATCGCGCCGGCGGAAATCGCCGACGGTGGTGATATTGGTCAGCGCGGCGATGCGGTTGTTGTCGCCGAGCTGCATCGAGAAACGCGCGTCGCCTTCCGGTTCGTGCCACACCGTCTGGCCGTGGCAACCGATGGCGGTGATCTGCTCGGCGTCGATGCCGGTTTGCTTCAGCAGGCCAAGCACCGCATCGCCAAACAGCGTGCCCAGCCGTGCGTCCAATCGGCCGACGGCGGCCAGCGTGGTCTGCTGCCCCTGGCACATCCCCAGGATCTCTTTTTTCAGCGCGATCGGCATCGGATGGCTATAGCTGGCCTGCTGCGCCACCATGCGATCGTCGATCGCGGCCAATACCACATCGATTCCGTCCAGACTGGTGCCGGACATGACGCCTATATAGCGGCCTGACTTCATAGCAACATCCTCTAACCCGCGCGGTAAGCAAATTTCATCCTGACAAATAAACCAGAATTGCCGGATTAACGCCATGAATTATGATGCTTTTTTTACAGGCCGTGAGCCAGGTGCGCCGCGGTGGCACATTTCATGTGTTAAACCGTGCGTTAACCGGCAACGGAATGTCGGTGAGGCTGTCATAAAGGTAAACCGCGGTTTATTATTGGTTGAACAGAGAAAAGTTAAGCTGCGTGCAGCGATGAGGCATGGCGCTGTATCAACTTTCAGCCATACTTTGTCTATCATTTTCACTGAATCTTGCCTGGTGAGCATTGCCAGGTTATGGACTACTACCATCAGGAGTTTTATATGATCAAGCGTCTTCTCGTCGTTGCCGTCGCCGCCGTTACGTTGGCTGGGTGTGCCAATGAATCCATGTCCGGCGATGTCTACTCGTCCTCGCAGGCCAAACAGGTGCAGAACGTCACCTACGGGACGCTGGTTTCCGTGCGTCCGGTGAAAATTCAGGGCGGGGAAGGTTCCAACGCCTTGGGGATGATCGGCGGCGCAGTGATTGGCGGGCTGTTGGGTAACACCGTTGGCGGCGGTACCGGTCGTACGCTGGCTACCGCGGCGGGCGCTATCGCCGGCGGCGCAGCAGGCAACAGCATCGGTGAAGTGGCCGGCCGTACCTCAGGCTACGAGCTGGAAATCAAAACCGACCAGAAAGAGAACATCGTCGTGGTGCAGAAAGCGGGCGACACCAAGTTCAGCCCGGGCCAGCGCGTGCGCATGGCGCGTATGGGCGACACCATCACCGTCTCTCCGCTGTAAGTCAGCCGGCGGCACACGGCAAACCGGAGGCAATCGCCTCCGGTTTTATTTCTGATGCTGTGAAACTGTAATCGTAGAAAATAAGAATATTATTATTTGTTCTGCAGTTCGGTGATATTTTGTTCTAACTTGCCAATCAGCCCTACCAACAGATGCACTTCGTCGGCGGTAATGCCGCTTAAAATCTCACTGCGCGTAGACGTGATCACACTATCGACTTCTCTGATGATCGGATCGGCCGCTTCGGTCAACTTGATGCGCTTCGCGCGGCGATCGTTGGCACAGGTGTGACGCGTGATAAGCCCCTTCTCCTCCAGTTGGTCCAGCGTGCGAACCAGTGACGGTTGCTCGATACCGATCGCCTTGGCCAGCTGGATTTGCGACTGCTCCGGCGGCAAGCGATTGATATTGTGCAACGTAACCCAATGCGTTTGGGTCAACTCCAACGGCTTGAGCCGGTGATCGATGAGCGCTCGCCAAACACGAACCAATCGTGCTAAATCTGAACCTAATGTTGACTCCACTTACCCCTCCTTATAATTAGCATGCTAACATTACCTCCCAGAGCTTAGACTATTTTGGGTAACTCACATTAAAAACACAAATGTATATAATGTATATTGTGGAAATAACCACTATTTTTAGCCGCTATTGTTTAATCGTTATGCAAATATTCAACATATTCACCCTTAGGGATTGTTAATGTGAATACATCATGGTTACACACCTCATCCCCCTTACCCGATTTGGTCCTGGGGGCATCGCTTTATTTTCCACCTATATTTAAAGCTTTTTTACTAGGACTGGTCTTATGGCTGCTGATTCATCAGCTGCTGAGAGACTGGATGTATTCCGGTGAAATCTGGCATCCCATGTTGATGGACCTGTCCATTTTCGTTCTGACCGTCAGCGGTTCCTTATGGATTTTAGCGAGTTGGTAACCCATGCAGCATAAAACATTAAAATACTTCTCTACGGTGATCGTCTGCGCCATTGCCGTCTGCGCCGGTTGGTGGCTCTGGAATTATTATATGCAATCCCCATGGACCCGTGACGGAAAAGTGCGCGCAGAACTCGTCAATATCACCCCTGAAGTCTCTGGAAGATTAGAGAAAATAAGCGCGAATGACAATCAGTTCGTACCTGCGGGAAGTCTGATTTTTACCCTCGACCCGGTGCCCTACCAGATTGCGCTGGACAATGCCGAGGCCGCGGTGGCAAAAGCGCAATCCGATCTGGCCAAAGCGGACCATGAGGCTGCCCGCCGCCGCGGTTTACCGCGTAACGTTATTTCCGCTGAAGACTTGGACGAGTCCAATTTAGCCGCTCAGGCAATGAAGGCCGCCTATAAAGCGGCCCTGGCCAACCTGGAACAGGCCAAATGGAATTTGAGCAAAACCAAAATTTATGCGCCAACCGACGGTTATATCACCAACCTGCAGGCACGCGTCGGAAACTACGCCAACGCCGGCACGCCCCTGGTGGCGTTGGTGGATGTGCATTCGTTTTATGTGCTCGGATATTTCGAAGAAACCAAGCTGAAGCATATAAAAGAAGGCAATAAAGCGGACATCGTTTTATATAACGGCAACACGCCGCTACAGGGGGAAGTAGAGAGCATCGGACGCGCCATTTACGATCAGAGCGTCGACAGCAGCAACGATCTATTAATGGACGTTAAGCCCAATGTTCCTTGGGTACGTTTGGCCCAGCGTGTGCCGGTGCGGATAAAATTGCTCAACGTGCCCGCCGATTTGACGCTGGTCGCCGGTACCACCTGCACCATTTCGATTCATCAGCGGAACTAAAGTGTGAACCTGCCTTTTCTGGAGTGGAGCCGTACCCCCTGGGGTAAGGCGACCGGCGGCCAATGGCGCTATGCGCTGCGCAACTCGCTGGCGATGTGTCTGGCGTTGTGGGTGGCGTTCGTGCTCGAGCTCGACGAACCCTATTGGGCGCTCACCTCCGCCGCGGTGGTGAGTTTCCCCACCATCGGCGGCGTGATCAGCAAAAGCATCGGCCGCATCTTCGGCAGCCTGGTGGGCGCCGCCGCCTCGGTAGCGATCGCCGGCCACTGTCTGAACGATCCCTGGCTGTTTACGCTGTTCATCGCCGCCTGGATCGGGCTGTGCACCTACGTCTCGAATCATTACCAAAACAACGTCTCTTACGCCTTCGCGCTGGCGGGCTATACCGCCGCCATCATCGCCTTCGGTACGGTCAACGTCACCGATACCCAGCAGATATTCGATATCGCTCAGGCGCGGGTTTGCGAAGTGATCACCGGTATTCTGTGCGGCGGGTTGATGATGATGATCCTGCCCAGCACCTCCGACGGCGAAGCCTTGCTGACCTCGCTGCGGCGCATGCAGCTACGCCTGCTGGAGCACGCCGCCATGCTGTGGCAGCCGGAGGTCACCGCGCAGATGCGCACCTCGCACGAGGGGGTCATCGGCCAGATCCTGACCATGAACCTGCTGCGCATTCAGGCATTCTGGAGCCACTACCGGCTGCGGCGGCAAAATAACCTGCTCAACTATCTGCTGCACCAGCAGCTGCGCATTACCAGCGTCATTTCCAGCCTGCGCCGCATGCTGCTGAACTGGCCGGATCGCCCTGCTAATCTGATGCCGGTGCTGACACAGCTGCTGGACGAGCTGCGCGATCCCGCCACCGATAAATATCGCTTGGCGCGTCTGCTCCAGCAGATCGCCCCGCAAGATGCGACGGACTACCGCCATCGCGCCTTCTGGCTGCGGTTGCGCGATTTCTGTTGGCTTTACCTGCGCTGCAACCGCTGGCTGCTGCGGTTGGAAAGCGCCACGGCGGTCAGCGATCTCCAGCCGCCGCACGTCACCTCACTGGCGCGCCACACCGACAGCTACGAAGCCGCCTATAACGGCCTGCGCACCTTTTTATGCATCGTGATCGGCTGCGCCTACTGGATCAACACGCAGTGGGACGCCGGCAGCGCGGCGCTAACGCTCACCGCCATCAGCTGCGTGCTCTACTCCTCCACGCCTTCGCCGATCAACAGCGTCAGCACCTTGCTCAAGGCGGTGCTGCTGCTCTCGGTCGCCTGCTTCGTGGTGAAATTCGGTTTGATGATCCAGATTGACGACTTCTGGGTGTTCTGCGCCTTCCTGTTCCCTATTCTGGTGACCATGCAGATGCTCAAGCTGCAGAATCCGCCTTATGCCGCGCTCTGGGGGCAGCTGATCGTCTTCATGGGCTCGTTTCTGACCGTCAGCAACCCGCCGAGCTATGACTACCAGTCCTTTATCAATGACAACATCGGTAAAATCGTCGGTGTATTGCTGGCCGGGTTGGCGTTTCAGATCCTGCGCCCCAGTTCGGACAAGCGAAAGAGCCGCCGTATTATCCGCGCGCTGCGGCGCGATTTTATCGATCAGTTGAGCAAAAAGCCGCAGCAGAGCGAAAGCCAGTTCGAATCACTGATCTACCATCGCATCAGCCAACTCAATCAGAGTCAGGATCAGGAGGCTCGCACCTGGCTGCTGCGCTGGGGCGTGGTGCTGCTCAACTGCAGCCATATCGTCTGGCAGCTGCGCGACTGGCAGACCCGTTCCGATCCGCTGTCGGCGGTGCGCAACGTCTGTATCCACTGCCTGCGCGGCATTATGACGGAGAAAGGCGTGCAGCACAGTTCGCTGGACGCCACGCTGCAGGAGCTGCTGCGCATGAGCAACGCGTTGGCGCACCACCCGGAACAGGCGGCGCGCGATCTGGCCGGCCTGATCTGGCGGCTCTACTGCTCACTGCAGCAATTGCAACAGGCGATGGGGCAGCCCGCCGCCGCACCGGCCGTTAGCGGCGGATGATCACTTGACCACGCCGCAGGCGAAGCGTTCGCCGCCACCGCCGAGCGGCTGTGGATGATCCGAATGGTTATCGCCGCCGGCGTGCACCATCAGCGCCTTGCCCTCTATTTCGCTGATTTTTTTCAGCCGCGGTGCCAGCACCGGGTAGTTTGCCATGCCGTCGGCGGTCACATAGATGGCCGGCAGATCGCCCAGGTGCCCGTCGGCGTACGGCCCGAGGTGTTTCCCGGTCTTTTGCGGGTCAAAATGCCCACCGGCCGCCAGCGCCGCCACCGCCTTGCCGTCCTTCATACCCGGCTCGCAGCTGCCTTTCTCATGCACGTGGAAACCGTGCACCCCGGCAGGCAACGCTTTCAGGCTTGGCGTGAACAGCAAGCCGTACGGCGTTTCGCTGATGACCACTTTGCCGATATCCTGACCGATACCCTGCCCGGTCACCAGATGCATCTCAACGTCAGCTGTCGCCGCCTGAGCCGCGCCACACGCCATCAAGCCGAGCGCCGCATACCAATAACGTTTCATCAATCAGTCTCCTTAATGACTACATCGAGCTATCAGTATAGGAGAGCCTGCGCCGGCACTGTTAACCAACGCACAATCTCGCTAATTTGATTCGCAGGCCTAATATTTAGCACTAATAATAATTCTACCGATGTTGGTCCTCTGACCAGCTGTCGTTCGGCTAACGTTGTTTCCCTGTTTCCACCGCCGACGCATGAGAGTTCACTCCCCGGCCAGGCGGCATACTTCATAAGGAACTGATATGGGCATCTTTAGCTATAAGGATCTGGACGAAAATGCGTCGAAGGCGCTGTTTTCCGACGCCTTGGCCATCTCTACCTACGCTTACCATAATATCGATAACGGCTTCGATGAAGGCTATCACCAGACCGGTTTCGGCCTCGGTCTGCCGCTGACGCTGGTCACTGCGCTGATCGGCAGTACCCAGTCGCAGGGTGGCCTGCCTGGCCTCCCTTGGAATCCCGACTCCGAACAGGCCGCGCAGGAGGCGGTAAACAATGCCGGCTGGTCGGTGATCAGCGCCGCGCAGCTCGGTTACGCCGGCAAAACCGATGCGCGCGGCACCTACTACGGCGAGACAGCCGGTTACACCACCGCGCAGGCCGAAGTACTGGGCAAATATGACAGCGAAGGCAATCTCACCGCCATTGGCATCTCATTTCGCGGCACCAGCGGCCCGCGCGAGTCGTTGATCGGCGATACCATCGGCGATGTGATTAACGATCTGCTGGCCGGGTTCGGGCCGAAAGGCTATGCCGACGGCTATACGCTGAAGGCCTTCGGCAATTTGCTGGGCGACGTGGCGAAATTCGCTAAGGCCCACGGGCTGAGCGGTGAAGACGTGGTGGTCAGCGGCCACAGCCTCGGCGGGCTGGCGGTCAATAGCATGGCGGCGCAGAGCGACGCCAACTGGGGCGGCTTCTACGCGCAGTCCAACTATGTCGCCTTCGCCTCGCCGACCCAGTACGAAGCCGGCGGTAAGGTGATCAACATCGGCTACGAGAACGACCCGGTGTTCCGCGCGCTCGACGGCACCTCACTGACCCTGCCGTCACTGGGCGTACACGATGCGCCGCACGCCTCCGCCACCAACAATATCGTCAACTTCAACGACCACTACGCGTCGGACGCCTGGAACCTGCTGCCATTTTCCATTCTCAACATTCCGACCTGGCTGTCGCACCTGCCGTTCTTTTATCAGGATGGCCTGATGCGGGTGCTGAACTCCGAGTTTTATTCGCTGACCGACAAGGACTCGACCATCATCGTCTCCAACCTGTCGAACGTGACGCGCGGCAATACCTGGGTGGAAGACCTGAACCGCAACGCGGAAACGCACAGTGGGCCGACGTTTATCATCGGCAGCGACGGCAATGATTTGATCAAGGGCGGCAAAGGCAACGACTATCTCGAGGGCCGCGACGGTGACGATATCTTCCGCGACGCCGGCGGCTATAACCTGATCGCCGGCGGCAAAGGCCACAATATCTTCGATACCCAGCAGGCGTTGAAAAACACCGAGATCGCCTACGACGGCAACACGCTTTACCTGCGCGATGCCAAGGGCGGCATTACGCTGGCGGACGACATCAGCACCCTGCGCAGCAAAGAAACCTCCTGGCTGATTTTCAGCAAAGAGGTGGATCACCAGGTGACAGCGGCCGGATTGAAATCGGATGCGGGCCTCAAAGCCTATGCCGCCACTACCACCGGCGGCGACGGCGATGATCTCCTGCAGGCTCGCGGCCACGACGCCTGGCTGTTCGGCAACGCCGGCAACGACACGCTGATCGGCCACGCCGGCGGCAACCTGACCTTCGTCGGCGGCAGCGGCGATGACATCCTGAAGGGCGTCGGCAACGGCAATACCTTCCTGTTCAGCGGGGATTTTGGCCGCGACCAGCTGTATGGCTTCAACGCCACCGATAAACTGGTGTTTATCGGTACCGAAGGCGCCAGCGGGAATATTCGCGACTACGCCACGCAGCAAAACGACGATCTGGTGCTGGCCTTCGGGCACAGCCAGGTCACGCTGATCGGCGTCTCGCTCGATCACTTCAATACCGATCAGGTGGTGTTGGCCTAAGGATCAGCATAAAAAAAAGCCGGGCGCTTTCGCCGCCCGGCTTTCCTCTTTCTGCTCCGCCTTAGGGCACGTCATACCCCAGCGCCGCCTTGCGAATGCGGAACCACTGCTGGCGGTTCAACACCAGTTTCTGCGCCTTCAGCGCCGAGCGCACCCGCTCAATCTTGCCGGAGCCGATAATCGGCAGCGGCGAAGACGGCAGGCGCATCACCCAGGCGTACACCACCTGCTCGATGGTCTCGGCGCCGATCTCTTGCGCCACCCGCTGCAGCTCGTCGCGCAGCGGCTGGAACTCAGCATCGTTGAACAAGCGGCCGCCGCCCAGGCAGGACCAGGCCATCGGCTTGATGCGCAGCTGCTGGCACTGGTCGAGCGTGCCGTCCAGGATCGCCGGTTGGTGAATCGGCGAGATCTCCACCTGATTGGTGACCAGCGAGAACGGCAGGCGCGACTGCAGCAGTTGGAACTGCGCAGGCGTAAAGTTGGAGACGCCAAAATGGCGCACCTTGCCGCTTTTGTGCAGCGCGACAAAGGCTTCGGCCACGTCGTCAGCGTCCATCAACGGATCCGGGCGGTGGATCAGCAACAGGTCCAGGTAGTCGGTATGCAGATGGCGCAGCGACTGTTCCGCGCTCTGTACGATATGATCGCGGTCGGTGATGTAGTGGCCGATCGGGTTGCCGGGCTTGGCGGTGGTGGCGATGCCGCACTTGGTCACCAATTCCAGCGACTGGCGCAGCGCCGGCTTCAGGCGCAGCGCATCACCGAACGCCTGTTCGCAGGCATAGCCACCGTAGATATCGGCGTGATCGGCGGTGGTGACGCCCAGTTCGACATGCTGTTCGATGAACGTCAGCAGCTGCTGCGGCGACATGCCCCACTCCATCAACCGCCAGTAACCGCAAATCATGCGGGAAAATTCAGGCCCCTGCGGCGCGAGACGAATACGTTCTACCATTGCGAAAACCTCATGACATTAGTTGTCAGTCAGCATACACAAGCCGGTGAGGCACAGGGAAGCGGTAAGCCACACGAACGTGCGGCAGATCAGGAAAGGTTAAAACAGCGACGGCTGCTCAGGCAGCGGCTCGTCAGGCGCTTTATTGGCACGCTGCAGCCGCAGGAAGCGTTGACGGCACAGGCGCAGCACCTCGCGCTTTTGCGCGTCGCTCATGTTCATCCAGCCGAAACGCTCCTCGCGGCTGCGTAGGCAGCCACGGCAGAATCCGCGATCGTCAGCCTGGCAAATGCCGCGACACGGGCTGGGAATGTCGAAAAACTCAAGCTGCTGCGCCACGGGGCTCCTCCTGCGTTCTCTTGCTAATTGAAGACGCCATCGCCGCCGCTGGCAAGTCCCTTTTCGCCATTGCGGCGAAAATAGTCGCGCAAATAGCGCAGCGCCTGGCGGCTTTTCTCCGGCATAGTGCGTTCGAGCGTCAGCGCGTTCAGCCGCAGCGGCGCCGGCCGCCACTCCGGCAACAGCAGCAACAGCTCGCCGCGCTGCAGCTCATCGCCAATTTCATACAGCGGCTGAACGGAAATGCCCAGCCCGGCACGGGTAAAGGCGCGCATTACGTTCATGCTCTCACTGACGATCTGCCCTTCCGCCAGCCGCAGCTTAACCTGCTGGCCGGACTGATGCAGCAAGTCCAGATGGGCCCCGCTGTAGCCGCTGGAGATCCAGCGGTGCTGCACCAAATCCTGCGGTTTTTCCGGCACCCCATGCTGGCTGAGATAACGCGGCGCGGCGCACAGCACCATCGGCCACGCCGTCAGCGGATGCGCGATCATATTGGCGTCCGCCAGTTGACGGTTGGCCCGCAGCGCGATGTCGACCCGCTGTTCTATCATGTCGACGATGCGATCGTCCGCCAGCACCCGCAGCGTCAGCTTGGGGTGCGCCTGCAGCAGCGGCGACAATGCCTCCGCCAACGAACGGCCGCCGATGCCGACCGGGGTGGCGATGCGCAGCTCGCCCACCAGCGTATCCCGCAGCTCCGCCAGCCGCTGCTCCGCCTGCTTCGCCTGTTGCAGCATCGCCTCGCAGCCGGGATAGAACGCGGCTCCCGCCTCGGTCAGCGCCAGACGGCGGGTGGAACGATGCAGCAATGGCACCCCGAGCGCCTTCTCCAGCGAGCGCATATGCTGACTGACCGCCGAAGGCGTCATGCCCAGACGCCGCGCCGCGCCGGCCAGCGATCCCTCCGCCACCACGGTGGCGAATACCGCCATTCGATTGAGTTTATCCACGATTATGAAGTTTTACTTAATCAAGAAAGCATGAATATGGCACTAATCACGGCTATTGTTAAGGACTAGAGTAGACACCACGCAGCAGGCACATCGGCCTGCCTTACGATACTGAACCTATCCCCGAAGGAGCATACAGATGAAAGTAGCCATTATTGGAGCAACCGGTTTTGTTGGCCGCCGCGTGGTAGATGAAGCGCTGGCTCGCGGTATTCAGGTAACGGCAATCGCCCGCCAGAAAAAAGATTTGCCGGAGCACGCCAATCTGACCATCGCACTGGGCGACGTCGCCGACACCGCCTGGCTGGCGGGGCAGTTGCACGGTCAGGATGCGGTGATCAGCGCCTACAATCCCGGCTGGGGCGAAGACAACCTGTATGAGAAGACTACGCGCGGCGCCCAGCAGATCCTTACCGCTGTCGGGCAGGCAGGCGTCAAGCGCCTGTTGGTGGTGGGCGGCGCAGGCAGCCTGGAAGTGGCGCCGGGCGTTGAACTGGTGGATACGCCGCAGTTCCCGGAAAATATCCGCCCCGGCGCGCAGGCGGTGCGCGATCTGCGCAATAAACTGCGCAACGAATCAGCACTCGACTGGACCTATCTCTCGCCGGCCGCCCTGCTGGAGCCGGGCAAACGCACCGGCCAGTTCCGCCTCGGCACCACGCAACTGCTGATGAACGGCGACGCGCCGGCCAGCATTTCGGTGGAAGATCTGGCGGTCGCTATCGTTGATGAGATTGAAAAACCTCAATTTATTCGCGCGCAATTCACCGCCGCCTACTAAACTGCCCCACCGCCAGGCCATAAGGCCTGGCGGTTTTCACGTATTCTCCGTCGCCAGTATTCTGAATTTCTAAGGTTTTCTTAAGTTTCATCCGGTAGATTTCACGACATTATCTACTTTCAGGATCCCGACATTGGCAATGTGGTTACGTCAACGCTTACAGTGCAACAGCCTCGGTTTTACCCTCGCCACCGCCCTGTTCTTCACTCTATTTCAAAACGCGTTATTCCTGCATCGCGCCTGGTCGTATATCACCTTCGATAGCGTCCACAGCGTGATTTTCGCGGCGAGCATGCCGGTGGTGATCTTCTGTGCGCTGAATATTATCTTCAGCGTGTTGACCGTGCCCTACCTGCGTAAGCCGTTGATCATCTTTTTCTTGCTCGGCAGCGCCGCAGCCAACTATTTCATGTTCAGCTATGGTGTGGTGATCGACGGCAACATGATGCAAAACGCCTTCGAAACCAACCCGCAGGAGGCGACCGCGCTGCTGACGCCGCGCATGGGATTGTGGCTGGCGCTGCTCGGCATTCTGCCGGCGGTAGCGGTCTGCTTCACCCAAATTCGCCAGACTCGCCCCTGGTGGTACATGGTCGGGCTGCGCGCCGCTAACGTCATGCTGTCGTTGGTGGTGATCCTGATCGTCGCCGCGCTGTTCTACAAAGACTACGCTTCGCTGATCCGCAACAATAAAAGCGTGGTGAAGATGTTGACGCCTTCCAACTTCGTGGCCGGCACCATCAAGTTTACCGAACAGCGTTACTTCACCCGCAATCTGCCGCTGGTCAAGATCGGTGAAGACGCGCGTAAAGGGCCGCTGATCGCCAAGCAGACCAAGAAAACGCTGGTGATCCTGGTGGTGGGCGAAACCGCCCGCGCCGAAAACTTCTCCCTCGGAGGTTACGGGCGCGAAACCAACCCGCGCCTGAAGCAGGACGACGTGGTCTACTTCAAGAACGCCAGTTCCTGCGGCACCGAAACGGCGATCTCCGTACCCTGCATGTTCTCCAACATGCCCCGCAAGGAGTACGACGCGACTCAGGCAACGCATCAAGAAGGCATGCTCGACGTGCTGGCGCATGCCGGCGTCAATGTGCTGTGGCGCGATAATGACGGCGGCTGCAAAGGTGCCTGCGACCGGGTGCCGCACGTGGACATGACCAAGCTGAAACTGCCGCAGGACTGTGACGGTGAGGTTTGCATGGACAACGTGCTGCTGTACAAGCTGAACGACTACATCAATAGCCTGAAAGACGACGGCGTGATCGTGCTGCACCAGATGGGCAGCCACGGCCCGGCTTACTACCGCCGCAGCACACCAGAATTCCAGACGTTTTCGCCAACCTGCAACAGCAACCAGATCCAGGATTGCAGTCATGAACAGCTGGTGAACACCTACGACAACTCAATCCTGTATACCGACGCAATGCTCGATGCCACCATCAAGCTGCTGCGGCAGTATGACGATCGGTTCAATACCGCACTGGTCTATTTATCCGATCACGGCGAATCGCTGGGGGAAAACGGCATGTATCTGCACGGCACGCCTTATGTCTTCGCGCCGAGTCAGCAAACGCACGTGCCTTTCCTGATGTGGATGTCTGCCGACTATCAGCGCAATTTCGGCATTGATCGCCAGTGCCTGAACACGCTGGCGGAAAAGGACGACGTGTCGCAGGACAACCTGTTCCACACCCTGTTGGGCATGCTGAACGTACAGACCCGCGAATATCAATCCCAGTTGGATATCCTGCAGCGTTGCCGCAACGCGGCGTAGCGCTTAACTTCCGTGTGCCACTGGGGCACAATAGTTTGCAGACAACCGGCGTTTTGTGCGCCGGTTTTTTTATTCCCATTGACCTAGACCAATCGGTCTATTATGCTCGGCGCCATGATGACCAAATCAACGCATTGCAACGTGGATACACGTGAACATCTGCTCGCCACCGGCGAAACCCTCAGCCTGCGCCTGGGCTTTACCGGCATGGGGCTGAGCGAACTGCTGGCTACCGCGGGTGTGCCGAAAGGCTCGTTCTACCACTATTTTCGCTCGAAGGAAGCCTTCGGCGAAGCGATGCTGCAACGCTATTTCACGCATTATGATGCACAGATGCAGGCGCTGTTTGCCGACAGACGCGGCGATGCCCGCCACCAGCTGCTCGGCTATTACGCCCAGGCTATCAGCTATCACTGCCGCAGCGAATGCCATAACGCCTGCCTGGCGGTGAAGCTTTCCGCCGAGGTGAGCGATCTGTCGGAACCGATGCGCCATGCGCTGGAAACGGGCACCGCTCGCGTGATCGGCCACCTGCAGGAAGCCATCGAGCGCGGTATCGCCGAGGGCTCGCTGTCGGTGGCCATGAGCCCCGCGGCGACCGCAGAAACGCTGTATTCACTGTGGCTCGGCGCCTCGCTGCGCGCCAAGATCCGCCATTCGCTGGCGCCGTTAACCAGCGCGCTGGAAAGCATCGAGTTGCTGCTGCGCCCGCCGCAGCAGCCGTAACACCACCGTCTTTTTTCGTGAAAATGCAGTTCGTGTTTTTTTATCGCCCACCACTAGACGACCGGTCTATTAAATACAGGATGCACTATGAAGACTGAAAAATTGCTCTCTCCGCTGAAGGTTGGCGCCGTCACCCTGCCCAACCGCGTGTTTATGGCTCCGCTGACGCGTCTGCGCAGCATCGAACCGGGCGATATTCCTACGCCACTGATGGCGGAATATTATGCGCAGCGCGCCAGCGCCGGCCTGATCGTGACCGAAGCGACGCAGATCTCCTTCCAGGCGAAAGGCTACGCCGGTGCGCCAGGCCTGCATACCCCGGAACAGATCGCCGCGTGGAAACACATCACGCAGGCGGTACACGACAAAAACGGCCACATCGCCGTACAGCTGTGGCATGTAGGCCGCATCTCCCACGCCAGCCTGCAGCCGGGCGGGCAAGCGCCGGTCGCGCCTTCGGCCATCAACGCCGACACCCGCACCACCGTGCGTGATGAAACCGGCGCCTGGGTACGCGTACCGACCTCTACGCCGCGCGCGCTGGAAACCAGCGAGATCCCGGGCATCGTTAACGATTTCCGCCAGGCGACCGCCAACGCGCGTGACGCCGGCTTCGACTTCATCGAACTGCATGCGGCCCACGGCTATCTGCTGCACCAGTTCATGTCACCGGCTTCCAACCAACGTACCGATCAATACGGTGGCAGCATTGAGAACCGCACCCGCCTGACGCTGGAAGTGGTCGATGCCACCATTGCCGAATGGGGTTCCGAGCACATCGGTATTCGTATCTCGCCGCTTGGGCCGTTCAATGGGCTGGACAACGGTGAAGATCAGGAAGAAGCGGCGCTGTATTTGGTGGAAGAGCTGAATAAGCGCAACATCGCTTACCTGCACATCTCCGAACCGGACTGGGCCGGTGGCAAGCCGTATTCCGACGCCTTCCGCGACTCGGTGCGCGCCCACTTTAAAGGGGTGATCGTCGGCGCTGGCGCCTACACCGCCGAAAAAGCCGAAGCGTTAATCGAAAAAGGCTTCATCGACGCGGTGGCCTTCGGCCGCAGCTATATCGCCAACCCGGATCTGGTCGAGCGTTTCCGTCAGCACGCCCCGCTGAACGAACCTAAGCCAGAAACCTTCTACGGCGGCGGTGCCGAAGGCTATACCGACTATCCGTTTCTGGCGAAGTAACCCGTCCTGACCCCAACGGCCACGCAATCGCATGGCCGTTTTTTATGCGCCGCGCGCAAAAAGGCCCGCACAAGGCGGGCCGGGGTTCCCTGGTGTTGTTTATGCTGCAGTTCAATTTCTACACGGTTATGTGGGGAATTGATAATTGATTGTGCAGATCAATTACTTCGTATCGATCGGTACGCTCGATCAATATTTAAACACCACCGCTCCAACCCCGACAGGTGACATTGTCACTCATTCGTCACATTGAATTCCCTTGTAGGACAAGGCTATACTCGCTTGTGCTTCAATCCACCCGCCGTCTGCCACGGCACAGTCAATTCAGAGGAATTATGCGCTTACTCCATACCATGATCCGCGTCGGTGACCTGCAACGTGCCATCGACTTTTACACCAAGGTATTAGGCATGCGTCTGCTGCGCACCAGCGAAAACCCGGAGTACAAATACTCCCTGGCTTTCGTCGGCTATACGGAAGAGAGCGAAGGCGCGGTTATCGAACTGACCTATAACTGGGGCACCGACAGCTACGACATGGGCACCGCCTTCGGCCACCTGGCATTGGGCGTAGACGACGTTGCCGCCACCTGCGACAGCATCCGTCGCGCAGGCGGCAAGGTCACCCGCGAAGCCGGCCCGGTGAAAGGCGGCACCACGGTGATCGCCTTCGTCGAAGATCCGGACGGCTACAAAATTGAGCTGATCGAAAACAAACACGCCGGTCAGGGCCTCGGCCATTAAGCCACCCCTTCAGGGCGCGCTGGCGCCCTGCTGATTCTCCGCGCGATAGCGCCTGCAACCGGGCGCAAAATTTGCCATAATGCGCGCTGCATTCGATGAAGATAAGAAACTGATGGCCGAAAAAAGTGATCTTAACGCCCTGAGTGGTCGTTTTCGTGGGTTTTATCCCGTAGTAATAGATGTTGAAACCGCCGGCTTCAACGCCAATACCGATGCGTTGCTGGAGATCGCCGCCGTGACGCTGAAAATGGATGAAGATGGCTGGCTGCAGCGGGACGAGACCCTGCACTTCCACGTGGAGCCTTTCGAGGGCGCCAACCTGCAGCCGGAAGCGCTGGCGTTTAACGGCATCGATCCGCACAACCCGTTGCGCGGCGCGGTCAGCGAATACGACGCGCTGCACGCCATTTTCAAAGCGGTGCGCAAAGGGCTCAAGGACCGCGGATGTAACCGGGCCATTATCGTGGCGCACAACGCCAACTTCGATCACAGCTTCCTGATGGCCGCGGCCGAACGTGCCGGCCTGAAGCGCAATCCGTTCCATCCGTTCGCCACCTTCGACACCGCTGCGCTGAGCGGCCTGGTGCTGGGCCAAACGGTGTTGGCGAAAGCCTGCATCGCCGCCGGTATGCCGTTCGACAGCAGCCAGGCGCACTCTGCGCTGTACGACACCGAGCAAACCGCCCTGCTGTTTTGCGAGCTGGTTAACCGCTGGAAACGTCTCGGCGGCTGGCCGCTGCCCGCCGGCGATCTCGCTGAATAAGCCCAACAAAAAAGGCGGCCCAGTTTGCACTGGCGCCGCCCGTTACGCGATAACCACAAGCCTGTCGATTAAGACTGCTGGTCTTCCTGCGCTTTATACTTTTCTGCCGTTTCTTTGATCAGCTGCTGCAGTTCGCCGCGCTGATACATTTCGATGATGATATCGCAACCGCCGACCAGCTCACCGTCTACCCACAGCTGCGGGAACGTCGGCCAGTTGGCGTATTTTGGCAATTCGGCGCGGATGTCCGGGTTTTGCAGAATATCCACGTAGGCGAAACGCTCGCCGCAGGCGGACAGCGCTTGCACTGCCTGCGCGGAGAAGCCACAGCTCGGCAGCTTTGGCGAACCTTTCATGTACAGCAGAATCGGGTTTTCAGCGATCTGGTGCTGAATTTTTTCAAGTGTCGTCGTCATTTATTGCTTCCTCAAGCCACATTTCATGGCTACAACATGCATCACGCGGGCTATTGTAGCGGCTGGAACAGTCGCAAGAAAACGCCATCTTTTGCAAGGATATTCGCCCGCCGCCGATCGCGTTTCACCGGCCACGTCATTCCGGTCAAAACATACGTTGAGAATAACATTTTTAATCCGACCATTTCACTAATATATTGCGCCGCGATGACGGCGCGACTTAATTATATCCGCCACCGCCGACTGGCGCTTTTTTATACACCAACAGGCTGATTTTGAAACAAAAAAAATGTCATTAACGTTTTCTCACAATATGGATTATTATTTATGAGTTCTTCGCTGTTTTATATGGCGAAATTCGGGAATACTGTAACTCTTTCGATATCCGCTTCGGGGCCAAGGTTGGTGACGTCGACATGCGTTTAATTCTTACGCTCTTTGCGCTGCTGTTTACGCAGCTCTTCTTCAATTTGGCGCACGCTGCGCCACAGGCGCGTGTTGCCGCCGAGCAGCGTAAAAGCCATGCTAATGAAGCGCGGCCCGATGACCGCAGAAAAAAGAAAGCGGACAAAGCCGCTAAAAAAGCCAAAGTGACGGCCCCCGCGAAAAAAACCAAGACCGCCAAGGCGAAAAGCGAGAAAAGCGCGAAAAAGATCGCCAGCGCAAAACCCAAGGCCAAAGCGCAGAAAACTGCCAAGATTAAAGTCACCCCGCCGAAGAAGGGCTATAAAAAAGGCTATGGTCGCCACCGCGAAGCCGGTATGGCCACCGCTAAACTGGTGCGTGACGAGAAGCCGTTAAAACTTAGCCCGGCGCACAAAAAACGCTACCAACACGCCAAGCAGACCGCGATGGCCAAGCTGATGGATCAGATGGGCAAGCCTTATCGCTGGGGCGGCAGTTCGCCGCGCACCGGCTTCGACTGCAGCGGCCTTATCTATTACGCCTATAAAGACGTGGTGAAAATCAAAATGCCGCGCACCGCCAACGAGATGTATCACCTGCGCGACGCGGCGCCGATCAAGAAAAGCGAACTGGAAAGCGGCGATCTGGTGTTCTTCCGCATCAACAACCGCGGCGTGGCGGACCATGTTGGCGTCTACCTCGGCAACGGCAAATTCATCCAGTCACCGCGCACCGGTGAAGAGATCCGCATCAGCCAGCTCGACAACGACTATTGGCAGAACCACTACATCGGCGCACGCCGCGTAGTAACGCCGAAAACTATCCGTTAATTCCCTGCTCTGTGCGGTTGCGGCCCCGGTCGCAACCGCCTGCTCAAGCTATCGCCCATCGCACCTCCCCACGCGCATTTCTCGCTTTTCTTCCTGTTTTTTATGATGAAAATTGTTAAGATTGAATGACCACAATAAAAAACGGCCCATATGACTCTCGCCCGGCGAGAGGCGAATGGCGCTGTAAAGGAGGAAGCAATGTCGTTTGAATTACCTGCATTACCGTATGAGAAAAACGCGCTCGAGCCGCACATCTCCGCCGAGACCCTGGAATACCACTACGGCAAGCACCACAACACCTACGTGGTTAACCTGAACAACCTGGTGAAAGGCAGCGAGTTCGAGGGCAAATCGCTCGAAGAGATCATCAAGACCTCTAACGGCGGCGTCTTCAACAACGCCGCGCAGGTGTGGAACCACACCTTCTACTGGCACTGCCTGTCACCACAGGGCGGCGGTGAACCGCAGGGCGAACTGGCGGCAGCGCTCGTCAAATCCTTCGGCTCTTTCGCTGCGTTCAAAGAGCAGTTCACCGATGCCGCAGTGAAAAACTTCGGTGCCGGCTGGACCTGGCTGGTGAAAAAACCGGACGGCGCGCTGGCGATCGTCAACACCTCCAACGCGGCCACCCCGCTGACCGGTGAAGACAAACCGCTGCTGACCGTTGACGTGTGGGAACATGCGTATTACATCGATTACCGCAATGCGCGTCCAAAATACCTGGAAAACTTCTGGGCGTTGGTCAACTGGACCTTCGCAGCGGAAAACCTGGCGTAAGCGCAGGTTCTGAGGTGATGAGGCGCAGCCTGGCTGCGCCTTTTTTATAACCGGGGGTAAATCAGTTCAACGCGGCAACGAAGCTGAAAGCGATAATGACCGCCAGCGCGCAGACGGTAGTGAACAGCGACATCTTCAATTCGGTATCCATGACAACTCCTTTAAAATGGGCTTTCCTAAGGATAAAAGGCGCACAATTAGTACGTCAAATCATTTTCCCACAGTTCGCCGATAAAATCTTGTTATCATTTCCCGGTTTATAATCTCGATTACCTCTTCCACTTTTGTTCAATATGCGACAAAATTCGCAGTTCACAACTGCGTACCGGCATTCATGCCCCTCCTGATTAAGCGCTGAAGACTTCAACACACTAAAAACTCAGTTTTCGCTTCTCTGGAGAAGGATCTACGTAGGCAAACGATTAACATCACACTTACATGCTGTAAACATGTGAGTTCAGGAGTCATTCCTTACATGGCAACGATTAAAGATGTGGCCAAACGCGCGGGCGTTTCCACCACCACCGTTTCGCACGTCATCAATAAGACTCGTTTCGTCGCCGAAGAGACCAAAGCGGCCGTGTGGGCCGCCATTAAAGAGCTGCACTACTCGCCGAGCGCCGTGGCGCGCAGCCTGAAAGTCAATCACACCAAGTCGATCGGCCTGCTGGCCACCTCGAGCGAAGCCCCCTACTTTGCCGAAGTGATCGAGGCGGTGGAAAACAGCTGCTACAGCAAAGGCTACACCCTGATCCTGTGCAACTCGCACAATAATCTCGACAAGCAGCGCGCCTACCTGGCGATGCTGGCGCAAAAGCGCGTCGACGGCCTGCTGGTCATGTGCTCCGAGTATCCGGATCAGCTGCTGGGCATGCTGGAAGACTACCGTAACATCCCGATGGTGGTGATGGACTGGGGCGCCGCGCGCGGCGACTTCACCGATACCATCATCGATAACGCGTTCGAAGGCGGCTATCTGGCCGGCCGTTACCTGATCGAGCGCGGCCACCGCGATATCGGCGCCATTCCCGGCCAACTGTCACGCAACACCGGCGGTGGCCGTCACCAGGGCTTTATGAAGGCGCTGCAGGAAGCGAATATCGACATTCGCGAAGAGTGGATCGTCCAGGGTGACTTCGAGCCGGAGTCCGGCTATAAGGCGATGCACCAAATCCTGTCGCAAAAACAGCGGCCGACCGCGGTATTCTGCGGCGGCGATATCATGGCGATGGGGGCCATCTGCGCCGCCGACGAGCTGGGCCTGCGCGTGCCGCAGGATATTTCCGTGATCGGCTACGACAATGTGCGCAACGCCCGCTACTTCACCCCGGCGCTGACCACCATTCACCAGCCGAAAGAGCGCCTGGGCGAAATGGCCTTCACCATGCTGCTAGATCGCATCATCAGCAAGCGCGAAGAGTCGCAGGTGATCGAAGTGCATCCGAAGCTGATCGAACGCCGCTCGGTCGCCGACGGCCCGTTCATCGACTACCGCCGCTAATCCCCCGCGCCGGAAGCCTGCGCAGCTTCCGGCTCCACCTCACTCAGCCACTCCTGATTCAGCGTCTCCCCATCGCCCAGATACGCCAGCAGCCAGCTCATCGCCGGTGACGGTTTATCCTGCTGCCAGGTCAGGCAGCACGGGCTGGCGGGAAACGGCTGCTGCAGCTGCAACGCCTTCAACTCACCGCGCTGCACCCGCGGCAGCGCCAGATGCGCCGGCATCATACCGACGCACAGCCCGGCGCACAGACAGTCGAACGCCGAGGTCCAGTCCGGCACCACCAGCCGCCGCTGGTTATCCAGCGTCCAAGTGACACGCTTGGGCAGATTGCGCGAAGTGTCCTCCAGACAAAGCGCAGGGTACGGCCTAAGCCGATCGTCATTCAACGCCCCTGCCAATTGCGCCAGCGGGTGCTGCGGGCTGACCACGCACAGCCAGTTCATATCCCCCATGTCGCGAAAGGCGAAGCCGCCGCCGACCGGCACCGCGCGGGTGGCACCGATCGCCATATCCGCCCTGCCGTCCACCAACGCATCCCACACGCCGTTAAACACCTCGGGTTGCAACATCAGTTCAACGTCGGGGAAATGGCGGTAGAAATCCAGCACCAGTTGGCGGCTGCGCTGCGGTTTGACGATGATGTCCACGGCGATATTCAGCTGACCGCGCCACCCGTTAGCCACCTGCTGACAATGGCGGCGTGTGTCGAGCATTTTTTTGATAACAGCTCGCGCATCCTTGATAAATAACGCGCCGGCCGGCGTCAGCTCCACATCACGGTGACGCCGCTCAAACAGCGGCACCGCCAGCCATTGTTCCAACTGCCGCACGGTGTAGCTCACCGCCGACGGCACCCGGTGCAGCTCCTGCGCCGCCGCGCTGAAACTGCCGGTGCGCGCCACCGCGTCAACCACTTCAAGAGAATATTCAGACCACATCGCTTTGCCTTCAATTTTTTTAACAGCACTTTGCAAATATTACCGTTTCACAAGCAGAGATCCAGCCGGATACACTGGCCGGCGCTAAAAACCTGCGACACTAAAATATTAACGAGAAATACCATGCGAAACTCCTTTGGTTTTATGTTCTATCTCGCCGGCCTGAGCATGCTGGGTTATCTGGCGACCGATATGTACCTGCCCGCCTTTGGCGCCATGCGGGAGGAACTGCAAATTTCCGCCGGCGCGGTCAGCGCCAGCCTGAGCATATTTCTGGCCGGCTTCGCCTTCGCGCAGCTGCTGTGGGGGCCGCTCTCCGACCGGCTGGGCCGCAAACCGGTATTATTGATTGGCCTGACGCTGTTCGCGTTCGGCTGCCTGGGCATGCTGTGGGTGGAAAATGCCGTGCAGCTCTGGATACTGCGCTTTATTCAGGCCGTCGGCGTCTGTTCCGCCGCCGCCATCTGGCAAGCGCTGGTGGTCGACCGCTATCGCGAAGGCCAGGCCAATCGCGTATTCGCCACCATCATGCCGCTGGTCGCGCTGTCGCCGGCGCTGGCGCCGCTGCTTGGCGCCTGGCTGCTTAACCACGCCAGCTGGCGTGCGATCTTCGCCGTGTTGCTGGCCATCACCGCCCTGCTGCTGCTGCCGACGTTGCTGCTCAAAGATCGCGCCAAAACTCAACCCGCCGCCGATGCGCCAAAAAGCAGCGTCAGTTTTTGGCAATTATTGAAATCCCCGGTGTTCAGCGGCAACGTCGCCATGTACGCCGCCTGCTCGGCCGGCTTCTTTGCCTGGTTGACCGGCTCGCCGTTCATCCTCGGTGATATGGGCTATGGCCCAAGCGACATTGGTCTGAGCTATGTGCCGCAGACGCTGGCTTTCCTGCTGGGGGGCTATGGCTGCCGCGCCGCGCTCAAACGCATCAATGGCAAAACCCTGCTGCCGTGGCTGCTGGTAGCTTATGGTGTCAGCATGGTGGCGCTGTATCTGGTGGCGACCGTAACCACTCCGACGCTCACCACGCTGCTGATCCCGTTCTGCGTGATGGCGCTGGTCAACGGCGCGGGCTACCCGATCATGGTGGCGAATGCGCTGATGCCGTTCCCGGAAAGCAGCGGCAAAGCCGCCGCGCTGCAAAATACGCTGCAGTTGGGGCTGTGTTTTGTGGCGAGCATGCTGGTGTCGGCGTTTATTGCCCAGCCGCTGCTGGCGACGGTGACGGTGATGGTGTCTACGGTGATCCTCGCCGCGCTGGGCTATTTCCTCCAGCGGGGAAAAGCGGGCGATGCGCAGCAAAAGGCGCAGCGGAAACATGCTAACTCAGCGTCATAATTGCCAAGCTTAATAATCACTTAAAGAATATGCGCGCCGAGTGCGATTTACAGTTGAGTCAACGCCTCGGCACGCCTATACTCAAAAACAACTTTATAAAGTAACACCTTATAATCTCTATATCTCAATTAGCTCTTGTGTACGCGTCTTGCGTCACACTCTTTTTTAAAGAGGCGTTTATCCTGCGCCATTTGCGTCGGGTCGTTTCTTTAAATTTCCTCTGTTCATAGTCGGATATCAGACGCCGCGGGCTTATTTCCCGTCGGTATACGTATGCACCCGCAGAAATTGTCTAAGCTGTTTCCTAACGGGTCATCAGTCAGAAGAAGGTGATGGAGAAGCTATGAGTTCATCGTGTATAGAAGATCTGAGCATCCAGGATAACCAGTGGTATCGCATCGCGCACGAAATGCTCGGTCTGGCCGGTATCGAAATCAATGGATCGCGCCCTTTCGATATTCAGGTTAAAAATCCCGAATTCTTTAAACGCGTTTTGCAACAAGGGTCACTGGGCCTCGGCGAAAGTTATATGGACGGTTGGTGGGAGTGCGAACGGCTGGATATATTCTTCCAGCGCGTGGTCAGCGCCGGGCTGGAGAAGAAACTTCCCCACCACCTGAAAGATACCCTGCGGATCGCCGCCGCGCGCCTGACCAACCTGCAATCGAAAAAGCGCGCCTGGATCGTCGGCAAAGAACATTACGATCTCGGCAACGATCTGTTTACCCTGATGCTCGATCCTTACATGCAGTATTCCTGTGGCTATTGGAAAGACGCCACCACGCTGGAGGAAGCGCAGGAAGCGAAGCTGCGGATGATCTGCGAAAAACTGCAGCTGCAGCCGGGCATGCGCTTGCTGGACATCGGCTGCGGCTGGGGCGGCCTCTCCGCCTATGCGGCGAAGCATTACGGCGTGTCGGTGGTCGGCGTGACCATTTCCGCCGAACAACAGAAGCTGGCCCAGGCTCGCTGCGCCGGGCTGGATGTGCAGATCCTGCTGCAGGATTATCGCGATCTTCATCAGCAGTTTGATCGCATTGTCTCGGTCGGCATGTTCGAGCACGTCGGGCCGAAAAACTACCGCACCTATTTCAATGTGGTAGAACGCAATTTAGCGCCGCACGGCCTGTTCCTGCTGCACACCATCGGTTCCAACAAAACCGACATGAACGTCGATCCGTGGATCAACAAATATATCTTCCCGAACGGCTGCCTGCCTTCAGTGAGCCATATCGCCGAAGCCAGCGAAGGCCATTTCGTGATGGAAGACTGGCACAACATCGGCGCCGACTACGATCGCACGCTGATGGCCTGGTTCGAGCGCTTCAAACAGGCGTGGCCGCAGCTTGCCCCGCGCTACTCCGAACGCTTCGAGCGGATGTTCAGCTATTACCTGAACGCCTGCGCCGGCGCGTTCCGGGCGCGCGATCTGCAACTGTGGCAGGTGGTATTCAGCCCGAAAGGCGTTGAAGGCGGCATCCGCGTCGCCCGCTAAGCCACTTGCCCGACAAAAAAGGCCCCGGTAGTCACATCGCCGGGGCCTTTTTTGCTCGTTCGAAGCGTACGGCTTAGCCGCAGTAAACGCGGATGATTTTATCGTCGCTGTCGCCAAGGAAGTTCAGGCGGCGCAGGTTGAAATCCATGGTGACGGCAGAGTTGTACGGAATGGCTCGCACCTTGGCGTCGATCCGTACGCCTTCCAGCGAGGTCATCGGTTTGCCGACGAAGTTTTGATACTGTGATGCGCCACAGGTATCGTCCGCATCGGCCATTTGCGCGCCCGCGCCCTGCTCAGGCGAACTGCTGCAGGCGCTCAGCGCCAGCAACGCGGTTAACAACAACGTTTTCCCATAAAACTTCACGCGTTTCTCCTCTCTGCTTATGATTCGATTCCGGCGGCAACGCCCGAATCGCTGTCAGTCTTTGTGCGCCGGCGCCACCGCCGCCGCCAGCGTCGCTTCCCGGTTGGCCAGCACGCGCTCGACGGTGTCCACCACCGCCTGCGTTTGCGGATCGATCTCGATGTTCACCTTGTCACCGAGGCGTTTTTTACCCAGCGTGGTGCGATCCAGCGTTTCCGGGATCAGGTGCACGCAGAAACGGTTATTCACCACTTCGCCGATGGTCAGGCTAATGCCGTCGATGCCGATGAAACCTTTGTGCAGCACATATTTCATCAATTCCGCATCCGGCATGCGCAGCCATACCTGGCGGTTATTTTCCGAGGTATAAATCTTGGCCACCTCCGCCGTGCAGATAATATGGCCGGACATCAAATGGCCGCCAATTTCATCATTGAACTTCGCCGCGCGCTCGATATTGACGATGTCGCCCAGCGCCAGATCGCCGAGGTTGGTCAGGCGCAACGTTTCTTTGATCAAATCGAAGCTGACGCGGTTGCCTTCCACCGCGGTGACGGTCAGGCAGCAGCCGTTATGGGCCACCGACGCGCCCAGCTCCAGCCCCGGCAGCAGCTCGGTAGGCATTTCGATCACGTGGGTGCGGAAATTGGGTTTCTCATCAATGGCGACCAGCGGCGCGGTGCCTTGTACGATACCGGTGAACATATGTGCCTCTTCTTGCTAAATAGGTTAAAACGCTACCGGCAGTTTGCCCCAGTTGGCGCTGAAAACCAAATCCGCGACGGTAAAAAAGGAATGGCTGCGCATTTAATAACTATTTATCTGCGGCGTTTGCTTAACGACGCCGAGCAGGTACAATCTTTTTGACAAAATTCCGCTATTTTAATTGTTGTCCTCTCGCGGCAGCCCTCCCTCCCACATATATAAATAGAAAAGGTGTATGCGTGCAGAAGTACTTAATTGAAGCGCGTAGTTTATTGGCTCTCGCTATCCCGGTCATTATCGCGCAAATATCGCAAACCGCTATGGGCGTGGTGGATACCATCATGGCCGGCGCTTACAGCGCCACCGACATGGCGGCGGTGGCGGTCGGCACCTCAATCTGGCTGCCGGCCATCCTGTTCGGCCACGGTCTGCTGCTGGCGTTGACCCCGGTTATCGCTCAGCTCAACGGTGCCGGCCGCCGCGATCGTATCGGCCATCAGGTGCGCCAGGGTTTTTGGCTGGCCTCCGGCGTCTCCGTACTGCTGATCGTCGTGCTGTATAACTGCAAGTTCGTCATCGACATGATGCACAACATCGATCCGCAGCTGGCGGATAAAGCCGTCGGCTACCTGCACGCCATCATGTGGGGGGCGCCGGGCTACCTGTTCTTCCAGGTGATGCGCAACCAGTGCGAGGGGTTGTCTAAAACCAAGCCCGGCATGGTGATCGGCTTCCTCGGCCTGCTGGTGAATATCCCGATCAACTACATCTTCATCTACGGCAAGTTCGGCATGCCGGAACTCGGCGGCGTCGGCTGCGGCGTCGCCACCGGCAGCGTCTACTGGATCATGTTCCTGATGATGCGCTGGTACGTGAAGCGCGCGCCGTCGCAGCGCGACATCAAACGCCAGGCCGGCGATCTCGGCGGCCCGGACTGGGCAGCGCTGAAGCGCCTGATCGGCATCGGCATGCCGGTGGCGCTGGCGCTGTTCTTCGAAGTCACGCTGTTCGCCGTGGTGGCGTTGCTGGTTTCGCCGCTCGGGATCGTCGCGGTCGCCGGCCACCAGATCGCGCTTAACTTCAGCGCGCTGATGTTCGTGCTGCCGCTGTCGCTGGGCGTCGGCGCCACCATCCGCGTCGGTTATCGTCTGGGGGAAGGCTCGGTCGAAGGCGCGCGCGTCGCCGCCTATTCCGCCATCGGCGTCGGCATCACCATGGCCGTCTGCACCGCGCTGTTTACCGCCACCTTGCGCGAACCGATCGCCCTGCTGTACAACGACAGCCCGGCGGTGGTGGCTATGGCCTCGCAGCTGATGCTGTTGGCGGCGCTGTACCAAATTTCGGACTCGATCCAGGTGATCGGCAGCGGCGTGCTACGTGGTTATAAAGACACCCGAGCGATCTTCTTCATCACCTTTATCGCTTATTGGGTATTGGGCCTGCCGAGCGGCTATCTGCTGGCGTTAACCGACGTGGTGGTGCCGGCAATGGGGCCAAGCGGCTTCTGGATCGGCTTTATCATTGGCCTGACCTTCGCCGCCATCATGATGGCGCTGCGTATGCGCTGGCTGCAGAAACAGCCGACCGCCGTCATCCTGCAGCGATCCACGCGCTGAATTCGCTCCCGGCCGGTTTCATCCCCGGCCGGGCTGCGGTTTGCGGAAAAAAACGCCGGACTGCGCACAACCTCAGCAATCGCGTGAAATACCGAATAAAATTGCGCTTTTCCCCTTGCCAGCGCGCAGGTAGCTCGTTAATATTCGTCCCCGCTGTCAGCCATGACAGACAGGAAAAGATGCGTCCGTAGCTCAGTTGGTTAGAGCACCACCTTGACATGGTGGGGGTCGGTGGTTCGAGTCCACTCGGACGCACCAAATTCCAGAAGCAGTACAGTGCGTCCGTAGCTCAGTTGGTTAGAGCACCACCTTGACATGGTGGGGGTCGGTGGTTCGAGTCCACTCGGACGCACCAAATTCCAGAAGCAGTGCAGTGCGTCCGTAGCTCAGTTGGTTAGAGCACCACCTTGACATGGTGGGGGTCGGTGGTTCGAGTCCACTCGGACGCACCATATTGCTGATTTATCTCTCCCCCTATCGCGTTATACTTCCCGTTGTTTCGTCTCTGCTCGACCGCTCGATTTCTCATGTCGATTGCGCCGAACTACCGCCATCCACCATCAGGAACGCCACATGACCACCTTCACCGCCAAAACCGCCTTTTTACCGCTCGACAATGGCCTTGCCCGCCGTGAAGGGGTGATGAGCGACGGTTCGCCGGCGGCGGAAGTGCGTTTCGAGGCCGGCGCCTTTGGCCAACTGCAAAAGCCCCCGCATGCGCTGCAAACCCGGGTGATATCGGGTGAATTCGAGTTCACCCTCGGCGGCGATACGCGGACAGTACGGGCCGGCGAGAGCCTGATCCTGCCGGCCAACGTCGCCAGCGGCTGCTTCTGCCTGAGCGCCGGCGTGCTGCTGGAAATCCCGCAAACGCGCTAAGCCGTATTTACAGCAAGGTTATTTGCGCAACAAGCTGTACGCAACGCGTTGCATTTGCGCCACATTTGCCCCCGTTTTGACATATCCGCCACACCGCTGCGGTTTTTTATTTTGTTTCCCGCCGCTTAGCCTTTATAATGCGCAACGTCTATCAGTTGAATGGTTTCAGCCCTTGATCTGCGAAAACGCAATAACAACACGATTTCATCTCACCCCGTTGCGCAGCATCTCCGCGCCCCCGCGCGGGCTGAATTTTTCCGCCCCACTTCAACTGTCGTCACCTATCCTTAACTATGTTTTTCACCACCAGGCACGGCTCAAATTCCCTATCGGCGTAAATAGCGCCGGTCAAGTTCGTTTTTTATCCATCACAACTTGTAGAAAACTCCGCCATGAAAAAGACCAAAATTGTTTGTACCATCGGTCCAAAAACCGAATCGGAAGAAATGCTGACCAACCTGCTCAATGCGGGCATGAACGTGATGCGTCTCAACTTCTCTCACGGCGACTATGAAGAGCACGGCAACCGCATCAAGAACATGCGCGCCGTGATGGCGAAAACCGGTATCAACGCCGGCATCCTGCTGGATACCAAAGGCCCGGAAATTCGCACCATGAAATTGGAAGGCGGTAAAGACGCCTCGCTGGTCGCCGGCCAAACCTTCACCTTCACCACCGACCAGAGTGTGATCGGCAACAGCGATCGCGTAGCGGTCACCTACGCCGGCTTCGCCGCCGACCTGAAGATCGGTAACACCGTGCTGGTTGACGACGGCCTGATCGGCATGGAAGTCACCAACGTGACCGAGAACGAAGTCGTTTGTAAGGTGCTGAACAACGGCGATCTGGGCGAGAACAAAGGCGTCAACCTGCCGGGCGTGTCCATCCAGTTGCCTGCGCTGGCCGAAAAAGACAAACGCGACCTGATCTTCGGCTGCGAGCAAGGCGTCGACTTCGTGGCGGCGTCCTTCATCCGTAAACGTTCCGACGTGCTGGAGATCCGCGAGCACCTGAAAGCGCACGGCGGCGAGCAGATCCAGATCATCTCCAAGATCGAGAACCAGGAAGGCCTGAACAACTTCGACGAAATCCTCGAAGCGTCCGACGGCATCATGGTTGCCCGCGGCGATCTGGGCGTGGAGATCCCGGTCGAAGAAGTGATCTTCGCCCAGAAGATGATGATCGAAAAATGCAACCGTGCGCGTAAAGTGGTGATCACCGCCACCCAGATGCTCGATTCCATGATCAAAAACCCGCGCCCTACCCGTGCGGAAGCCGGCGACGTTGCCAACGCCATCCTGGACGGCACCGATGCTGTCATGCTGTCCGGCGAGAGCGCCAAGGGCAAATATCCGCTGGAAGCGGTCAACATCATGGCGACCATCTGCGAGCGCACCGATCGCGTGATGCCAAGCCGCATCGACTCCCTGAACGATCGCCGCAAGCTGCGCATCACCGAAGCGGTGTGCCGTGGCGCGGTTGAAACCGCCGAGAAACTGGACGCGCCGCTGATCGTCGTCGCCACCAGCGGCGGCAAGTCAGCGAAATCCGTGCGTAAATACTTCCCGAACGCGGTGATCCTGGCGCTGACCACCAATGAGACTACCGCGCATCAGCTGGTGCTGAGCAAGGGCGTCATCCCGCAGATGGTCAAGGAAATCGCTTCTACCGACGACTTCTACCGCATCGGTAAAGAAGCCGCGCTGGCCAGCGGCCTGGCGCAAAAAGGCGACGTCGTGGTGATGGTTTCCGGCGCGCTGGTGCCGAGCGGCACCACCAACACTGCCTCGGTACACGTGCTGTAATATAAAACGTGACATAATTGCCTTGATCAAAACGCCGCTTTGCGGCGTTTTTTTTATCAGCAGTAACCTATTTTTCTCAAAACGCAACCGCGGACCGCTCATTATTTAGCTAATAAAGAATCGGAGTAGTCCCATGGAAGCCGGCTGTTTTCCCTCGTTTTTTTAACTAATTTGTAAAACCAGATGCAAGTTTGAGCGAACGATCAAAATAAAGCACCTCAACACTAAAAAATTATTCTCTTTCGAAAAAAGTTTGTGTAATACTTGTAACGCTACATGGAGATTAACTCAATCTAGAGGGTGTTATAATGAATCGTACTAAACTGGTACTGGGCGCGGTAATCCTGGGTTCCACTCTGCTGGCTGGCTGCTCTAGCAACGCTAAAATCGATCAACTGTCTTCTGACGTTCAGACTCTGAACGCTAAAGTTGATCAGCTGAGCAACGACGTGAACGCAATGCGTTCTGACGTTCAAGCTGCTAAAGACGACGCAGCACGCGCTAACCAGCGTCTGGACAACCAAGCTCACGCTTACAAAAAGTAAGATAGCTTTGGTTATTGAAAACGGCGCACATTGTGCGCCGTTTTTTTTCGCCTGTATCCTGGACTGATTTTTCCTGCATAGCGGGCAAAAAAAGAGGTTCAGCACGCTGAACCCCTCTTCGACCGCTCAATCTTGCAAACTTAGTTCACCGAACTGATTGGCGCTGCCTTGAATGGGCTCTTATTCGCCGCAGGCGCCGCTGCAGGCGTTAAACTCACCTCAGACGGACTCTCTCCTACGTTGACCAGCACCGGCATGCCAGAACGGCGTACAACCGCGCTATCGAACACGGCGCGATCGGTCTGACCATCCGCAGCAAAGGCTTTCTCCGCTTTAGACAACGCGATCGGCATGGTCTGCGGATCGTCGCTTTCTACCCGCGACAGCGGCTGGTGCACTTCCACATAGCGTTTGCCGTCCGGCTCAACCGAAATCTTCACCGGATCGTTGATCACCTGCACCCGTGTACCACGCGGCACCTGATTGAACAGCGCTTCGATGTCCGTCGGACGCAGGCGAATACAGCCGGAGCTGACGCGCATGCCGATACCGAAGTTGGCGTTGGTGCCGTGGATCAGGTATTCACCGCGCCCCATCGCCAGACGCAGGGCGAACAGCCCCATCGGGTTCTCAGGCCCGGCCGGCACCACTGCAGGCAGCGTCACGCCCTGGGACTGATAGCGCTTGCGGATGTTGGCGGTGGGCGTCCAGGTCGGGTTAGGGATCTTCTGGCTGATGGAGGTCACTTCCAGCGGCGTGTGCATCCCGGTCTGGCCGATGCCGATCGGATAGACGATCACTTTGTTCTCGCCTTTCGGGTAGTAGTAAAGACGCAGCTCGGCCAGATTGACGATAATCCCTTCACGCTTAGTGTCAGGCAGCAGCATTTGGGTCGGAATGGTCAGCACCGTGCCTGGCTTGGGCAGGAACGGGTCGGTGCCAGGGTTGGCTTCCAGCATGCCCAGCAGGCCAATCTTGTAGTCGGCGGCGATCGCCTCCAGCGGACGGCCGTCGTTTGGCACGGTATAAGTGGTGTTTTCACCGATCAGACGGCTGTCTGGCGGCGGCAGCGGGTACTCGGTCGCACTGGCGGCCTGCGTGCCGGCCAGTACGGTGGCGAAGACCATGCCCATTAAACTCAACGCACGTTTCATTATCATCCCTATATTTTTTATGACGGTTCGCCCCCAAGGCTAACGAGCGCCCGACGGTGGGTAAATCAGACAATACCTGATTAATACTAGCAATGCTGGCATCAAAGGCAATAAGTTCTCTAAAAATCAACACGTTATAACGTAATCGCCGTCGTTGATTGTCAACGAAACGTCAATAGGTAAGCTGCTGAAATATCACTGAATTGGGGGATGGTTCCTGGGGAAAACAACGGATTGTAAAGACTCATTGACAAAGCGAATATATCAATGAGCCTTGAGGAGAAAGGCGTTAAGGATCAGGCCAGCTGCGCCGCTTTACTGCGAATGGCACGGATCATCGCCTCCAGCCCCTGCGAGCGTGAAGGCGTCAGATGTTGGCTGAGCGCCAGTTCGCCGAAAAACGGCCGCACATCGAGATCGACGATCTGTTGTGGCGTTAATTGACGATAAAGAATAAACACCACCGCCAGCAACCCTTTGACGATCGCCGCATCGCTGTCGCCGTGAAACTCGACCTGCCCCTGCTCATCGAGACGCATCACGATCCACACCTGGCTCTGACAGCCGGAAATCAGGTTGCCGGCCTGCCGCTCGGCCTCGTCCAGCGGCGGCAACTTGGCGCCAAGTTCAATCACGTACAGGTATTTCTCCTCCCAGTTCAGACAGCGGGAGAAATTACGCACCAATTTATCTTTGTCCGGCAAATTCGCCATGGGGATCCTTTTGTACCGCCGGGGACGCGCCCCGGCCTAACCTAATAGCTGATGAATGCGTTGCAGCCCGGCCACCAGCCGGTCCACCTCTTCGCGGGTATTATATAACGCCAGCGAAGCGCGGCACATGCTCGGCACCTGATAAAACGCCATCAGTGGCATGGCGCAGTGATGGCCGGTGCGAATGGCGATGCCATACTGATCGAGGAAGCTGCCGACGTCATAGGCGTGGTGTTCTCCCAAATTAAAGGCGATCACCCCGGCCCGATGTGCCGGACCATAGATTTTCAGCGTCGGCACCTGCGTGAGCGCCTCGAGCGCGTAGTGCATCAGCGACTGTTCATAATCGTGGATCGCATTCAGACCCAGGGCTTCGACGTAATCGAACGCCGCCCCCAGCCCCATGATGCCGGCGGTGTTCGGCGAACCCGCCTCGAAGCGCCACGGCGGATCGGCGAAGGTGGTGCCCGCCGTCAGGCTGACCTGGCGGATCATCGAGCCGCCCCCTTCCCACGGTGGCATCTGCTGCAGCAGCGCCTGGCGGCCATACAGCATGCCGATACCGGAAGGGCCGTACAGCTTGTGGCCGGAAAACACGTAAAAATCGCAGTCTAGCGCCTGGACATCGACGCGCTGGTGCATCACCGCCTGCGCGCCGTCCACCAGCACCGTCAGATCCGGCGCCAGGCCTCTGGCGCGGGCGATGATGTCGCGCACCGGGTTGACGGTGCCCAGCACATTGGAGACCTCGGTCAGCGCCAGCAGTTTGCAGGACGCGTCGACCAGCTCCGGCAACCGCGCCAAATCCAGCGTGCCGTCGGGCTGCAGCGGCCAAACCCGCAGCTGCAACCCACGCTCCTGCGTCAGCATCTGCCAGGGCACGATGTTGGCGTGGTGTTCCATCTCGGTGATGAGAATCGCATCGCCCGGCTGCAGCAGGTGGCGGCCAAAGCTGTTGGCCACCAGGTTGATGCCTTCGGTGGTGCCCTTGACGAACACCATCTCTTCCGCCGAGGCGGCGTTGATAAAGCGCGCCGCCTGTTCCCGCACCGCTTCCATCTGCTGAGTCGCCTCGGCGCTCAAGGTGTGAATGCCGCGATGCACCGCGGCATAGCCGTGGCGATAGAAATCCAGCTCGCGGTCGATCACCACCTGCGGTTTCTGCGCGCTGGCGGCGCTGTCGAGATAGGCCAGCGGTTGGCCGTTCACCTCACGCGCCAGCAGCGGGAAATCGCCGCGCACGCGTTCAATCGGATAACTCATGCAGCCTCCCCCGGCAGGCGCTGGGCGATGCGTGCCAGCACCCGCTCCCGGATGATGTCGTTGGCGATGCCTTCGGTCAGCTCGGCGGCGAAGGCGAAGATGATCATCTGCTGTGCCGCGTGCTTGTCGATACCGCGCGACTGCAGATAGAACAGCTGCTCTTCATCGATGCGCCCTACGGTGGCGCCGTGGCTGCACTTGACGTCGTCGGCGTAGATCTCCAGCTGCGGCTTGGTGTCCACTTCCGCCACCTTACCCAACAGCAGGTTATGGTTGGTCATCTGGCCGTCGGTTTTAATCGCGTGCTTGGCCACTTTGATCATGCCGTTGAACACCGCCTTGCCGCGATCGCTGACCACGGTTTTATGCAGCTGGCGGCTTTCGCAATAGCCCTTGTTGTGCTCCAGATAGGTACGGGTATCGCAGATCTCTTTGCCCACCGGCAGCACCAGGCTATTGATCACCAGGTTCGCGCCTTCGCCGTTCAGCTGCGCGCTGGTGTTATGCCGCGTCAAGCCGGCGCCCAGCAGGAAGCTGTCGCTTTTCACCCGCGCGTCGCGGCCAATGACCAAATCGTTATGGGCAAAGTGGTAGCTTGGCTGGCTCTCAAACGCCAGCTTGCAATGCAACAGTCCGGCGTTGTCCGCCACGTTGGCGGTCAGGCGTGCACCGGTGAAGTGCGCGGCCTCGCCCAGGCTGACATAGTGTTCGAGCACTTCCGCCTCGGCCCCGCGCCCAATCTCCAGATGATGGCGGTGATGCACGGTGTTCACTTCCCCGCTGGCGCCGCGTCCGCTGCTGATATGCAGCAGGTACAGCGGACGAGCCGGGGCCTTGTCGGCCGGCAGGCGAATCAGGCTGGTTTCCTGCGCCAGGCTTTCGGTCAGGTGCAGGAAAATTTCCGGTTGGATCGCCTCCGGCAGCGCCTGTGGCGTGCCGTAGGCGGTCAACTCGAACTGGTAATCACCCAGATCGTCATCGCTCAGCGCGGCGCTGTAGCGGCCGTCGATAAACACCAGCCGGCAGGCATCGATGCCGAGCGCCAGCGCCTCGAGCTGCTCTGCGCTCACCAATGCGGGCTGCGGCTCGAGGAACTGCTGCTCCAGCAGGCTCTCCAGCGGCGTGTATTTCCAGTTTTCATGCTTGCGCGTCGGCCAGCCGAGGCGCAGCGCCTGCTGCCAGTGCGCCAGCGCATGCGGCGAACGCTCGCCACCGCGGCCTTCGAACAGGCGATACAGCTGCTGCAGCGCGTTTGAATTACTGTTGGTCGGTAAGCCAGCCATAGCCCTGCTCCTCCAACTGTTTTACCAGCGAGAAATCGCCGGATTTGACGATGCGCCCCTGCGACAGCACGTGTACGTAATCCGGTTGGATGTAGTCCAGAATGCGCTGGTAGTGGGTGACGATGATAAAGGCGCGCTTGCCGTCCCGCAGCGAGTTGACGCCGTTGGCGACGATCTTGAGCGCATCGATGTCCAGACCGGAGTCGGTTTCATCGAGAATGCACAGATCCGGCTCCAGCGCCGCCATCTGCAGAATGTCGTTGCGCTTTTTCTCACCGCCGGAAAAGCCGACGTTGACCGAACGGGTCAGCAGGTCGGCCGGCATGTCCAGCAGCGCGATTTTCTCTTCGATGAAATCGGCGAAGTCAAAACGATCCAGCGGCTCCTGCTCGCGGTATTTGCGCACCGCGTTGACCGAGGTCTGCAGGAAGAAGTGGTTGCTGACGCCGGGGATCTCCACCGGGTACTGGAAGGCCAGAAACACGCCCTCGCCGGCGCGGTCTTCCGGATCAAGCTCCAGCAGATCCTTGCCCTTGAAGGTGACTTCCCCTTCGGTCACTTCGTACTCTTCACGCCCGGCCAGCGTGGCGGACAGCGTGCTCTTGCCCGAGCCGTTCGGCCCCATGATGGCATGCACTTCGCCCGGTTTGATCTCCAGATCCAATCCCTTGAGGATCTCGTTGCCTTCCACGCTGACTTTCAAATTCTTGATGCTTAACATGCTGTGTCCTCAGATAGCGCCGACGGCGCTAAAAATGCGGCGATTAACCCACGCTGTGTTCCAGGCTGATGGCCAGAAGTTTCTGCGCCTCGACGGCGAACTCCAGCGGCAGCTCGGAGAAAACGTCCTTGCAGAAACCGTTGACGATCATCGAAATGGCGTCATCCTCGCTGATGCCGCGCTGCAGGCAGTAGAACAGCTGGTCGTCGCCGATCTTCGAGGTGGTGGCTTCGTGCTCCAGCTGAGCGCTGTTGTTGCGCGCTTCAACGTAAGGGAACGTGTGGGCACCGCTGTCCGGCCCGATCAGCATCGAGTCGCACTGGGTAAAGTTACGGGCGTTTTCCGCCCCCGGCAGGATTTTCACCAGGCCGCGATAGGTGTTCTCGCTGTGGCCGGCGGAGATGCCTTTGGCGATGATGGTCGACTTGGTGTTTTTGCCGATGTGGATCATCTTGGTGCCGGTGTCCGCCTGCTGATGGCCGCTGGTCAGCGCCACCGAGAAGAATTCGCCGATCGAATTGTCGCCCTGCAGGATCACGCTCGGGTATTTCCAGGTGATGGCCGAGCCGGTTTCCGACTGGGTCCAGGACATTTTCGAGCCGGCGCCTTCGCACAGCGCGCGCTTGGTGACGAAGTTGAGGATACCGCCCTTGCTCTCACCGCCGGAGAACCAGTTCTGCACCGTCGAGTATTTCACTTCGGCGTCTTTATGCAGGATCACTTCCACCACCGCCGCGTGCAGCTGATAGCTGTCGCGCACCGGGGCAGAACAGCCTTCGATATAGCTGACATAGCTGCCTTCGTCGGCGATCAGGATGGTGCGCTCGAACTGGCCGGTTTTGGCGGCGTTGATACGGAAATAGGTCGACAGCTCCATCGGGCAGCGCACGCCTTTCGGCACATAGACGAAGGTGCCGTCAGAGGCCACCGCGGCGTTCAGCGCAGCGAAGAAATTATCGTTGGACGGCACTACGCGCCCCAGGTACTGACGCACCAGATCCGGGTATTCCTGAATCGCTTCGCCGAACGAGCAGAAGATCACCCCGCTCTCCGCCAGTTTTTCACGGTAAGTGGTAGCGACCGATACTGAGTCGAAGATGGCGTCCACCGCCACTTCGCTGCCCTCGCGCACCGGCACGCCGAGCTGATTGAACGCCAGCTCCACTTCGCTGGTCAGGTAATCTTTTTCCGTCGCCGCGCCCGGTTGCTGCTCGGCGCCGGGTTGCGAACCGCAGGCATCGTCGCAGCTGCCGCAGGACGGCGCCGAATAGTAACTGTAGTCCTGGTAGTTAAGGCGTTCGTAATTGGCCTTCAGCCAGTGCGGCTCTTCCATCTGCAGCCAGGCGCGGTAGGCCTCGAGGCGGAATTCCAGCATCCACTCGGGTTCGTTGCGCTTGGCCGAGATGGCGCGAACCACCTCTTCGTTGATGCCTTTGGCCAACTCATCGGTTGCAAGCTGGGTGAAGAAACCTTCTTTGTAGCGACCTTCGCTGACCCAAGCCTGCACTTCATTAGGCATTTCTACATTGCTTCGTGTCATGTTGATTGCATCGCTCAAACGCCAAAGCTCTCGCCGCACCCGCAGGCATGCTGAGCTTTAGGGTTGTTGAATTTGAATATCTGATTCAGCCCTTCGCGGACGTAATCTACCGTGGTGCCATCGATGAACGGCATGGCCTTCAGCGGCACATAGAGTTTGGCGCCGTCGCGCTCAAACAGCAGATCGTCATCGGCGGGTTCGCGGGTCAGATCCAGCACATAGGCAAAGCCGGCGCAGCCGGATTGTTTCACCCCTAGCTGCAGCCCTTTCACCTGCGGATCCTGCTGCATCAGTTTCGTTATTTGTCGTACGGCGCTGTCGCTGAGCGAAATGCCTTGCCAGACATTTTCATCCAGAGAAAAAGTGCCGACATTTTCCGTTTGCATAGGGTCTACCTCACACTCGTGTTTGGCCACAGCCAATCTGGGTTGCTTATATGTTAGTGATAACGATTATCACTTCAACCGTTTGTTTTGCGGGGGTATCCGCCGCCAGCGCGGTTTTTCGCTGCGGCGTGCGGCAAGCCAGCGGGACATTCGTGGCGGCTTGCGGCGTCCGGCGGCAAGGTGTGCATGCTATCCCTATGAATTTATTATCTATCCTGCATCACCGTACCGCACTCCCCGGTGGCCCGTCAGCGTTACAGCGCTGCGGTGCGTTGCCGATCTAAACATTCATAGAAAATACCTATTTCTGCATTCTGTCTGTCGTAAATGTGCGTTTATCGGCATTTCGTGGCGCTGCGCAAGCGCGCAGCCCTCAGGTTAAAGTTTAGTCGCTCAGGATTAAGTTGGGGCGGCGGCGGTCTTTTACCCTTCCGCGCAATAAAAAAACGCCACGCCGGGGATTGATCGGCAACGCGGCAGTTTATATGATAATGATTATCATTCAATTTGAATTTGAGCGCGAAGCCAATGACTCTTTCGATCAACGCATGGTTACTGGGCAAGATTGATGACTACAAATTCAGCGTGCGCGACGCCACGGTGGACTTTTATATGGCCGAAGCGGCGCTGCGGCGCCCGGAATGCAATATCGACCACCTGAAGCGGTACAACAGCGTCAGCCTCACCATGGCCAATCTGTGCCTGGAGAACGGCGACGATGACAGCTACCTGCACGCGCTCAGCAAGCTGCACAACCGGCTGATCGTCGAGATCAACAATCCGCAGCGCTGCCAGCTGTTTCGGGTGCAAAGCTATCACTTCGCCCGCCACACGCTGACGCTGATCTGCCAAAAGTATGCGATGGAAGGCACCTGGGAGAAGGCGAACGCGTTTCAGAAGGACTTCGTTAAACGCGTGCCGTTTCAGCTGTAAAGCGAAAGGCTCCGCAGGCCGGCAGCCTGCGGAAACCGGCGAGAATCAGTCGATAACCGCCGTGGTCAGACGCGAGGTGCAGCACAGCCGATCGCGCGCATCGAAGATCTCGATTTGCCACACCTGATGGCGACGGCCGACGTGCAGCGCGCGGCACACCCCGCGCACCTGGCCATCGAACACCGCGCGCAGGTGGTTGGCGTTGATCTCCAGCCCCACCACTTTCTGCTCGCCCTCACTGCACAGGTAACCGGCCATCGATCCCATCGATTCCGCCAGCACCACCGACGCCCCGCCGTGCAACAGCCCGAACGGCTGGCGGGTACGGCCATCGACCGGCATGGTGGCCTCGAGGAAATCCTCGCCCAATTGGGTAAACTCGATGCCCACATGGCTGACCATGCAGCCGTCGCCGGCGCGGTTCAGCTGCTCCAGCGATGTTTCACGTTTCCACAATTTCACTCAATCATCTCCAGAAGTGCCTGTAATGGGTGGCGCACGCCATTGCCCTCGATGCGTTTCACCTGGCTGCGGCAGGAATAGCCGGTCGCCAGGCAGCGCTGCCTTGGCAAACGCTGCAGTGTCGGGTGCCATGATAACTCATAAATGCCGAGCGAGTTTTGCAGGTTCTTGGCTTCGTGGCCGTAAGTCCCCGCCATGCCGCAGCAGCCGACGCTGACGTTTTCCAGTTTGGCGCCGAAGCGGGCGAAGATCGCCGCCCACTGTTGGCCGCTGGCCGGCAGCGCGGTGGTTTCGGTGCAGTGGCCGAACAGATACCACGGCTCGCCGGTCGCCGGCTGTTCGGCGCGATCCGCGATCCGCTGCTGCAACCATTCATGCACCAGCTGCACCTGGAAATCGCCGCGCTCGGCGCCGAGGATCTCGCGGTATTCGTCGCGATAGCACAGCACCAGCGCCGGATCGACACCCACCAGCGGCATGCCGAGCTGCGCCACGCGGTTGAGGAAATCGGCGGTTTTGCGCGCGGTGCGGGCAAAGCGCGTCAGGAAGCCCTTCACATGCTGCGCCTTGCCGTTCGGCGAGAACGGCAGCAGCACCGGTTTATAGCCGAGCTTTTCCACCAGCCGAACGAAATCCGCCACCACTTTGGCGTCGTAATAGCTGGTGAACGGATCCTGAACGATCAGCACGTGTTCTTCGCGTTGCTCGGCGTTCAACCCTTCCAACTGTTCCAGCGTCAGCGTGGTCGCGCGGTGGCCGGACAGCTGCTGACGCAGCGTCGGGCTGGACAACAGCGGCAGATCGACCATGCCGACGGCGTTGCGGCTCATCTCCCGCAGCCACGGCTGGCGGAAGAAGAAGTTGAACACCTTCGGCGCGCGGGCCATCAACGGGGTATAGCTCTCCACGCCGGCGACCATGTAGTCGCTCACCGGGCGCAGGTAGCGGGTATGGTAAAGCTGCAGGAAGCGCGAACGGAACCCCGGCACGTCAATTTTGATCGGGCACTGGGTGGAACAGGCCTTGCAGGCCAGACAGCCGGACATCGCCTCTTTCACTTCGTGCGAAAAGTCGTACTCGCCCTTGCCGGCATGCCAGCTGTTGCGGGTTTTCTCGATTAGACCGCGCAAGCTAAGGCGCTGCTGCGGCAGCTGTTTCTCCAGCGCCAACGGATCGACGCCCTGCTCGGCCAACAGACGCAGCCACTCGCGCACCAGCGTCGCCCGCCCTTTCGGCGAATGGATGCGGTTGCCGCTGATCTTCATCGACGGGCACATCGGGCTGCGCACGTCGAAGTTGAAGCACAGACCGTTGCCGTTACACTCCAGCGCGCCGCGGAACGAGGTGCGCACCTCGACCGGGATCTGACGATCGAAGGTGCCGCGTTTGACCGCGTCTACCTCCATCATCGGTGCATCTACCGCCAGTGGCGAACAGATCTTGCCCGGGTTCAGCCGGTTATCCGGATCAAACGCCGCCTTGATGCGGCGTAGCTCTTCATACAGCGTTTCCCCGAAGAACTCAGGGCTGTACTCGGCACGGAAGCCCTTGCCGTGCTCCCCCCACAACAGACCGCCGTATTTGGCGGTCAGCGCCACCACCCGATCGGAGATCTGCTTCATCAGCACTTCCTGCTGCGGGTCGCACATGTCGAGCGCCGGACGCACGTGCAGCACCCCGGCGTCGACGTGGCCGAACATGCCGTAGCTCAGGTTGTGGTCGTCAAGCAGTTGACGGAATTCGACGATATAGTCCGCCAGGTGTTGCGGCGGCACACAGGTATCCTCGGCAAACGGAATCGGCTTGGCGCGCCCCTTGGCGTTGCCCAGCAGCCCGACCGCCTTCTTGCGCATGTTGTAAATGCGCTCGATGCCAGCCAGATCGCCGCAGATCTGGTACCCGATCACGCCGCCCTGCCGCTGCGCGATCAGTTCATCCAGCCGTTGGCACAGAGCCTCCATCTGGCCGTCGATCAGCGCCCGATCGTCGCCGGCGAACTCGACGATGTTCAGCCCGAGCATTTCTTTATCCGGCACGTCGGCGATCAGTTCGTTCACCGAGTGCCAAACAATGTCTTCACGCGCCAGATTCAGCACCTTGGAATCGATGGTTTCCACCGACAGCGCCTTGGCCTCGACCATAAAGGGCGCATTGCGCAGCGCCGAGTCGAAGGAGTCGTACTTCACGTTGACCAGGCGGCGCACTTTCGGCAGCGGCGTGATATCCAGCCGCGCCTCGGTGATAAACGCCAGCGTGCCTTCGGCGCCGGTCAGGATGCGCGTCAGATCGAAGGTTTGCAGATCGTCGCTCAGCACGTGGCGCAGATCGTAACCGGTGAGGAAGCGGTTGAGCTTGGGGAATTTCTCCAGGATCAGTGCGCGCTGCTCACGGCAGCGATTGAGCACCGTGCGGTAAATGCGCCCTTCCGCGGTCTCTTCCAGAGCAATCGTTTCCGCCAGCGCCGTCGGCATGGCACGGGTATCGATCATCTCGCCGCCCAGCAGCACCGCCCGCAGGCCCAACACGTGATCGGAGGTTTTGCCGTATACCAGCGAACCTTGGCCGGAGGCGTCGGTGTTGATCATGCCGCCCAGCGTGGCGCGGTTGCTGGTGGACAGTTCCGGCGAGAAGAAGTAGCCGAACGGCCGCAGGTATTGATTCAGCTGATCCTTGATCACGCCGGCTTCGACTTTCACCCAGCCTTGTTCGACGTTGATCTCCAGAATGCGGTTCATATGGCGCGATATATCGACCACGATGCCGGTATTGAGCGACTGGCCGTTGGTGCCGGTGCCGCCGCCGCGCGGGCTGAAGGTCAGCGTATTGAATCGCTCTTCCCCGGCCAGACGCGCAATCAGCGCCACGTCAGCGGTGGAACGGGGGAACACCACCGCATCGGGCAACAGCTGATAGATACTGTTGTCGGTGGCCATCGTCAGGCGGTCGGCGTAGCTGGTGGCGGTATCGCCGTTGAATCCGTTTTGCTTCAGTGCTTCCAAAAAGTCGAGCACCCGTTGAACGAGGCCGGGCGCCTGAGAAATCTGTGGGATCATTCGCTTTTTTGACCCTGTCCGTCTATTTTTTATGCGCTGATGTACGCTGAATCGGGCCTTTAATTCAGACCCACCCTATTTTTTAGTGACACTAAAAACTAACATACTCGTTTAGTGAAGGCATTCACATTATTACCGCGCTGCGAGCGCCGCCACAGGCGGCCGCCCGGCGGCGATAAACCGACCGACAGGCACCCCGATTCGCCGGTGCCAGGGATTTAATTGACCAGGATGAGAAGCCACTGATGCCACTCCCGCAATCGCGTTACGACTTACCGCGAATTATTTTCGGCGTGCTGTTTATCGCCATCATGATCGTTGCCTGTTTTTGGGTGATCCAACCGTTTATTCTCGGCTTCGCCTGGGCGGGCATGGTGGTAATCGCCACCTGGCCGTTGCTGCTCAAACTGCAAAAGCTGCTGTGGGGCCGTCGCTCGCTGGCGGTGTTGGTCATGACCCTGCTGCTGATCCTGCTGTTCATTCTGCCGATTTCCCTGCTGATCAGCAGCGTGGTGGATAACAGCGCGCCGCTGATCGCCTGGGCCAGTTCACCCGGCAAGCTGCACATTCCCGATCTCGCCTGGCTGCAGTCCGTGCCGATGATCGGCGACAGGCTCTATACCAGCTACCACACATTGGTTAACGCCGGCGGCGCTGCGCTGCTGGCGAAGGTACAGCCGTACTTCGGTCAAACCGCCACCTGGTTCGTGGCGCAGGCGGCGCATATCGGTCGTCTGCTGCTGCACTGCGCGCTGATGCTGCTGTTCAGCGCCTTGTTGTATGCGCGCGGCGAGCAGGTGGCGCTGGGTATCCGTCACTTTGCGGTACGCCTCGGTTCCAAACGCGGCGATGCGGCGGTGCTACTGGGCGGCCAGGCGATCCGCGCCGTCGCGCTGGGCGTGGTGGTGACGGCGTTGGTGCAGTCGGTGCTGGGCGGCATCGGTCTGGCGGTGAGCGGCATACCAGCCGCCACCCTGCTGACGATGCTAATCTTTATCTGCTGCGTGGCACAATTGGGGCCGCTGTTGGTGCTGGTGCCGGCCATCATCTGGCTGTACTGGCACGGCGACACCACCTGGGGCACCGTACTGCTGGTCTGGAGCTGCGTGGTAGCCACGCTGGATAACGTGCTGCGCCCGGTGCTGATCCGCATGGGTGCCGACCTGCCGCTGCTGCTGATCCTGTCCGGCGTTATCGGCGGCTTGCTGGCCTTCGGTATGATTGGCCTGTTCATCGGCCCGGTGGTATTGGCGGTATCTTATCGCCTGCTGACCGCCTGGATGGATGAAGCGCCGGAGCCGACCACCGCGCCGGAGCAAGTCATCGAAGATCTGGAAAAACGCTAATTCCCCCCCTTCCGCCCGCATCGTCGGGCGGAACATTTCACTCAGGTCATTATTCCTACCTCATTCGAGTAATATCTCCGCCAAATATAATGCCGCCCTATATTGATTACGGTACAGCGAATGAAAGGTGCAATGTAAATCCCTGTTTGTTGCAAGCGGCAAAAAGAGATAACTCCCACAAATAAAATGTGATGGCGCTATCGATTAGGATGATTCTTAATGACTAGTCGCGTTCAAAAATCTAGTATTATGGCCATCTATTGCTTCAAATCACTGATTTTAAAGCAACCTTTCTGAACAATGTAATGCCATACATGTGAATTGCTGTGTGTAGTCTTTGCCCATCTCCTACGGTGGGCTTTTTTTTATTCTTTTTTCGTCGAATTGATTATTTTACGCGCCGTTATTTACATTCGGAAATAAAAAGGCCGCAGCGTTAACTGCGGCCCGGCGTTAATGCCTCAGCGAGGCCGAGACATTATTTCTTTTTCGACAAATTGATCCAGGTCTGCACCACGGTGTCTGGGTTGAGCGACAGGCTATCGATGCCCTGCTCCATCAGCCACTCGGCGAAGTCTTCATGGTCAGACGGGCCCTGGCCGCAGATGCCGACGTATTTGCCGTGGCGTTTGGCCGCCTGAATCGCCATCGACAGCAGCGCTTTCACCGCCTCGTTGCGCTCGTCAAACAGCTCCGACACCACGCCGGAGTCACGATCCAGCCCCAGCGCCAGCTGGGTCATGTCGTTGGAACCGATAGAGAAGCCGTCGAAGTGCTCGAGGAACTGATCCGCCAACAGCGCATTGGACGGGATCTCGCACATCATGATCACTTTCAGCCCGTTTTCACCGCGCTTCAGCCCCTGACGCGCCAGCTCCGCCACCACCGCTTCCGCCTGGGCCACGGTGCGCACGAACGGTACCATGATTTCGACGTTGGTCAGCCCCATTTCGTTACGCACGCGTTTCACCGCCTCGCACTCCAGCGCGAAGCAATCGCGGAAGCTGTCGGCCACGTAACGGCCGGCGCCGCGGAAGCCCAGCATCGGGTTCTCTTCGTGTGGTTCATACTTATCGCCGCCCACCAGGTTGGCGTACTCGTTGGATTTGAAGTCGGACAGGCGCACGATCACACGCTTCGGCCAGAAGGCGGCACCCAGCGTCGCGATCCCTTCTGTCAGGCGGCCAACGTAGAACTCGACCGGGTGGTCGTAACCCTGCATTAACGCGCGAATTTCGTTTTGCAGCGCCGGCGTCTGCTGGTCGAACTCCAGCAGCGCGCGCGGGTGCACACCGATCATGCGGTTGATGATAAATTCCAGCCGCGCCAGGCCCACGCCTTCATTTGGCAAACGCGCAAAGTCGAAAGCGCGATCCGGGTTGCCGACGTTCATCATGATCTTCAGCGGCAGATCCGGCAGCTCGGTCACTTCGGAGCTCTGCACGCTGAAATCCAGCATGTCGCTGTAAACGAAACCGGTGTCGCCTTCCGCACAGGAAACGGTGACTTTCTGGCCGTCTTTCAGCACATCGGTGGCGTGGCCGCAGCCTACCACCGCCGGGATGCCCAACTCACGGGCGATGATCGCCGCGTGACAGGTGCGCCCGCCGCGGTTGGTGACGATCGCGGCGGCCTTCTTCATGATCGGCTCCCAGTCCGGGTCGGTCATGTCGGTCACCAGCACGTCGCCCGGCAGGATGCGATCCATTTCGCTGATGTCGTGGATCACTTTCACCGGACCGGCGCCGATGCGATGACCGATGGCGCGGCCTTCCACCAGCACCGGGCTAGTGCCATTCAGCTGGTAGCGTTCCATGGTTTGTTCGTTGGAGCGAACGGTTTCCGGACGCGCCTGCACGATCAGCAGCTTGCCGGTATGGCCGTCTTTCGCCCATTCGATATCCATCGGGCGGCCGTAATGTTTTTCGATCAGGATCGCCTGCTGCGCCAGCGCCTGCACTTCGTCATCCGTCAGCGAGAAACGGCTGCGCTGCGCTTCCGGCACGTCTTCGATGCGCACCTGCTTGCCGTGATCCTGCGACGGTGCGTACACCATGCGGATCTTTTTCGAGCCCAGGTTGCGGCGCACGATCGCCGGCTTGCCTTTTTGCAGCGTCGGTTTGTGCACGTAGAACTCATCCGGGTTCACCGCGCCCTGCACCACCATTTCACCCAGACCGAAGGCGGAGGTGATGAACACCACCTGATCAAAGCCGGACTCGGTATCGATGGTGAACATCACGCCCGAGGAGGCCAGATCCGAGCGCACCATGCGCTGTACGCCCGCCGACAGCGCCACGCCGCGGTGGTCATAGCCCTGGTGCACGCGATAAGAGATGGCGCGGTCGTTGAACAGCGAGGCGAACACGTGCTTGATCGCCACCATTACGGCGTCGATGCCCTGCACGTTGAGGAAGGTTTCCTGCTGGCCGGCGAAGGACGCGTCCGGCATGTCTTCCGCCGTGGCGGAGGAGCGCACCGCAAAGGAAGCTTCCGGTTCGCCGTCGGCGAGCTGTTGGTAAGCCTGATGAATTTCACGCTCGAACTCGGCGTGGAACGGCGTGTCGATCACCCATTGGCGGATCTGGGCGCCGGCCTTGGCCAGTTGGGCAACGTCGTCAACGTCGGTCTGATCCAGTAGCTGATAGATGCGCTGGTTAACACCGCTTTGTTCGAGGAAATCGTTAAACGCCTGTGCGGTGGTGGCAAAACCGTTCGGCACGGCCACGCCCAAATCGGAAAGATTGGTGATCATTTCACCGAGGGAGGCGTTTTTGCCGCCGACACGGTCAACGTCGTGCATGCCAAGCTGGTTGTACCAAAGCACATTACGCAAGTCTGGGCCATTGTTGGACATCGAGACAATCCTTATTGCTATCAGTAGGGTAAAGACGGATTTAATTCGCTTGCTTTACGGCGCCGCTAACACGGAGCCGAATCAGACTAGCACACTGATCTGGGGAAAATGGAAAGGTGAATCGATCAACCCACTGAAGAAAGTGGTTTTTAAGAGAATGTCCTAACCGGCTGATTTGGCAGGGAACCGTTCCCAATCGCACGAAAAGCTTAGTTCTCAACAAATTACGTTCTTTTTAAACTTCTGTTTTAATGACCGCGCAAACGCTACCGTTTTTGGTGAAAATAACGGCAAATTTACGTTTCGGGTCGAAAAACCTCGTTGCGCCACAATTTTTACCGCCGGCAAAACGCGCTTTTCTTCACGCGCCGGCGCAAAGCGCTTTACCGTCCCGCCGTCACAATTTTTTCCCTCCCCCCTTTACCGACGGATCGTCCGCGGCCCATGATATTGACAGTGATGACAGCAGGAACACCGTTTTCAGGTAAGGAGCCTCGGGTGGAAAGAAGCGTTTTTTATATTTCGGATGGTACGGCGATCACCGCCGAAGTGTTGGGGCACGCGGTGCTGTCGCAGTTTCCGGTCACGGCGACCACCTTTACCCTGCCGTTCGTCGAAACCGAGGCGCGCGCGCGCGCAGTTCGCCAGCAAATCGATGATATTTATAATCAAACCGGCGTGCGGCCACTGGTGTTTTACTCCATCATCTCGCCGGAAGTGCGCGATGTGATCGTGCAGAGCCAGGGCTTCTGCCAGGATATCGTGCAGGCGCTGGTCGGCCCGCTGCAGGGCGAGCTGGAAGTGGAACCGACGCCAGTACCGAACCGCACCCACGGCCTGACCGCCAGCAACCTCGGCAAGTACGACGCGCGCATTGCCGCCATCGACTATACCCTGGCGCATGACGACGGCATTTCGCTGCGCAACCTCGATCAGGCGCAGGTGATCCTGCTCGGCGTGTCGCGCTGCGGCAAAACCCCCACCAGCCTTTATCTGGCGATGCAGTTCGGCATTCGCGCCGCCAACTATCCGTTTATCGCCGACGATATGGATAATTTGCACCTGCCGGCCTCGCTGAAACCGTTTCAGCATAAATTATTCGGCCTGACCATCGATCCGGAACGCCTGGCGGCGATCCGTGAAGAGCGGCGTGAAAACAGCCGTTACGCTTCATTACGCCAGTGCCGCATGGAGATCGCCGAGGTCGAGGCGCTGTTCCGCAAAAATCAGATCCGCTACCTCAATACCACCAATTATTCTGTCGAAGAGATTTCCACCAAAATCCTCGACATCCTCGGTATGAGTCGCCGCATGTTCTGATCATTTTCTCGCGGGGCCGCCGTGCCCCGCCGCCTGCCGTTTATTTCAACAGCAGCTGATTTTTTTGTGCTTTTTTTCGCGGTTTTGATCAACAGAACACAATCTCTACGGTTGAATTCAGCGCTTTTTGCGTTATTGTGATCGCCATCACTTCCCGGCACTCCTGCCGCAGAGAAGAACAGTTTCCAGGGAACAACATGCACAAAACAGATGAACTGCGGACCGCGCGCATCGACAGCCTCGTCACGCCGCAAGCGTTGGCAGACAAGCTGCCGATCTCGGCGGCCGTCGCCGACAACGTGACAGCGTCACGAAAACGCATTGAAAAAATCCTCACCGGTGAAGACCGCCGCCTGCTGGTGGTGATCGGCCCCTGCTCCATCCACGATCTCGACGCCGCCGTCGATTACGCTGGCCGGTTGAACGCCCTGCGCGAACGCTACCAGGATCGTCTGGAAATCGTGATGCGCACCTACTTCGAAAAACCGCGTACCGTCGTCGGCTGGAAAGGCCTGATCTCCGATCCGGCGCTGGACGGCACCTTCCAGGTCAACCGCGGCATCGAAATGGCGCGCCGCCTGCTGCTGGAAGTGAACCAGCTCGGCCTGCCGACCGCCACCGAATTCCTGGACATGGTCGTCGGCCAATACATCGCCGATCTGATCAGCTGGGGCGCCATCGGTGCGCGCACCACCGAAAGCCAGATCCACCGTGAAATGGCCTCGGCGCTCTCCTGCCCGGTCGGCTTCAAAAACGGCACCGACGGCAACACCCGCATCGCCATCGACGCCATTCGCGCGGCGCGCGCCGGGCACATGTTCCTGTCGCCGGACAAACATGGCCAGATGACCATCTACCAGACCAGCGGCAACCCGTACGGCCACATCATCATGCGCGGCGGAAAAACGCCGAACTACCACGCCAGCGACATCGCCGCCGCCTGTGACAGCCTGCGCGAGTTCGATCTGCCTGAACACCTGGTGATCGACTTCAGCCACGGCAACTGCCAGAAAATGCACCGTCGCCAGCTGGAAGTGGCCGACAACGTCTGCCAGCAGATCCGCGCCGGCTCCGCCGCCATCACCGGCGTAATGGCGGAAAGCTTCCTGGTGGAAGGCACGCAGAAAATCGTCGCCGGCCAGCCGCTGACCTATGGCCAGTCGATCACCGATCCTTGCCTGAGCTGGTCCGACAGCGAGCAGCTGCTGGCGATGCTGGCGGATGCGGTTGATAGCCGTTTCTAACCCAGTAGAGGCCGGGGCCACGCCCCCGGCTTTATTCCTTCTGCCCCGCTCATCTATACTGATTGCAACGCTTTAGCGCCCGCCGAAACGCACTGGGAGCCCCGGCATGATTCACTCTCTGTTATCCATCCCCTGCGTCACGCTGCAGGGCGAGCAAAAAACGCTGGGCGATTTCCCGGCGCGCGCTTACCTGGTGGTCAACACCGCCAGCAAGTGCGGCTTCACCCCGCAATACCGTGGGCTGGAAAATTTGTGGCAATACTATCGCGAACGCGGCCTGGTGGTGCTCGGCTTCCCCTGCAACCAGTTTGGTTCTCAGGAGCCGGGCAGTCCGCTGGAGATCGCCAACTTTTGCAGCCTCAACTACGGCGTCAGTTTCCCGCTGTTCAGCAAGATAGACGTTAACGGTCCCGGCGCGCACCCGCTGTTCAATGAGCTGAAACGCCTGGCACCCGGCATTCTGGGCAGCCGCCGCATCAAGTGGAATTTCACCAAATTCCTGCTCACCGCCGACGGCCAGCGCATCACGCGCTTTGCGCCGATCACTAAGCCCGAGCGTTTGTTTGACCGCATCGAAACCCTGCTGAAATAACGCCCCTTTTTTACGGGCCGAGTGCGCTCGGCCCGCCGCCGGATGTCCGTTCGACAAAAAGGTTCCATCGGTAAGAAAATTTTCCTTGATGTAACCTTTCCTTCACATGATAATGATTCTCAGTTTGATATTAATTACCATTTAATGGTCTGTTTTATAAGCACAATGATGATGGATACTGCCAACACGCCTACCCCCGCCGCCGCGGCCCCGACCGAGCACAGCGCAAACGCGCCGCCCAGCTACGACAGCGCACAGCTGCTCGGCACCGACGGCATCGCGTTCATTACCCATCAGGGCCAGCGCTATCAGCTGCGGCAGACCAAAGCCGGGAAATTGATCCTGACCAAATAACCACAGAATCCTCAAACGCCAGCCACCCCGATCTTTTGATCCAGGCAGCCAGCAAATCTATTGATATGTTTTATTACATACGGAGAGTTGCACCATGCCTCTGACATTTTCCACCCGGCTGCGTTTTTCCGCTTTGAGTCTGGCGATTGCCTGCGCTCTGCCTACGGTGGCCTTGGCACAAAACACCAGCACAACATCCTCTTCCAACGCGGCGCCGGCTAAAAAAGCCAAAGCCGCCGACGAGACCATGACGGTGGTCGCCACCGGTAACCAACGCAGCAGCTTTGAAGCGCCGATGATGGTCACGGTCATCGAAGGCAATTCGCCAGAAAGCCAAACTGCAGGCACCGCCGCCGATATGCTGCGCCGCGTGCCGGGCATTACCGTCACGGGTTCCGGGCGCAGCAATGGGCAAGATCTCATGATGCGCGGTTACGACCGACGCGGCGTGCTGACGTTGGTTGACGGCATCCGCCAGGGGACCGATACCGGCCATATTAACGGCACATTTTTGGATCCTGCGTTAGTGAAACGCATTGAAATCGTGCGCGGCCCCTCCGCGTTGCTGTACGGCAGCGGCGCGTTGGGCGGCGTAGTGTCTTATGAGACCGTCGATGCCGCCGATCTGCTGCTGCCGGGCCACGATACCGGGTTCCGCGTCTACGGCACCGCCGGCACCGGCGATCACAGCCTGGGGATGGGCGCCAGCGCCTACGGCAAGACCGATAACCTCGACGGCCTGCTGTCGTTCGGCACTCGCGACGTCGGCGATCTTCGTCAGGGCAACGGCTTCGATGCGCCTAACGACGAAACCATCAGCAACGTGCTGGCCAAAGGCACCTGGAAGATCGACGATAGCCAGTCGCTGAGCGGCAACCTGCGTTACTACAACAACAGCGCCCAGGAGCCGAAAAACCCGCAAACTCCAGCCAGCTCCAGTGGAAACTTAATGACCGATCGTTCGACGATTCAACGCGACGCGGCACTGAGTTACAAACTGAAACCGGCCGGCCAAGATTGGCTGGATGCAGAAGCGAAAGTGTATTATTCAGACGTAAAAATTAACGCTCACGCCAATGGCAGCGAAGATGAAGCACGCAAACAAACCACGAAAGGCGCCAAACTCGAAAACCGAACGCGCCTGTTTGCGGATACTTTCGCCTCTCACCTGCTGACCTACGGCACCGAGGCTTACAAACAGGAACAAACGCCGGGCGGCGCTACCGAAAGTTTCCCGCAAGCAAAAATCAATTTCGCTTCAGGCTGGCTGCAAGATGAAATCACGCTGCGCGATCTGCCTGTCACTCTGCTCGCCGGCACCCGCTATGACAATTACAAGGGCTCAAGCGACGGTTATGCCGATGTGGATGCGGATAAATGGTCCTCTCGCGGTGCGGTCAGCATTACGCCTACCGACTGGTTGATGCTGTTCGGCTCCTATTCTCAGGCGTTCCGCGCGCCGACGATGGGTGAGATGTACAACGACTCCAAACACTTCTCAATTCCAATGGGGCCAACCACCATCACCAACTATTGGGTGCCTAACCCGAATTTGAAACCGGAAACCAACGAAACCCAAGAGTACGGGTTTGGTCTGCGTTTCGATGATTTGATGCTGGCCGATGATAGTCTGCAGTTCAAAGCCAGCTATTTCGATACCAAAGCCAAGGACTACATCACCACCGATGTCACAATGGAACTGGGACGCGGTCCGCGAGGCCCTTATTGCATCAGTTGCACCACATTCTCGACCAATATCGATCGCGCCAAAATCTGGGGATGGGATGCTACGCTCAGCTATAAAACACCGTGGTTCGGCTGGGATTTGGCTTATAACCGCACCCGTGGCAAAAATGAAGCGACCGGTGACTGGTTAAGCAGCATCAATCCAGACACTGTCACCAGCTCGCTGGACGTGCCGCTGGGCGAAACCGGTCTGTCCGCCGGCTGGGTCGCCACCTTCGCCGAACGCGCGACGCGCGTGGAGACCGGCACGGCCGAACAAGCCGGCTATGGCGTCAACGACTTCTATCTGAGCTACAAGGGTCGCGATCGGCTGCAGGGCATGACCACCACCGTGGTGCTGGGCAACGCCTTCGACAAAGAATATTACTCGCCGCAGGGCATCCCGCAGGATGGACGCAACGCCAAACTGCTGGTCAGCTACCAGTGGTAATCATTTGACTATCTGGCGGACAACCCGGTTGTCCGCCGTTCGCATTACAGCGCAGGAGAATCCCGCATGAGCAACACCCTATACGAACGCTACCAACAGGCCAAAATCGACCACCCAGGCAAATACGCCCGCGATCTGGCGGCGATCCTTGGCGTCAGCGAAGCGGAGCTGACGCACGCCCGCGTCGGCCACGACACCCGCCGCCTGCAGGCCGACGCGCGCACCCTGCTGACCGAGCTTGAGCAGGTGGGCGTCACCAAGTCCATCACCCGCAACAGCTATGCGGTGCATGAGCAGATGGGCCGCTACCGCAACCAGCACCTCAACGGCCACGCCGGGCTGATCCTCAACCCGCGCGAGCTGGATCTGCGCCTGTTCCTCAACCACTGGACCAGCGTCTTCGCCATGAGCGAAACCAACAAGCGCGGCGTGCGCCACAGCATCCAGTTCTTCGACCAACAGGGCGATGCGCTGCACAAGGTCTACACCACCGACGAAACCGATCTGCCGGCCTGGATGGCACTGGTGGAGCGCCACCTGAGCGAAGAAAACCCGGCGCTGGCGCTGCAGCCCGCCGAGGCGAGCACCGCGGATGAAACGACGCAGGATCATGCCAAAATCGACGGTGAATGGCGCGCGATGACCGACGTTCACCAGTTCTTCCAGCTGCTCAGCCGCAACAAACTGACGCGCCAGCAGGCGTTCCGCGCCGTCGGCGACGATCTGGCCTATCAGGTGGACAACAGCGCGCTGTCGCAGCTGCTGGAAGCGGCGCAGCAGCAGCAAAACGAGATCATGATCTTCGTCGGCAACCGCGGCTGCGTGCAGATCTTCACCGGCCAGATCGAACGTTTGATGCCGCAGGAAGGCTGGATCAACGTGTTCAACCGTCGCTTCACGCTGCACCTGATCGAAGACGCCATCGCCGAAAGCTGGATCACCCGCAAACCGACCAAGGACGGCATCGTCACCAGCCTGGAGCTGTTCGCCGCCGATGGCACGCAGATTGCGCAGCTGTATGGCCAGCGTACCGAAGGGCAGCCGGAACAAACCCAGTGGCGCGAGCAGGTTGCCGCGCTCGCCGCCAAGGACATCGCCGCATGAAATCTTCCTTGATCCGCCGCCTGACGCTGATGATGACGCTGGCGCTGCCGCTCACCGCGGCGGCGGCGCAGCGCATCGTCTCGATCGGCGGCGACGTGACGGAAATCGCCTTCGCGCTCGGCGCCGGCGACGACGTGATCGCCCGTGACAGCACCAGTCTGCATCCGGAGGCGGTGAAAAAGCTGCCGGACGTCGGCTACATGCGCCAACTGAACGCCGAAGGCATTTTGGCGCTCAAACCGACGCTGGTGCTGACGACCGAGCTGGCGCAGCCGGCGCTGGTGCTCAAACAGCTGGCGGACAGCGGCGTCAACGTGGTCAGCGTGCCGGGTGACACCACCCTGCAGGCGGTGCCGCAGAAAATCGCCGTGATCGCCGCCGCGCTGCAGCGTGATGAGCAAGGCAAACAGCTGAGCGAGCGCTATCAACAACAGCTGGCGGCGGTCGACACCTCTCCGCTGCCGGTCAAGGTGCTGTTTGTGATGAGCCACGGCGGCATTACGCCGATGGCCGCCGGGCAACACACGGCCGCCGACGCGGTGATCGCCGCCGCCGGATTGAAAAACGCCATGCAGGGTTTTGACCGCTATCGTCCTCTGTCGCAGGAAGGCGTCATCGCCAGCGCGCCGGACCTGTTGCTGGTCACCACCGACGGCGTGCGCACCCTCGGCGGCGAACAGCAGCTATGGACGCTGCCGGGCCTGGCGTTGACGCCAGCAGGCAAGCAGCGCCGCGTACTGATCGTCGATGACATGGCGCTGCTGGGCTTCGGTCTGGAAACGCCGGCGGCGCTGGCCAAACTGCGCCACGCGGCGGAGCAAAAGTAATGCGCTGTCGCACCTCGCCTCAGTTGGCCATCATCGGCCTGCTGGTGCTGCTGACGTTGCTGGCCCTGGTCGCCGCCAACCTGGGCGCGCTGACGCTGTCGTTTCGCACCCTGTGGCGCGAACCCTTCAGCGACGCCGCCTGGCACATCTGGCTGAACATTCGTCTGCCGCGCGTGCTGCTGGCAGTAGTGATCGGCTGCGCATTGGCAGTGTCCGGCGCGGTGATGCAGGGGCTGTTCCGCAACCCGCTGGCGGATCCGAGCCTGCTGGGCATCAGCAGCGGCGGCGCGCTGTTTGTCGCCCTGTTCATCGTGATGCCGCTGGCGTTGCCGGTGACGATCGCGCTATACGGCCATATGCTGGCGGCGTTCCTCGGCAGCCTGCTGGTATCGCTTTTGATCTACGGCATCAGCCGCAGCGGGCACGGCAATCTGTCGCGGCTGCTGCTGGCGGGCATCGCCATCAACGCCCTGTGCATGGCGGCCATCGGCGTGCTCTCCTACGTCAGCAGCGATCAACAGCTGCGCCAGTTCTCGCTGTGGATGATGGGCAGCCTCAGCCAGTCGCAGTGGCCGACGCTGGCCGTTTCCGCCTCGCTGATCCTGCCTACGGCGCTGCTGACGCTGTTGCAGGCGCGCCGGCTGAATCTGTTGCAGCTGGGGGACGAAGAGGCCCACTACCTCGGGGTGAACGTCCAGCGCGCCAAGCTGCAGCTGCTGTTGCTGAGCGCCCTGCTGATCGGCGCGGCGGTAGCGATGAGCGGCGTGATCGGCTTCGTCGGTCTGGTGGTACCACATCTGGTGCGCATGCGCCTTGGCGGCGATCACCGCTGGCTACTGCCCTGCTCCGCGCTGGGCGGCGCCTGTCTGCTGCTGGTCAGCGATACGCTGGCGCGCACACTGGTGGCGCCGGCCGAAATGCCGGTAGGCTTGATGACCAGCCTGATCGGCGGTCCTTACTTCTTATGGCTGGTGATGCGCCAGCGGGAGCGAACCGGTGGATAACGCCGCCTGCCTGACAGCCCGAGAGCTGCGTTACAGCCTCGGTACGCGCCGCTTGATCAACGACGTTTCGCTCAGCCTCGCCAGCGGTGAGATGGTGGCGATTATCGGCCCTAACGGCGCCGGCAAATCGACGCTGCTGCGCTTGCTGACCGGCTATCTGACGCCGGACTGCGGCGAATGCCGGCTGCTCGACCGCCCGCTGGAACACTGGGCGCCGCAGCAGTTGGCCAAAGTCCGAGCCGTGATGCGCCAATACAGCGATCTGGCGTTTCCCTTCAGCGTGGAAGAAGTGGTCAGCATGGGGCGATCGCCGCACGGCAAACGCGACGAGCATCAGGCGATCCAACAGGTGATGGAACAAACCGACTGCCTGGCGCTGGCGCAGCGCGATTACCGCCGGTTGTCCGGTGGCGAACAGCAGCGGGTGCAGTTGGCGCGGGTGTTGGCGCAGCTGTGGCAACCGCAACCGTCTCCCGCCTGGCTGTTTCTCGACGAGCCGACCTCGGCGCTGGATCTGTATCACCAGCAGCACACCCTGCGCCTGCTGCGCTCGCTGACACGTCAACAGCCGCTGGGCGTCTGCTGCGTGCTGCACGATCTCAATCTGGCGGCGCTGTACGCCGATCGGATCCTGCTGTTGCATCAGGGCCGCCTGGTGGCGAGCGGCACGCCGCAAGAGGTCCTGCAGACGGAGATCCTCACCCGCTGGTATCAGGCCGATCTCGGCGTGGTGCATCATCCCGAAGTGTCTCTGCCGCAGGTCTATCTACGCCAATAACATCAAGGGCGCCATGAGGCGCCCTTTTTCATCTCAACTGGAGCAGGAAATCTCCAGATGTTTGCCCCAATCCGGCGGCAGCGCAGCAAGATCGTCATACTCCGGCGCATCGTCGAACGGCCTCAGCAGAGCCTGATGCAACCGCCGCAAACGGCCCACGTCGTCTTTCTCCGCATCCTCAATCGCCTGCTGCGCCAGATAGTTGCGCAGGATCAGGCGCGGGTTCACCGCCTTCATCGCCCGTTGCCGTTCCGCATCGCTGACCTGTTCCTGTTGCAAGCGCTGACGATACTGTTGATACCAGGCGTCGAACGCCGCACGGTCGATAAACTCGTCGCGCAGCGGCGACTGCGCCTGCTGCTGTTCGGTCTCGCTCAACAAGCGGAACGTGCGGGTATAGTCCCGCCCTTCCTGCGCCATCAGGCTCAACAGACCGGTGAGCACGTCATTATCCTGCGCCGTCGGCGTGAAGAAGCCGAGTTTGGCGCGCATCTGTTCACCGTAGGCGCGCATCAGCGCCGGCTCATACGCCGACAGCGCCTGCTGCAGCTGCTCGGTGGTCATCAACCCAGACAGGGTTTGTGCCAGGCGATGCAGGTTCCACAGCGCCACCGCCGGCTGATTGTCGAAGGCGTAACGCCCCTGGTGATCGGAGTGGTTGCAGATATAGCCGGGCTGGTAGTCGTCCAGGAAGCCATAAGGGCCGTAATCGATGGTGATACCGAGAATCGACATATTGTCGGTGTTCATCACGCCGTGGGCGAAACCGACGGTTTGCCAATGGGCGATCAAACGCGCCGTGCGTTCGACCACGTCGGTAAACCACAGCAGGTAACGCTCAGCCAGATCCTGCAACTGTGGCCAGTGACGGGCGATGACGAAATCCGCCAGCTGCCGCACTTGCTCCGGCTGTTTACGGTAATAAAAGTGTTCGAAGTGGCCGAAGCGCACATGGCTTTCCGCCACTCGCATCAGCATGGCGCCGCGTTCTGGCTGCTCGCGATATACCGGTTGCTGGCTGGTGACGATAGTCAACGCTCGGGTGGTGGGGATCCCCAGATGGTGCAGCGCCTCAGAGGCAAGAAACTCGCGGATAACCGAACGCAGCACCGCGCGGCCATCCCCCATGCGTGAATATGGCGTTAGCCCGGCCCCCTTCAAGTGCCAATCGCGGTGGCTGCCATCCGCCATGACCTGTTCGCCCAGCAAAATGCCGCGGCCATCACCCAGTTGCCCGGCCCACACGCCGAACTGGTGGCCGCTGTACACCTGTGCCAGCGGCTGCATACCGGGCAGCAGCGATTCTCCCGCCCAAATGGGGGTTTTATCCTGGGTAAACCAGCTTTCATCCAGCCCCAGCTCGCGTGCCAGCGGCTCGCTATGGTACAGCAGGCGTGCATCCTTGAGCGGTGTCGGGTTCAGGGCGGTGTAGAAACCGGGTAACTGTTGGTAGTAAGCGTTATCGAACTGCGGCATAGGCCCTCCGTTTCAGCGTAGTGTAGAGCCTGAACGGGCGGATTAACACCGAAGGAATGCAGGGAGAACGCATCCGCCTGTCACCAGGGCGGATGCGGGGAGTTTGGCGTTGCCCCTCAGCTGAGGAAACGCGCTTTAACGTCGGCTGACAAACGCAGTTATCAGCATAAAGCGATGGCGAATAACGGCGACGGGATCACAGTAACCTCACCCCGTGCATTATTTACCTCATTGTGTGTAGTTTTTTATATCACTTCTTAATTATTGAACTCGCTGGGCCTCGCCAGCAAAGCTTGCAGATTATCCACACCAACGCTGGGCCATAAAAAACCTTGCAGGCCTAAAACACCGGCGTATCTGAGTTTATTAAAGTACTCTTTTTTCTCTATTCCTCCGACGATTACGCCTTTACATAACAGGTTGATATTCTTTAACAACGAGTCGATGACCACGTCATATCCCTGATGGGTAAACAGCTGCCAGTAAAAACGCTTATCTATCTTTACATAGTCAAACAAACCATCGTATAGCGCGGTCAACGTGGCTTTACCGGAACCGAAATCATCGAGCCACAGCGAAAACATTTCGCTTAATCGCCGCACGCTCGGGTTGTTCTTCCCGGCCGAAAGATTCGGAAAACTCTCACTGATTTCAAATGCAATAAAAGGATATTGCCCGATCCGTTGACATAACGCCGAATCAGAAAGAATAAGTTCGACGATGGTTTCTTCGATATTGATGGTCAACTGCACGTTGTTACCGGTAAACCAAGCCGCATGCTGCTCCGCAAGTTTCAATTGCTCATTAAATAACTCAATCCTTTGTTCAGACGTCAATAAATTAATCCCAATTTCGGCCGGCATGGCTAAATCACCGTCGAGACTGTTGAAACGGCTCAACATTTCAACCGCCAACAGCCCGCCCTCCATTGAGTAAACAGGTTGCAAAACATAGCTACTAATAAAGTCAGCTTCGAGTTGGATGTTCATTTTAATGCCACAGGATGAATGGCTAGCATATCATCGTATATCAATATATTTTATCGATCAATCCCTCTGGGATTAATCGGAAATATCAATGTAAATACCCATGAAATATCATTTAATTGATAGATTAAAGCTATACGACAATCGTGAAAGGCGCAAAGAAAAGCAGCCTGACTTATGCCATAGCGACCGCCAAACGCGTTATGTGGAAAGGTATTTGGCTTAAGTTGAATGGATTGGCGGCTAAATTTGACTTATCTCCCTTGTTTTATTTAAGAAAAATCTTAAATAAAGTAAAATAATCTTTCCTCCTTAACGCGGATTTTTCCTACCGTTAACGACGACTGATTAAATTTAATAACGCATCAATTCCGCCCGTTATTCTCGGCATTGAAAATGTAAAAAAGTGCCCATCTTGATTTTCAGAAAATCTGCGCTACGCCCCTGCTAAACGCCGATTTCAGCGATAAAAAAAGGGATGAGCACGCTCATCCCCTTCACCATTCCCACTCCGGCTAACGGATCGTTTCGCTCAGCCATTGCCGCAACTCGGCTAATTCGGCCGCCTGTTGAGGATACTCCGCCATCAGTCGGTCACAGCAGGCGGCGACGGGCTCACTGCGGTACGCGCAGCCCACCAGCATGTCCGCCAACCGCTGCAGCGGAGCGGGATTCAGGCTATCGGTGAACACCTGCGCGCGAACAATCGCCCCCTTCTCCACATCGAAGAACAAGTCTACGCCGCCCCAGACGAAACGCTCGTTAAGCAAGTGGCTGAACGCCGGCGCCTTGCCAAAATTCCATTCCCAACTGCTCTGTTTGGCGAACTGCGCGGCAAAATCGGGCAGATCGGGGAACACGTCCGGCGAAATAATCTCCGGCTCGACCGTCTCGCCATAGTGGGCGAAGAAGGCCTGTACGATGGCGTCGCATACCTGCGCATGGCTGATATCCGGCAAAAACTCCGCCAGATTCGCGACGCGCGAACGCACCGAGGTAATCCCCTTGGCCTGCAGCTTTTTGGGATCCGGATTAAGATAGTCCGCCAACCGTTCCAGATCGGCATTCAGCAGCAGCGTACCGTGATGGAAACCGCGATCCTGCGTTTCTCGATAGGCCGAGCCGGATATTTTGCGCGGCCCGTCGGCGGTTTCCATCACCAGATCGTTACGCCCCGATGCGCTGGCCGCCACGCCCAGCTCCCGCAGCGCTTGCAGAATGATGTCGGTCGAGACGCTCTTGTCGTAGCCCGGCTTGCCGGCCATAAAGGTGAAGCAGGTATTGCCCAGGTCGTGAAATACCGCCCCGCCGCCGCTGCTGCGCCGCGCCAGCCGAATGCCATCCTGCTCCATGCGCCGGGTATTGCACTCTTTCCAGGGGTTCTGCGACTGACCAATCACCACCGTTTCGGCATTGCGCCACAGGAAGAGAATTTTTTGCGTGGTCATTTCGCGGAAGATGCACTCTTCCACTGCCAGGTTGAACCAGGGATCGTAGGAGTCGGAGATCAGTAAACGCAGGCTGTTCATGGCAGGCACCGTTCAAAACACGAGATGCCGCCATGATACACCAAATCAACGGGTTAAGGTTAAATGCGTCGCGCCTGCCAATACACCCGCTTCCAATAGACGTTATCGAGCGAGGAGCGGATCACCCCGCGGCTGGTCGAAGCGTGGATAAACTGGTCATTGGTATCGTAAATGCCGACATGCAGGCCGTTCTCACCGCCGCCGGTTTTGAAAAACACCAGATCGCCCGGCATCAACTCATCGCGTGAGACCTTGGTACCCAGTGAGGTCTGTTCTTCGGTCGAACGCGGCAGTTGCATGTCGAAGCGATCGCGGAACGTGCGGTAAACAAAGCCGGAGCAATCTACGCCGCCGCGATCCAGGCCGCCGTAACGGTATGGCGTACCGTACCACTGGCGCAGTTGTTCATTGAGTTGGGCCACCACCACGATAGAATCCGCCAGGCGGCCGCTGGGCGGCGGCGCATGGCTGCTGCAACCGGCGAGGATCAAACTGGCTAATAAAAACCACACACGCATCCGCATAATATCCCTTCATTGAACACGTTGCCGCATTATGCCATCCGGTACACCACCACACCGCCTGCGAGGCAAAGCCGGCACCACGTAAGGAGAGCGCTATTTGGCGTTAATTTATCTCCCGCACGGGGAAAAAGGCAAGCGCCATGAGGGAGATAATAGCAGGATCGCCGGTTTAGCCCCTATTCCGGCGATTTTGTCTCGGATTTGCTGTTAATCAGCCCGACGCCGAACAGAATAAACAGCGTGCCCAACGTTTTCAGCAGCGTAGCGGACTCGTTAAACCACGGCAGGATCACCGCCGCCAGGTAGACCAGCGCGTAGCTAACGCTCAACAGAGGATAAGCACGATTTAACGGCAGATGGCGCAGCGCGAAAAACCAACACAGCATCGACAGCGCATAGCCGAAGATGCCGCCGCCCACCGCCAGCAGCGGTAGCCAGTAATTGCCGATCAACGCCAACGAGACATCGGCGAACGACATCAGCGGGATCTGCACCATGCCCCACTTCATCAGCAACTGCGCCAGCGTCACCAGCAGTACGCTGGCGGCGCCCCAGGCATAGCCCTTCATGAATGCACGCTCATCAGCAGGATCCCCAGCATAATCGACGCCACGCCGCACCAGTGGCGAGCGGTCGTCGGCTCATGAAACAGCCAGCGCGCCGCCAGCGTCACCATCACGAAGTTAAGGCTGAGCATCGGGTAAGCCAGGCTGAGCGGCAGACGTTGCAGCACATTGAGCCACACCGCCATGCCCAGCCCCAGCAGCAGCACCGCCAGCGCCAGCCAGCGCAGCGTCTGTTTCAGCCGCGCCTCGCCCGCCCGTTCCCAACAGTGCGCCGCCTGTTTCTGGCACAGCTGCCCACCACAGGTGAGCAGACTGACCACTATCACCAACAGAAAACCGATCATGGTTGCTGTTTATACCACATCAGCACCAGGCGGTTCATGCGATCCACCTTGTCTGCGGCAGGCAGTTCCTGCGGCAGCGCTTCGCCACGTGACAGTTGCAGCACCAACGATACGTTCCCCTGCTTACGTGCCTGCGCCAGCCACTGCGGGAAATCGGCATCGCTGATCAGGTGGCCTTTGGCGTCCGGATACTCCAGACCATAGGCCACCTCGCCTTTCTGGCTGTACATCAGCACGTCGCTGCGCTTCAGCTCCCAGGCCAGGCCGGCCGCCAGCCCAACGCTGTCGCTTAGCACGTAACGACTGTCGCCCAGCTCGGCCATCGTGGCGCGGGCGAAGTTTTGCGGCAGTTTGGAATCGGTCACCTGTTGCGGAATGGCGTAACCGATCACCAGGCACAGCAGCACCGGGCAAGCCGCCGCCCAGCGCCATTGGCGGCCGTTATCGCGTGCGGAAACCAATGCGAACAGCAGCCAACCACCGAAGGCGATCAGGCCGAGCACCACTTTCGGCCACTCTTGGGGAGTAAACAGATGCGCTTTCGGCAGCAGACCGGAGCTCAACACCACCAGCGCCACGATGCCAATCAGCCCGAACAGGCCGTTCAACCAGGCATTGGCCTTGAACAGCTTGGCGCGCAGCGTGGCGGCATAGTCTTCCGCATAGGCGGTCATCAGCAGCGCCAGCGGCGCCATGCACGGCAGAATGTAGGTCGGCAGCTTGCCTTTGGCGATGCTGAAGAAGATCAACGGCATCATCGCCCAACTCAGCAGGAAGAACAGCTCCGGGCGCTGCACGCGCTCGCGCCAACCTTTGAGCAGCGCGCCGGGCAGCAGCGCCAGCCAAGGCAGCACCGCCGCCAGCAGAACCGGCAGGTAATACCAGAACGGCGCCTTGTGTTGAGCATTATCTTCGGCGAAACGCTGAATATGCTCGACCCAGAAGAAATAATTCCAGAAGTCGGGTTCGCGTTGCGCGATCGCCAGCGCCCACGGCAGGCTGAGCAGCGTCGCGGTCACGATCGCCACCGGGCCATAGCACAGCAGATCCTTGATGCGGCGTTGCTGGATAACGATCGGGATCACCGCGATCACCGGCACCGCCAGTGCCAGGAAGCCCTTGGTCATAAAGCCCATGCCGCAGGCCAAGCCCAGCAGTGCGTAAGCGCCCAGTTTTCCCTTGACCGAGGAGGCCTTCAGCGTCAGGTAATAACTGACCATCGCCGCCGCCAGCCACAGCGAGATCATCGGATCCAGCACGCTGTAGGTGCCGATGCTGAACACCAGCACCATCGACAGGAACATCAGCGCCGCCAGGCTGGCGCGGCGCGCATTGCGCCACATCAGCATCGCCAGCGCGAACACCAGCAGCGCGGTCATGCCGGTGCTGAACACCGAGCCGAAACGCACCGCAAAGTTGTTTTCGCCAAACAGCCACTGGCTGATGTTATTGAACCAGTAACCCGCTACCGGCTTTTCGAAATAACGCAGCCCCAGCAGGTGCGGCACCACCCAATCGCCGCGCTGCAGCATTTCACGACTGATCTCGGCATAACGCGTCTCATCCGGCTGCCACAGCAGGCGGCCGTTAAGCGGGATCAGGTAAACCAGAGCAAAAAAAACGGCCAGCAGAATGGCCCAGGATCCTTTTAGCGCCTTCATGTAACGTCCTTCACATCGGTTTGACAGCCCAGCCAACCTTCGCGGCCGGGGAAAGGAGCACGCTTGATGCGGCCCAACGGCAGTGACGCCAAATCTTGTGGTAACAGCGCGCTAAGCGGACAGAATTCGATGCCCTGCTGCCGTGCGCGTTGCAATAACTGTTCGAACATCGCCGCTTGCGACATGCCTTCCACTTCGGTGTGAATGGTGTACACCGGCACGCCGCGATCGTTCTCGATGGCGCGCAGAATGTAGTCGTTGAAGTCGGCCATGCTGACTTCGCTGCCGATCACTTCGTCGAAGGTCGGCAACGTCACCGGGATCTGCACCGTGCCGTGGCGCCCGTCGCTCAGCACAGGACGGAACGGATGGGTGCCGCGGCAATCGCTGTTGTAATGAAAGCCGAAGCGCTGCTTGACCTCCAGCACGCGCGTATCGGCACGCCAGCCCGCCACGGCGGAGCATTTCACCGGCTGGCCGGTGCAGGCGCTCAGGGCGTCGACGCCCCGCTGCACCTGTTCGGTCAGCTGCGCTTCGCTCCACTTGCCAACCTTGGCCTGCCACCCTTGGTGATCCCAGGCGTGCAGCCCGACTTCATGGCCGGCTTCGGCGGTGCGCTTCATCAGCGGCCCCAGCGCGCGTGAAATGTTGCGCCCCGGCCAGGCGGTACCGGCCAGCAGAATATCCAGCCCATACAGCGAGGCGGCGTTCGAACGCAGCATTTTCCACAGAAATTTCGGACGCAAAAGGCGCCAAAGATGGCGCCCCATGTTGTCCGGTCCCACGCTGAAGAAGAAGCTGGCCTGAATGTCGTACTTGTCGAACAGGTCCAGCAACTGCGGCACCCCTTCACGGGTGCCGCTGAAGGTATCTACATCAACCCGCAGACCGACTTTCTTCATGCACCGTTCCCTTCCTGAACGGTAGTGCGCAAGAAGTAGTCCAGCGTATCGGTGACGGTTTGCTTCATCTCGATGGTTGGCTGCCAGCCCAGCAGGCGGTGAGCGTTCTTGATGCTCGGCGTGCGGTGCTCGACGTCCTGGTAACCTTTACCGTAGTAGCTGCTGCTCTCCACGTCCTTGAAGCCGGCAAACGGCGGGAAGCGGTCGCGCAGCGGGTGGTTGTTGAAGCTTTCCAGCAGCATTTCCGCCAGCTCGCGGATGCTCGCTTCGTTGGTCGGGTTGCCGATGTTGACGATCTGGCCGTCGCACAGGCCATCGCGGTTCTCAATGATGCGGAACAGCGCTTCGATGCCGTCGTTGATGTCGGTGAAGCAACGTTTCTGTGCGCCGCCGTCCATCAGTTTGATCGGCGAACCTTCCACCAGGTTGAGGATCAGCTGGGTGATGGCGCGGGAAGACCCGATGCGCGCGGCGTCCAGGTTATCCAGACGCGGCCCCATCCAGTTGAACGGACGGAACAGCGTGAACTTCAGGCCTTCTTTGGCGCCGTAAGCCCAGATCACCCGATCCAGCAGCTGTTTGGAGACCGAGTAGATCCAGCGCTGTTTGTTGATTGGCCCGACGATCAGACGCGAATGGTCTTCGTCGAACTCTTTGTCGTCGCACATGCCGTACACTTCTGAGGTGGACGGGAAGATGATGCGCTTGTTGTATTTCACGCAGTCGCGAACGATCTTCAGGTTCTCTTCGAAGTCAAGCTCGAACACGCGCAGCGGGTTACGGGTGTATTCGATCGGCGTCGCGATCGCCACCAGCGGCAGCACCACGTCGCATTTCTTGATGTGATACTCGATCCACTCGGAGTGGATGCTGATGTCGCCTTCCACGAAGTGGAAACGCGGGTTGTCGAGGAAGCGGCTGATGGCGTCAGAGCCGATATCCAGGCCGTAGATGTCGTAGCGATCGTCACGCAGCAGGCGTTCGGTCAGGTGGTTACCGATGAAGCCGTTAACCCCGAGGATCAGCACGCGAGTGCGGCGTTTCATCACGGCATTCGGCTTGGCGGCCAGGCGCACGTCGGTGACGATGCCCATTTCTTGCGCCAGGCGGCTGCCCTGCACGTACAGACCGCTGTCGTTCTGGCCGGCGACGATCTCCAGCGCGCCTTCGCCACAGGCGATGACCAGCGGCGAGGTGCTCAGCACGGTGCCCGGTTGTTTATCATGTTGGGTATCCAGCACGCGGGAGCGCCAGACGATCAGCTTGCGCTGGCCGAGGTAGCTGAATGCGCCCGGGTACGGTTCGGTGACGGCGCGTACCAGGTTGTTGATCTCTTTGGCGGACTTGTGCCACAGGATCTCGCCGTCCGCTGCGGTGCGGCGGCCGAAGTAGCTGGCCTGAGACTCATCCTGCTTGGTGAAGGTGGCGGTGCCGTTCTTCAGCTTCGGCAGCTGCTCTTGCAACACGACCTGCGCGGCTTCCAGCACTTTTTTGTGCAGCGTCAGCGCGGTGTCGTTGTCTGCGATGGTCACTTTCTGCTGACCGACGATGTCGCCGGCATCCGGGCGTTTCACCATCTTGTGCAGCGTGGCGCCGGTTTCGGTTTCGCCATTCACCAGCGCCCAGTTCACCGGGGCGCGGCCACGGTAGTGCGGCAGCAACGAACCGTGCAGGTTGAAACCGCCCTGCGGCGCCAGCGACAAGATCTCGTCGCTCAGCATGTGGCGGTAGTAGAACGAGAAGATCACGTCCGGCTGCAGTGCGCGGATGCGGTCAACCCATAGCGGGTGATTTACGTCTTCCGGCGCATAGACCGGCAGATCCAATTCGGCGCCCAAACGGGCCACGGAGGAGAAGAAATTGTTCTCACCAGGGTCGTCGGTGTGCGTGAATACGGCCTGCACGTCATAACCCGCCTCAGTCAGCGCTTTCAGACCTGCGCAGCCAATATCGTGGTAAGCAAATACAATAGCTTTCATCATTCTTCTTCCTGAGTATTGTGGTCCTGCTGTGCACCGACCACTTTCTGAACAAAATAGCGAGGACGCGCACGCACGTCGGTATAGATGCGGCCGATGTATTCACCCAGTAGCCCCATGCCAACAAACTGGGCGCCGATAAAGGTGAACAGCACGGCGAAGAGGGTGAACACGCCGCCGGCGGCCCATTCAGGGCCGAGCAGCAGACGCAGCGCAATCAGCACCAGTGCCAATACAAACCCGGACAGCGCCACGATGCTGCCGACCACGCTGAGCAAACGCAGCGGCGTAGTGGTCAGGCAGGTGATCAGGTCGTACATCAGGTTGATCAGCTTCATCAGGCTGTACTTGGAGTCGCCAAACTCACGTTCGGCGTGACGCACGTCGATCTCGGTCGTGCGACGGGCGAAGGTGTTCGCCAGAATCGGGATAAAGGTACTGCGCTCATGGCAGTGCAGCATCGCCTCAACGATATGACGACGGTAGGCACGCAGCATGCAGCCATAGTCCCCCATCGACTTGCCGGTGGCGCGTTGAATCATCATATTGATCACGCGCGAGGCGCTTTTGCGGAACCAGGAGTCTTGACGGTTGGCGCGCACGGTGCCCACCACGTCATAGCCCTCTTCCGCCACGCTGACCAGACGAGGGATCTCCTCCGGCGGGTTCTGCAGATCGGCGTCCAGCGTAATCACCAAATCGCCGGTCACCTGATTGAAACCGGCCATAATGGCCGAGTGCTGGCCATAGTTGCGGTTCAGCAAGACAGCGACCACGTTGCTGTCCGGCTTTTCCGCCGCCGCAGTCAGCATGTCGGCGGAATTGTCGCTGCTGCCATCGTCGACGAGGATGATTTCATAGGGTTGAGATAACTGCTTACAGGCGGCAGTAGTGCGTTCCAGCAACGCCGGCAAGCTTTCCTGCTCGTTGTATACCGGGATGACTATCGACACTTTTTTAATCGGTTCAACGCGAGACACGTAAAGACTCCACAACAGAAGACAAGGCATTGACCACGCGATCCACGTCGGCGTCGGTCATATCAGGGAATAGCGGTAAGGTGCACAGCCGCGCCGAGTTCCACTCGGTATTCGGCAAAGAAAGCTGCGGATAGCGCTCACGGTAGAATTTCTGGGTGTGCGCGGCACGGAAATGCAGCCCGGTGCCGATGCCAACCTCTTTCAGGCGCTCCATCAGTTGGTCGCGATCGAGGCCGCAGCGCTCGGGATCGACGCGCACCATAAACAGGTGCCAGGCGTGGTCATGCGGATAATCCGGCACGCCCAACGGTTGGAACGGCGAGCCTTCCAGCGCGCTCAGGTAGCGCTGCGCCAGCGCCTTGCGACGCGCGTTCAGCTCGGCGAAGCGCGAAAGTTGCACCACGGCGATCGCCGCGTGAATGTCGGACAGATTGTATTTGTACCCCGGTTCCACCACTTCGGCCTGCGGTTTGCGGCCAAGCTGCTGGCGATCGAAGGCATCGACGGCCAGACCGTGGAACTTCAGGCAACGCAGGCGATCCGCCAGCGCATCGTCGTCGGTGGCGATCAGGCCGCCTTCGGCGCAGGTCACGTTTTTGATCGCATGGAAAGAGAAAATCGCCGTGCCGCGCGCGCCGACCCATTCGCCGTTGTAGCGCGTGCCGACCGCGTGGGCGGCGTCTTCGATCAGCGGCAGACCATGGCGTTCGGCCACGGCGCGCAGCGCATCCATCTGCAGGGGGGCACCGGCGTAATGCACCGGAACAATCGCTTTGGTATTCGGGGTGATGGCAGCCTCGACGTCGGCGGCGCTGACCATCAACGTATCGCGGTCAACATCGATCATCACCGGCGTGGCGCCCAGCAGCTCGATCATGTTGAGGGTGGAGACCCAGGTTTGCGAAGGGGTGATGACTTCGTCGCCAGGGCCGACGCCAAGCGCCATTAACGTGATGTGCATGCCCGCCGTGGCGGAACTGACCGCGATGGCGTGCTTACAGCCGAAGGTGGAACAGAAGTCGCTTTCCAGTTGCTGGTTTTGCGGCCCGGTGGTGATCCAACCGGAGCGCAACACTTTCTCTACCGCGGCGATTTCTTCATCGCCGATGGCCGGACGAGAGAAAGGCAAAAATTGATCCATAGTTAACCCCAAACGTATCGAGCTGCTTTTGATGACACTGTAAATCCCTTTCGTTTAACGAATATTAAACGCCAGAGAAGAATCGTTTCCGTGGATTAACTGACAATGTAAGGCCGCAAGCTTAACTAAACCTTAAGACGAGACTCGTCATCAGTGGGAGAACTGATAGGAAGGTGCCGTCATCATTAATTTAAATTTATTATTAAAATCAATTTCTTATATTTATTAATAATTATTTACTTATTTTATTTTTGCCGAATCAAGCGTAGCACGTCATCGACGTTTTTCAAGAAAATCCACGAGAAAATGAGAGGCAGCACAATAATAGCCGATGATTACCCGGATATTTATATTCACTACGTTTAGTTTTCGTTTACATTTATGCCGCCGGGGCGAATTAAGCCGTGCGGGTCATGATCCAACGCTGGTTCCCCACCCATTGCAGGTGGAAATCCACTTCATAGATCTGCGACAACAGTGCGGGCACCATCACCTCACGGGTGATGCCCTGCGCGACCAACTGCCCAGCGTGCAACAACCAAACCCGATCGGCCTGCTGCAGGGTATGATTCAGATCGTGCGCACACACTAGCGCGCTGCGCCCACTTTGGCAAAATTCGCGCAGCAGGCGATCCAGCGCAACCTTTTGCGCCACATCCAGGCTATTGGTCGGTTCATCCAGCAACAACAATCGGCTATGCGGGTTGACGCTGGGCCACACCTGCAGCAATACCGCCGCCAGTCGCACCCGTTGCCATTCTCCGCCGGAAAGCTGCGCCAGCATGCGTGACAGTTTATCCACCAGCTTCAACCGCTGGCACAGATAGAGGATGGCTTGCTCCACCTCGGTTTGCGCCGCGCCGGCAGGCCGGTGCAACGCCAAATACTGAAACACCGGCATGAGCGACACCGGCGGCTGTTGCTGGCTGAGATAACCGCGTCGGTGCGCCAGCTCGTCGCCCGAATAACCGGACAGCGCGCGTCCGTCCAGGCAGACTTCGCCCTGCCCCGGCAGCATGCCCGCCGCCCGGGCCAGCAAGGTGCTCTTCCCTGCGCCATTTGGGCCGATCAGGTGAACCTGCAACCCGCCGTCAATCTGTGCCGTAAAAGGCGCCAGGCGCCCCGCCACCCCAACCTCAACGAGTTGCAGCATCCGTATTATCCCGCCAGCGCTTGTTTCACCGCCGCCACCAGCGCCGGATCCTCTGGCGTGGTGTCAGGCGAGAAGCGCTGGATCACCGTGCCGTCGCGTGCGATAAGGAATTTCTCGAAGTTCCACAGAATATCGCCGGTGTGCTTCGGCGCACGCCCTTTGCTGGTCATCCGCGCCAGGAACTCGCTGCCTTCCGGGGCGACAGCTTCCGGCTGGGCGGCAATCAACGCCTGATACAGCGGATGACGGCCTTCGCCGTTCACCTCAATCTTGGCGAACATCGGGAATTGCACGCCGAAGGTTCCGCGGCAAAACGCCAGGATCTCTTCGTTGCTGCCCGGCTCCTGACCCAGAAATTCATTGGACGGGAACCCCAGAACTTCCAGCCCCCGATCGCGATAGGTTTCGTACAGCGCTTCCAGCCCTTCGTACTGCTTGGTCAGGCCGCACTCCGAGGCTACGTTGACCACCAGCAGCACCTTGTCCTGATAGCTCCCCAGCGTGGTGGCCTGATTCTCGATAGTCTGTAACGGCAGATTGTAGATTGGCTTACTCATCGGTTGTCATCCTTTGGTTTTTTAATGGCAGGTGAATAAAGAAAACTACCTTACGCCCTTTGTCCGGGTCAGTAACCAGATAAATAGCGGCGCCCCCAGCGTGGCGGTCACCACGCCGATCGGCAGCTCGGCCGCCAGCAGCGCAACGCGGGCCACCACATCGGCCACCAGCAACACGCCGGCCCCCGCCAGCGCGCAGGCCGGCAACAGATAGCGCTGGTCAGTCAGGCCCGTAAGCCGCAAAATATGCGGGATCACCAGGCCGACGAAGCCGATCACCCCGGCCAGCGCCACGCTGACACCGACCAGCCAGCCGATCGCCAGCACCAGCAGATTGCGCCACAGATGCAGCGACAGCCCGAGCTGTCGCGCCTGCACCTCGCCCAGCGCCATCAGATTGAGCACCCGCCCCTGGCCACACAGCCACAGCAACACCGGCAGCAGCGCCAGCACCAGCCACTTTTGGCGCCAGTCTACGCCACCGAAGCCGCCCATCATCCAGTACATCAGCTGCCGCAGATCGAGACTGGTACTGAAATAAACTGCCCAGGTCATCAGCGCGCTACACACGATGCCCAGCGCCACGCCGACCAGCAACAACCGCGCATTGGTCAAGCGTCGCCGGCGAGCAAAGCCCAACAGCAAGAAAGTCATCGCCAGCGCACCGACTATCGCGGCGGCGCTCAACAGCGCCACCGGCAACAAACCGTGCCCCAACAACACCGTCAGCACCAGCGCGACACCGGCGCCGTTAGCGACGCCCAGCAGACCGGGCTCCGCCAGCGGGTTTTCAAACAGCGCCTGCATCACCGCGCCCGCCACCGCCAGGGCAGCGCCGACCAGCATCACCGCCAGCGCGCGCGGCAAGCGCAGTTGCCAAACGAACAGTTGCGCCCGTTCGCTGAACCATTCTGACGGCCATATCCATTGGTCGCCGGCGCAAAGGCTGAACAGTAAAGCCACCGCCACGCCCAGCGCCAACAGACTGACCTGGCGTTTATCGCAGTAACGTTGATGTTGCAACAGTAAGGTGAAGGTACGGCTGGTTGGCATGGCGCGGCGATTCCCTGCCGGCCGCTGTCGTGGCCGGATAATTGACGTCTGAGTCGAATATTAGGGGGTTAACGCCGCAAGGGGAAGCCTTGCGTAGGCGATGGCGCAGGAAAGCAGCAGCTGGTCCTGCCCGTCATCGCAACGATGATGGCAAAACCAGCCGCCGATAAACTCAGGGATTAACGATGCGGGCCGGCGTTGCCCGGTGGATAAGGCTGACCGCGGGCGTCATCACGGCGGTCATGGTCACCACGATCGTCATGACGGCGGTCGTGGTCGCGATTATCGCGATCGCCGTGGAACGGATTGCCGCTGCGTGCCGGCTGGCGATGTTCATAGCCACGCGGCGGCGAAGGTTGCCAGCGTCCGCCGTCCCAGTACAGACCGCGCGCATTGCGCTCCCCCAGACCTCGGCCCTGGTGCGCATGCCACCACTGCGGTGGGCGCCAGTCGTAGCCATCCCAGTAGTAGCCGCGGCGGTCCTGATCCCCCAGGTGCAGAGAAACGCCCGGCACGTTGATATCGACGGACACATCGGCCTGCGCCGCCAGCGGCAGCGACAGCGGGATACACACCAGCAACAGGATTTTTTTCATTTTACCTTCTCACTCTATTTTTCTTGCTGCAGTGGTTATATCAGCGCATTTATTTAACGACTATCTCATCGATACCTATTTTCAGATCGTTTTCGACGGCCTTACACAATCCCTACACTGTTTGCCGCCGCCTTTAATTATCATAGCCACTGACAAGGCTTAACGAATTGCTGACATCGCTTAAGCGACGCGACAATTATAATTAACCGGATTCCCATCGGAGGATAATAAAATGATTAAACGTATAGGTAGGTTGTTAGCCGTTGTAGCCTTGGCCTCAAGCCTCAGCGCCTGCTGCTGGGGCCCTCACTGGGGCGGCGGCCACCGCGGCGATGGCCCTGGCCATTATTACGGCCGTTACTGAGGAGAGAAAATAGATTCACTCATCAACAATAATAAGATATAAGAATATTCCGCAACTGAGGTTAAATTAATCCCTCCATACCGACTTAACGAACAAATTTAATAGTCGCCTTGATAATTAGGAATAAACTGAATTTTGTCCCAGAAAAGAAAAAGGCCGCGCAAGCGGCCTTTTTTGATGTCACGTCACTCACCCTTTCGGGCTGGCGTTTTCTACCCGGCTTTTCAGCTTCTGCCCCGGACGGAAGGTCACCACGCGGCGCGCCGTAATCGGAATGTCTTCGCCGGTCTTCGGGTTACGCCCCGGACGTTGGTTCTTGTCACGCAGATCAAAGTTGCCAAAACCCGACAGTTTTACCTGTTCGCCATTCTCAAGGGCCCGGCGGACCTCTTCAAAGAACAGTTCCACCAGGTCTTTGGCGTCCCGTTTGCTAAGCCCAAGCTTCTCAAACAGGTGTTCTGACATTTCAGCTTTAGTAAGCGCCATAGGTTCAATCCCTCAAGGATGCTTGGAATCGCTGTTTTAGAGCCTCTACGCATTTTGCAACGGTAGCGGCTATCTCCTCTTCTTCCAGTGTACGAGCGGTATCCTGCAATACCAGACTGATAGCCAGGCTCTTGTCACCTTCTGCCACGCCCTTGCCACGGTACACGTCAAACAAGTTTACGCCAACTACCTGATTTGCGCCAACTTTCTTACACTCGGCCAAAATATCTTCTGCTGGGACGTTTTCAGCCACCACAACAGCGATATCACGGCGGTTTGCCGGGAAGCGCGAAATCTCCCGCGCCTGAGGCACGGCGCGGCTCGCAAGCTTGTTCCACTCCAGTTCAAACACCACGGTGCGGCCGTTAAGATCCAGTTTACGTTCAAGTTCCGGGTGAACCACACCGATGAAACCAACGCGTTCGCCGTGCAAATAAATCGCCGCACTTTGCCCTGGATGCAGGGCCGGATTGGCTTCCGCCCGGAACTGAATTTCGGATAATTTACCGGTCAGCTCGAGGACAGACTCCAGATCCCCTTTTAAATCATAGAAGTCGACGGGCTTGCGCGCCAGATCCCAATGTTCATCGTGCGTATGGCCGGCGATCACGCCTGCCAGCATGACGTCCTGACGGATACCCAGATTTGCCGCACTATCAGGCACAAAGCGCAGGCCGCTTTCGAACAGGCGCAGACGCGTCTGCTGGCGGTTCTGGTTGTACACTACCGCGGACAGCAGGCCGGTCCACAGCGACAGGCGCATGGCCGACATTTCGACCGAAATCGGGCTCGGCAGGATCAGCGCTTCTTCATTCGGATGCAGCAACGCCTGCACTTTCGGATCGACGAAGCTATAGGTGATCGCTTCCTGATAACCGTGATCGACCAGCATGGTCTTCACGCGCTTGAGCGTCAGATCGGCTTCGCGATGCTGGGTCATCACCAGATCGGCACGCACCGGCACATCCGGGATGTTGTCGTAGCCGTAAACACGCGCCACTTCTTCCACCAGATCCTCTTCGATCTCCATATCAAAACGCCAGCTCGGCGCGATCGCTTGCCAGCTGTCGCCCTGCTCGGTCACCTGGCAACCCAGGCGGCGCAGAATGTCGCTGACCTGCTCGCTCGGCACCACGTGGCCGATCAGGCGATCCAACTTCTCGCGGCGCAGCGTGATGGTGGCGCGCTTCGGCAGTTCGTTTTCATCGGTCACGTCAATAATCGGACCGGCCTGGCCGCCACAGATGTCGAGCAGCAGGCGCGTGGCGCGCTCCATCGCTTTGTACTGCAGCGCCGGATCGACACCGCGCTCATAGCGATGAGAAGCATCGGTGTGCAGGCCGTGACGGCGCGCGCGACCGGTGATCGATAGCGGACTGAAGAAAGCGCACTCCAGCAGCACGTCCTGGGTTTCCCCGTTGACGCCGGAATGCTCGCCACCGAAGATGCCGCCCATCGCCAACGCTTTTTGATGATCGGCGATCACTAAGGTGTCGGCGTTCAGTTTGGCTTCGTTACCGTCCAGCAGCGTCAAGGTTTCCCCTTCTTCCGCCATGCGCACCACGATGCCGCCGTCGATGCGGCTCAGATCGAAGGCGTGCATCGGCTGGCCAAGTTCCAACAGCACATAGTTGGTGACGTCGACGACGGCATCGATAGAACGGATACCGCAACGACGCAGTTTTTCACGCATCCACAGCGGGCTTGGCGCCTTGACGTCGATGCCTTTCACCACGCGGCCCAGATAACGCGGGCACGCCTGCGGCGCGTCAACGCGGATCGGCAGCGTGGCGTCGATAGTGGCAGCCACCGGGCTCATATCCGGCTCGGTCAGCGCAACCTGGTTCAGTACGCCCACGTCACGCGCAACGCCGATGATGCCCAGGCAGTCGGCGCGGTTCGGCGTGACGCTGATCTCGATGGTGTTGTCGTTCAGTTTCAGATAGTCGCGGATGTCGGTGCCGATCGGCGCATCCAGCGGCAGCTCAATGATGCCGTCATGATCGTCGGAAATGCCCAGCTCGGAGAATGAGCACAGCATGCCTTCCGAAGGCTCGCCGCGCAGCTTGGCGGCCTTGATTTTGAAGTCGCCCGGCAGCACCGCGCCCACGGTGGCGACCGCCACTTTCAGGCCGGTGCGGCAGTTCGGCGCGCCGCAGACGATGTCGAGCAGGCGATCGCCGCCTACGTTAACCTTGGTGACGCGCAGTTTGTCGGCGTTCGGGTGTTGGCCGCACTCGACCACTTCGCCCACCACAACGCCGTTAAACGCGCCGGCAACCGGATCCACGCCGTCCACTTCCAAACCGGCCATGGTGATTTGATCGGATAATGCTTCGCTGCTGATGGCCGGGTTTACCCACTCGCGCAACCAGAGTTCACTGAATTTCATGTGATATTCCCGCCTTACTTAAACTGTTTGAGGAAACGCAGATCGTTTTCGAAGAATGCGCGCAGGTCGGTGACGCCGTAACGCAGCATCGTCAGGCGCTCCATGCCCATACCGAAGGCGAAGCCGGAGTAAACTTCCGGATCGATGCCCACGTTGCGCAGCACGTTCGGATGCACCATGCCGCAGCCCAGCACTTCCAGCCATTTGCCGTTCTTGCCCATCACGTCCACTTCAGCGGACGGTTCGGTGAACGGGAAGTAGGACGGACGGAAACGAACCTGCAGGTCTTCTTCAAAGAAGTTATTCAGGAAATCGTGCAGCGTGCCCTTCAGGTTGGTGAAGCTGATGTCTTTATCGACGATCAGCCCTTCCATCTGGTGGAACATCGGGGTGTGAGTCTGATCGTAGTCGTTACGATAAACGCGGCCCGGCGCAATGATGCGGATCGGCGGCTGCTGGTTCTTCATGGTGCGGATCTGCACGCCGGAGGTCTGAGTGCGCAGCAGGCGCGTGGCGTCGAACCAGAAGGTATCGTGGTCGGCGCGCGCCGGGTGATGCCCTGGAATATTCAGCGCGTCGAAGTTATGGTAATCGTCTTCAATCTCCGGGCCGGTAGCGACGGAGAAGCCCAGCTCGCCGAAGAAGGTTTCGATGCGGTCGATGGTGCGGGTCACCGGGTGCAGGCCGCCGTTTTCCATGCGACGGCCCGGCAGAGAGACGTCGATGGTTTCAGCCGCCAGGCGCGCGTTCAGCGCGGCGCTTTCCAGCGCGTTCTTGCGCGCATTCAGGGCGTCTTGCACCTCTTGCTTGGCCTGGTTGATCACCGCGCCGGCCGCCGGGCGGTCTTCCGCCGGTACGTCGCGCAGAGACTGCATCTGCAAGGTGAAATGACCTTTCTTGCCAAAATATTCGACGCGCACCAAATCTAACGCGGCAACATCCTGGGCATCTTCTACGGCTGCCTTGGCATTGGCAACCAGCTCTGCGAGATGTGGCATTGCTTTCCTCTTCCTCTGGCCGGGATGGCCCTAAGTAATTGTTATCTATTATTCGAACACGCCTTTGAGCAATCTTCAAAGACTTTTCAATGCGTTGTCGGCCGGATGGCTCACCTGCGCGGCACAGGGCCGGCTGAGTACCCGCCGTTCTCACCGCAACGCTTTGCAAGGCGAGCCGATGGCCAAAAACAAAAAAGCCTCCACGAGGGAGGCTTAGGCGCTACTTTTCGTTTCTTTTCTTACGCGCAAAGCCTCCTGAAGTCAGGCGCTAAAGTAAAAAAAGAAACGAAAAATAGCTGCGTGCATGATTGCGGTACCTTGTCGATGATTGACCACCAGTGATATAGCGGCGGGCAATGAAAGTCAATATTTGTCGCTGAAAACAAAGATTAAAAGAGGGAGCAAGCTCCCTCTTCTACTGACTTACGCCAGAGCTGCTTTCGCTTTCTCAACCAGTGCGCCGAAGGCCACTTTGTCGAAGACTGCGATGTCAGCCAGGATCTTACGGTCAATTTCGATCGACGCTTTTTTCAAGCCGTTGATGAACTTGCTGTAAGACAGACCGTTCTGACGAGCAGCTGCGTTGATACGTGCAATCCACAGCTGACGGAACTGACGCTTACGTTGACGACGGTCACGGTAAGCATACTGGCCTGCTTTGATTACTGCCTGGAAGGCAACACGATATACGCGCGAACGGGCACCGTAGTAACCTTTCGCCTGCTTCATAATTTTCTTGTGACGTGCGCGTGCAATTACACCACGTTTTACGCGAGCCATATGCTCTCTCCTAAAGTCTTATTCTAAATTCAAAAAAAATGGCTTATGCGTACGGCAGGCACGCGGTAACCAGGACCAGATCGTTTTTAGACACCATGCCTTTCGGACGCAGGTGACGTTTACGCTTGGTTGCTTTTTTGGTCAGAATATGACGCAGGTTGGCATGTTTACGCTTAAAACCACCGCTGCCGGTTTTTTTGAAGCGCTTGGCTGCACCACGTACAGTTTTAATCTTTGGCATTTTAATTAAATCCACTTCGCATTGTTAAACAACGAATCAGTTGGGCGAATAAAACCCACACAGCGCAAGCGCCGCGCGGGTTCCATTACTTGTAAGCCTTACTGTTTCTTCTTAGGAGCGAGCACCATAATCATCTGGCGGCCTTCGATCTTCGTAGGGAAGGATTCGACCACTGCCAGATCCATATCTTCACACAGGTCTTTACGGACGCGGTTAAGCACTTCCATACCGATCTGCTGGTGCGCCATCTCACGCCCACGGAAACGCAGGGTGATTTTGGCTTTATCGCCATCTTCCAGAAAGCGAATCAGGTTGCGTAGTTTGACCTGATAGTCGCCATCATCGGTGCCAGGACGGAATTTGATTTCCTTAACCTGGATAACTTTTTGCTTCTTCTTCTGTTCTTTCGTCGACTTGCTCTTCTCGTAGAGGAATTTGCCGTAATCCATGATTCGGCAAACTGGCGGTTCGGCATTTGGGCTGATTTCTACTAAATCAACGCCCGCTTCCTCAGCTTTTTCAAGAGCTTCATTCAGACTGACAATACCAATCTGCTCGCCATCGACGCCGGTTAGGCGAACTTCTTGCGCGCGAATTTCTCTGTTAATGCGATTAGGACGCGCCGGTTGAACTCGTTTTCCGCCTTTAATACTTTATTCCTCCAGTTGATGAAGACTACGGCTGCGAATCTCTTTCAGCAGCTTGTCTACGACTTCGTTTACGTCCAGGCTTCCCAAGTCTTTGCCACGGCGGGTACGAACGGCAACTTTGCCTGCTTCGACCTCTTTGTCACCGCACACCAACATGTAAGGGACTCGACGTAAAGTATGTTCGCGAATTTTAAAGCCAATCTTCTCATTTCTCAAGTCCGCTTTCACGCGAATACCTGCATCCTGCAGTTTTTTGGTCAATTGCTGGACGTAATCAGACTGGCTATCGGTGATATTCATCACCACCACCTGCACCGGAGCGATCCAGGTCGGGTAGAACCCGGCATATTCTTCGGTAAGGATACCGATGAAGCGTTCCATGGAGCCCAAAATGGCGCGGTGAATCATTACCGGCACGACGCGATCGTTGTTTTCGCCAACGTACGATGCGCCCAAACGGCCCGGCAAGAAGAAATCGAGCTGCACGGTACCACATTGCCATGCGCGATCCAAACAATCATGCAGGGTAAATTCAATTTTCGGTCCGTAGAAGGCGCCCTCACCCGGCTGATATTCAAACGGAATGCCGTTCTCGGTCAGCGCGGCGGCCAGGTCTTCTTCCGCACGGGTCCACATGTCGTCGGTGCCGATGCGTTTTTCCGGACGCGTGGACAGCTTGACGGCGATCTTGTCGAAGCCGAAAGTGCCGTACACGTCATACACCATGCGGATACATTCGTTCACTTCGGCGCGCACCTGCTCTTCGGTACAGAAGATGTGGGCGTCATCCTGCGTGAAGCCGCGCACGCGCATCAGGCCGTGCAGGGAACCCGAAGGCTCGTTGCGGTGGCAACTGCCGAATTCACCCATGCGCAGCGGCAAATCACGGTACGACTTCAGGCCCTGGTTGAAGATCTGCACGTGACCCGGGCAGTTCATCGGCTTGATGCAGTATTCGCGGTTTTCCGACGCGGTGGTGAACATGGCGTCTTTGTAGTTTTCCCAGTGGCCGGTTTTTTCCCACAGCACGCGGTCCATCATGAACGGACCTTTCACTTCCTGGTACTGATACTCTTTGAGCTTCATGCGCACGAAGGCTTCCAGCTCGCGGAAGATAGTCCAACCGTCGTTGTGCCAGAACACCATACCCGGCGCTTCTTCCTGCATGTGATACAGGTCGAGCTGTTTGCCGATCTTGCGGTGATCGCGCTTGGCCGCTTCTTCCAGGCGTTGCAGGTAGGCGTTCAGCTGCTTCTTGTCTGCCCAGGCGGTACCGTAGATACGCTGCAGCATTTTGTTTTTGCTGTCGCCGCGCCAGTAAGCGCCGGAGGTTTTCTGCAGTTTGAAATGGTGGCAGAAACGCATGTTCGGCACGTGCGGGCCGCGGCACATGTCGACGTATTCTTCGTGGTGATACAGACCCGGACGATCGTCATGGCTGATGTTCTCATCCAGGATCGCCACTTTATAGATTTCGCCGCGCTCAGCGAAGGTGTCACGGGCTTCTTGCCAGCTGACCTTCTTCTTGATGACGTCGTAATCCTTATCGGCCAACTCGTGCATCCGCTTTTCCAGCAGATCCAGGTCTTCCTGCGTCAGGGTCCGGTCGATGTCCACGTCATAATAAAAACCGTTGTCGATCACCGGACCGATCGCCATTTTGGTATCCGGCCACAGCTGCTTGATCGCATGACCCAGCAGGTGCGCGCAGGAGTGGCGCATGATTTCCAGACCGTCTTCATCTTTGATGGTGATGATGGCCAACTGCGCATCCGATTCGATCAGATCGCCGGCGTCAACCAGCTCGCCGTTGACGCGGCCGGCGATACAGGCTTTCGCCAGGCCAGGGCCGATATCGCGCGCGACATCCATCGGGGAAACGGGGTGGTCGAAATGACGCTGACTTCCGTCAGGAAGGGTAATAACAGGCATTAATAATTCCTTATCTACAGTGGTGACCCACACGACAGATCACATGCAGTACGAAAATTGGATTTTGGGTTTGGTCAGCCAGGTTTCAGATCTCGCCCACAATTGCCAGATTGAAACCTCACTGGGTATACAGAATGGAACGCATACCTTCTCAGCCGCATTCGGCTAAGCGAATAGTATCACTAAAATTGTTCCGGATAAATAAAGTGCCACCGCCCTCACACTTTCGCCTCATTCGATGCCAAAACGCCTTTCAGATAGCTGAGGGTAGCCAACAGACACAGGCCGTAGCCCAACAGTTCGCACCCCTCTTCCACCATGTTTTTCACCACTCGGTTGTAGCCGTCCAGCATCAGCGTTTGCCACAGCGCGCTCATGCCGAACAGGCGTGAAAACACCAGAATGCACAGCAGGCCGGCGCACATCATGCCGTAGCCGGGATGCGTCACGAAATAGACCAGACCGCGCACCGTGGCCGCAATATGCCGTGCCGCATGCCACAGGCAGGCCAAGGCGACCGCCAGTGCGAACCACACCCAGGCGCCATGCCACAACGCATCGAACGCGAAGTCCATCTCGCGGATCAGCATGCAGAGAAAGAAGCCGCCAACCAGCAGCCAGGCGGAACGCCGTTCAGCCTGTCGCCGGGCCGCGGCGAAAAAACCGCCGGAGATGGCGAGCAGCAACAGTTCCTGTGCCGCTTCGGTCAGCGAGGTTTCATGAACGAAGTTATGCAGCCAGTGCACATCGATAAACACCAGGCCGACCAATGCAGCCATGAAGGCGGCGGAAAGCGCGAATGCGCCGATTTTCCCCAGTAAAAGATGCAGTTCTTGTTTCATAATCACACTCATTATTATTTACAGCGCATCTATGGTATCCACCTGTTCTCAGGGATCGTGGCAATTGGTGCCTAATGCCCTGAGCCACGCGAAAGGTGGTCGTTAATTACGCCGAAACAATAAAAAACCCCGGCACCTGGGCCGGGGTGAGGCCAGTCTTTCCTGGCAGTCACTTCATCGTCGTCAAGATTCCTGGCTCTCATCCCTCTATCATCGAGACGCGCAAAGGAACCTGAAGATTACGCCTGCGCAGGTGATACCGCGATACGGCGAACATTGGTGTTAACGCCCCACAAGCCGGCCAACGCACTGACCACTGCGCCAATCAACAGCGCAAAGAATGACCATAATGCGGCCCGCGACAATTCGTCTGCAGCAGCGGCAGCCTGTTCGCGCGCCTTCTGTTTCAGCTCCACATACTCCTGTTTTGCCTGATTGATTTTTGCTTCGGCGTCATCCAAACGCTGATTAACCAGCTGCGCAGTTTTATTTTTGGCTTCGACCAAATTCTTCACCGTCTGGTCCACTTCCTGCGGCGTCATATCGGTATTTTCTGCCAAGGCCTTTTTCAGGGCGTCTTGATCCACATCTTGCGAGATGGCCTCACCCTGTTTTTTAAGCTTGGCGACCAGTTGATTAATAATGGCGTCGCTATTGTCAGGCTGAAGTGCCAGGGCTTTTACTGCGTCCGCCAAATCAGTTTTGGCCGCATTCAACTGCTGTTGCATGAATTCAGGCTGCAATGACGGGATACCGCTTTTTTTAAGCGCCGTAACCACATCGCCTTGCAGCTGTTCAGGTTCCAAGGTTGTGTCAATGCCCAACTTGTCAAACACTTTACCGCCGGCGTCCGCCAATCCGGATGCCCCTTTGCCAATCGCTGAACCGGCGCCGGAGAGCAAGCTGCCGGAGGTCGAAGCGATAGCGCCCAGCGCATTGCCGGTCGCCTTCACTGCAGACCCGACCAGCATCCCACCCAGTACCGCAGCCACAATCAGTGACGTAGCCCAGACCAGGAAGCCATGAATAAGTCCGTCATTAGCAGCCAAACGCCCAGCAATAAAAGCGCCGGCGGCCAAACTAATAATGATTGAAACAGCGGACCAAATCACTACGGTGGTACCGGCGCCGTTTATCGGATCGTCTGATGTCGGATCCACGATGGAGAATCCAAGACTGGTGCCTAACGTCGACAGCAGCAGTGAAACAGCCAATACGGTGATCACGCCGCCGATGACGCTGCCCCAGGAGATTTTTTTCGCCGCTACCCATTCTTTTGCCACTTCCATAGTAAAACTCCTTTTAAGTTTTCGATTATAAAGAAATGCCAGAAAGCCTTACCATTATAGACTCGCTTCATCAATCAGGCGGTTAAAGGGTGAAAACAGTTAAAAATAATTAATGATAATAACATCAAGAGTGCGTCTACTCTCAGCGGCGATACGCTGACAGACCGTCTTAGCATCACTATTCTTACGCTATCCACCAGTGAACAGGGCCTTAGCGCACAACATGAACCGGTTACTCGCAGCCCTCATCGTGGCGTGCGCGGCATTGGCGACGTTATATGGGCTGGTGCATTTTGGCGCACGTTCGGTGCCGCGCGCGATCGCGGTCAACGAAGCGCCGCTGGGGTGTGAGGATGAACCTGAGCTCGCCGGCGAGTGCGGCGATGACGATGAGTCTCCCGCCGACCAATTTCGCCGGCCGGCGGCACTGAACGCCCGGGCCGACGGTTAATTAACGTTACGAGCTATCCCCATTGCCGCCAGGCGTACGGCAGGCTAGGCTGTTCAGCTCATGGGCCGCCGTTTGGCGGCTTGAACGTTGCACAGGGAGTCTATTTTATGACGGGTATTTTGCAGTTATTCCAGGCCATCGGACTGGGTTTGGTGCTGCTGTTGCCGCTGGCCAACCCGCTGACCACGGTGGCGTTGCTGCTCGGGTTGTCCGGCAATATGACGCGCGAAGAGCGTAATCAGCAGTCGCTGATGGCCTCGGTTTATGTGTTCTGCATCATGACGGTGGCGTTTTACGCCGGGCAGGTGGTGATGAACACCTTCGGCATTTCGATCCCCGGCCTGCGCATCGCCGGCGGCCTGATCGTCGCCTTCATCGGTTTTCGCATGCTGTTCCCGCAGCAGAGCCCCGAAGACGCGCCGGAGGTGGAGAGCAAGTCGCACGAGCTGCGCCACAAGACGTCGGCCAACATCGCCTTCGTGCCGCTGGCCATGCCGAGCACCGCCGGGCCGGGCACCATCGCGATGATCATCAGCTCGGCATCGAGCGTCAAAGCGAACTCGCTGGGCTTTGAACCCTGGGTGTTGGCCGTGGCGCCGGTCGCCATCTTCCTGACGGTCGCGGTGATCCTGTGGGCCTGCCTGCTCAGTTCCGGCGCCATCATGCGGTTGGTGGGGAAAAGCGGCATCGAGGCGATCTCGCGCCTGATGGGGTTCCTGCTGGTGTGCATGGGCGTTCAGTTCATCATCAACGGCGTGCTGGAGATCATCTCCACCTATACACCGACCGCCTGATCATACAAAACGGGCGCGACATCGCGCCCGTTGCCGTTATTTCCCCGCCGGCGCCTGCGCGCCCAAAATGCCTTTGCCTTCCGGCACTTCGGTAAAGCGACTGAGGATCTCGCTGTAGGTCTTGGCCGGATCCAAATCCGGGAACTGCGCCGGATAGATAAACTTCGCCAGATACTCCAGCCCGACGATGTTGTACGGGTGGTTGTAGAAGTTATGGTAGATGCCGTAGAACCGCCCTTCCTTCACCGCCGACACCTGTGAGAACCCTGGGCGCTGCTTCATGCGGTTGAAGGCCTCATCCACCTGCTGCTGCGTCACGCCATAGCCGAACGGCACCGCGGCATTGGTCTTGCTGGCCCACTGCGAGCCGGAAACGATATACGCATCCGGTTTCATACTGATCACTTTTTCCAGCGCCACGTCGCCGGTCGCACCCGGCAGCAGCGCAGAACCGATGTTACGCGCGCCGACCGCTTCGACCAACGCGCCCCAGCCGACGTGCGCATGGGTGAAGCAGCAGGATTCCAGGCCATTCAGACCGGCCTTGGCTTCGAAGAACACCAACGGTTTGGGTGCCACCGCCTGCGTTTTGGCCAGAATGGCCTGATAATGCTGCTGATAATAATCGGTATATTGCTTGGCTTCGCTTTCACGGTTGAGGGTTTCCCCCAACAGCGTCACGCTTTTCGGCGTGTTTTCCACCGGCTTGAGCATGGTATCGATAAACAGCACCGGCACGTTCAGCGCCTTCAGCTTATCCAGCACGCCGGTTTGGCTCAGCGAAGGCTTGGAGCGCAGCTGGGCGATCATCAGATCGGGGCGCTTGGCGATCACGCTCTCCAGATTCACTTCGCCTTTATCGCTGAATCCCATGTCGATGATGTTTTTCGCCGCCGGCCATTTGCTCTGCAAGATATCCCAGGTCGCCGCGTCGCTTTTCTTCAGCAGGTTATTCCAGGCCACCAGCCGGCCGAACGGGTTGGCGCGATCGAGCAGCGCCAGCGTGAGAATGTCGCGCCCGTCCTGCACCACGATGCGTTTCGGCTCCTGCTGGAGGGTAACCGTCTGGCCGGAGGTGTCGGTCAGGGTCAACGGATAGGTAGTGGCCATCGCCGGAGAGGCGAGCAAGGCGGCGCAAACCAGCGCCGGCAAAGTGATTCGACGGTGCACGAAAAACTCCTTGGTCATGAATACATTCAGGAAATACTAATGAGAATGGCTTGCATTATCAAAGATAACGCCCGGCATGTCGGCGATTAATTGCAAAGGGATGTGTAAAGGAAGGATAAGAGGCGCACCGGAGCCGGCGCGCCCAAGGGATCACATCAGGCCGTAGATCAGCGCCGACAGCGCAATCAGGCCCATCACCAGCACGAAGACGTTGCTCGCCGCGCGGTACTGGCGCATGGCCGGCACCGCACGCACGGCGTACATCGGCAGGATAAACAGGATCGCCGCAATCAGCGGGCCGCTGATGGTTTCGATGATGTGCAGCGCGCTGGGGTTCCACACCGTCGCCGCCCAGGTGAGCAGGAACAGTGCCACCGCCGAGATGCGGTGCGTCATGCGCGAGGTGAGCGGCTTGCCGACCGCGCGCGTGACGCCGTCGATCAGGCTGGTCGCCCCTTCCGTCACCCCCAGCGAGGTGCCGAGATAGGATTTAGCCATTGCCAGCATTGCCATCACCGGGCCGAGATAGGCGATCAGCGGGTTGGAAAACTTGTTGGCCAGCGTGGTCAGCACCGTGATGTTCTGATCTTTCGCCTGCTGCATGTCTTCATGGGACAGGCTCAGCACGCAGCTGAACACGAAAAACAGCACGGTAACGCAGATCAGCACATAGCTGTAGCGCATGATGCGCGCGCAGCGGCGCTCCGCCTTGTCGCCATACAGGCTCTTCTGGGTCGAGGCGAAGGAGGAGATGATCGGCGCATGGCTGAAGGAAAACACCATCACCGGCACCGCCAGCCACAGTGAATGCCACAGCCCCGGCGTGTCGAAGCGGGTGGTGGCCAGGCCGTGCACGAAGTTGGCGGTATTCCAGCTCGGCATCAGGTACAGCGAAATACCCATCAGGAACACCAGCAGCGGGAACACCAGCATGCCCATCGCCGCCACGATGCTGTCTTTGCCACGCAGCAGCACCAGATTGAGCACTACGACCACCGCCAGACTCAGCCAGATACGCGGCAGCGGCGCCACGTGGAACTGGTGGATCAGGAAGCTGTCCAGCGCGTTGGTGATCGAAATGCTGTACACCAGCACGATCGGGAAGAACGCCATCAGATACAGCATCATGATGATTTTTCCGGCCAGCACGCCGAAGTGTTCCACCACCACATCGTGAATATTGCCGTCGCGGCTGGAGCCAGAAAGCACGAAGCGGCTGAGCGCGCGGTGCGGCAAATAGGTCAACGGGAAAGCGAACAGCGCCATCAACAGCAGCACCAGCGGGCCGTTCAAACCGGCGTTGATCGGCAAGAACAATGTGCCGGCGCCCACCGCGGTGGCATAGAGACCGAACATCCAGACGGTGTCGGTTTTGTTCCATTTGGCAGGCTGAGCGGCCGTCAGCGTGCCTGAATCGGGAGAAATCGTACTCATGAGACAGTCTACCTTAATCTGCAGCGCCAACGATTGCGCCTAACGGGATATCCTTCTCCGCGAATTTTTTAATAGTAATCAGTGAATTAAAGCGATATTTCATACTTACGCCTGATGAAAGGACGGCAAAGGATAATGAAAAATCCGCTGCGGGTCTATGTTTTATCGGCTGAACGGATGATTTGCGAACAGAAAATGCTGAAAAAACCGGCACGGGCAGGAAAAACTAAGGGCTCCTTGCGGAGCCCTTAAGCGGTTTACTTCTTCGCGTCCGGATGGTCCGGCACCTCGGCGCTGCCCATCTCCTTCTCGTCGCGGATCATCGAGCGGTCTTTACGCACGTCGGCCACGTCGGAGGCGCTCACCGGTTTGGCGCTGTTGCCCCAGCTGGTACGGATGAAGTTCACCACGTCCGCCACCTGCTGATCGTTCAGACGCCAGCCAAACGGCGGCATGGTGATGTTGGACACCGCGCCCTGCACCGCCGGCGTGGTGTTACCGGTCAGCACGATGTGGATCAGCGAGGTCGCGTCCTCGGTCTGCACCACCGGGTTGCCCTTCAGCGACGGGAAGGCGCGCTTATAGCCCACGCCGTCGGTGCGGTGGCAGGCCGCGCAGTTATCGACATACAGCGCCGCGCCGGGCTTGCTGTCGTCACCGCGCCACAGATCCTTGGCCACGCTGTCTTTGACCGGTGCCGCCTGCTGCTTGCCGTCTTTCGGCGGCAGCGATTTCAGGTAGCGTGCGATGGCGGTCAGATCGTCGTCGCTCAGGTATTGCAGGCTGTGCTCCACCACGTCGCTCATGCCGCCAAACACGATCGCCTTGTCGTTACGGCCGGTTTTCAGGAACTCGGTCAGCTCGGCTTCGCTCCAGCTGCCCAGGCCATCCTTACGGTCGCTGCGCAAGCTGGAAGCCACCCAGCCGTCGATCGGCGCGTTGCTGCCGGACAGGTAGTCGTCGCTTTCGCTGTTGCTCAGCGCTTTTTCCTGCATGGTGATGCTGCGCGGGGTATGGCAGGCACCGCAGTGGCCCAGGCCTTCCACCAGGTAGCGGCCGCGCTCAATCACCGGATCGGCCTTGGCGTCAGCGACGAAATCCGCCGGCGACGGCGCGAACATGCCGCGCCAGATGCTCAGCGGCCAGCGCATCGACAGCGGCCACGGGATGTCGGAGTCCTTGTTGGCCTGCTCCACCGGCTGCACGCCGTGCATGAAATAGGCATACATGGCGCGCATGTCGTCCTCTTTCACCAGCGCGAACGACGGGTACGGCATCGCCGGGTACAGGGTGCTGCCGTTTTTGGCTACGCCCTTACGCACCGCGTTGTCGAAATCCTCGAAGCTGTAATCGCCGATGCCGGTTTTCTTGTCCGGCGTGATGTTGGTGGAGTAAATGGTGCCGATCGGCGTCTCCATCGCCAGACCGCCGGCGAAGGTTTTGCCGCTCTTGCCGTCGGTGTGGCAAGCCACGCAGTCGCCGGCGCGCGCCAGGTATTCACCGCGCTTGATCAGCTCGCTGCTGACGGTGGCGTCCTGCGCCCAAACGGAAAAACTCACTGCACTGAGAACCAGTGCCGGTACAAATGCTTTCATCGTTCGCCGTCCTTATGCCTGCACCAATGGGCCTGGGTTTTTCAGATACTGCTCGCGAATGGCGCGGGCAGACCAGTAAGCCAGCGCCGCCACGGTGCCGGTCGGGTTGTAGCCCAGCCCTTGCGGGAAGGCCGATGCGCCGATCGAGAACACGTTGTGCACGTCCCAGCTCTGCAGATAGCGGTTGACCGCGCTGGTCTTCGGATCTTCCCCCATTACCGCGCCGCCGTTCATATGGGTGGTCTGGTAGCTGGTGGTGTCGAAGTGGCTGTTGGCGTTTTTCGGGCTGCCGGCGATCAGTTTCGGGTTCATCGCCTTGGCGATCGGCGCCATCTTGTCGTACATGAACTGCGCCATCTTGATGTCGTTTTCCTGCCAGTCGAACGTCATGCGCAGCAGCGGCTGGCCAAAGACGTTCTTGTAGTTGGGATCGAGATCCAGATAGTTGTTGCGGTACGACTGGTGCGCGCCGTGGGCGTCCATCGAAACGTGGTGGGTGTAGGCATCCGCCACCGCCGCTTTCCATTTGCTGCCCCAGGCCGGGGTGCCCGGAGGCGTCGGCAGGCCGGAGATCGGCTTGGTGCCCGCCTGGTTGACCCAGAACGGCGAACCGCCGACGAAGCCTTCTTTGGCGTGGTCGAAGTTATCGGCGTTGAAGTCGTCCACGCCCACGCCGTTGCCGCCGGCGCCGATGAACGGGTTGGTGAACACGTCTTTATCGAAGAACGCCTTGATGGTGGTCATGTTCTGGTAGGCGAAGTTGCGCCCGACCACGCCTTCGCCGGTCACCGGATCGTAAGGCTTGCCGATGCCGGACAGCAGCATCAGGTGCACGTTGTGGAACTGGAACGCGCCCAGGATCACCAGATCGGCCGGCTGTTCAATCTCGCGGCCCTGCGCATCGACGTAGTTCACGCCGGTGGCGCGGGATTTGTCGTCGGTCAGGTTGACCTTCAGCACGTTGGCGTTGGTGCGCAGCTCGAAACGTTTCTCCATGCGCAGCGCCGGCAAGATGTTGACGTTCGGCGAGGCCTTGGAATACATGTAGCAGGCGTAGCCGCTGCAGAAACCGCAGAAGTTGCACGGGCCCATCTGCGCGCCGTACGGGTTGGTGTAAGAGTCCGAGGTGTTGGCGGACGGCAGGTTGTAAGGGTGATAACCCACCTCCAGCGCCGCTTTCTCGAACAGCTGGGCGGAGTAGGTATTTTTCTGCGCCGGCAGCGGGAAGTCGCTGGAACGATCCGCCGCAAAGCGGTTGCCGCCCTTCTGCGCCACTTTCTGCCCTTTGATGGTCCAGGCGGTGCCGGAGGTGCCGAACACTTTCTCCGCTTTATCGAAGAACGGTTCCAGCTCGTCGTAGGTCACGCCGAAGTCCTGGATGGTCATGTCCTTCGGAATGAAGTTTTTGCCGTAGCGCTCTTCATAGTGGCTGCGCATGCGCAGTTCGATCGGATCGACGCGAAAATGCACGCCCGACCAGTGCAGGCCGGCACCGCCAACGCCGGTGCCCGGCAGGAACGCCGCCAGCTGGCGGTAAGGCACCGCGGTCTGGCTGCTGTTGTGGCGAATGGTGACGGTGCTTTTCGACAGATCCTGGAACAGTTTGCGGCGGATGTTATAGGTCAGCTCGTCGATCACCTGCGGATAAGAACCGTCCGGATAGGTGTCGCGCATCGGGCCACGCTCCAACGCCACCACGTTGAGGCCGGCCTCGGTCAGCTCTTTGGCCATGATCGCGCCCACCCAGCCGAAACCGACGATCACCGCATCTACTTTTTTCATTACCGTTGCCATGATCAGCCCCTCTCCCCACGAATCGAGACCGGCGGGAAGGGATAACGCTCCCCTCGCTCAACCCAGTCCATAAAATCGGCGCGCGCGCCCGGAAAATTAATCAGCTTCCAGCCCACCATGTCTTTGTTGCCGCCATGGATAGGATCGCTGAAGAAACCTTCGCGGGTGTTTTGCAACAGATAGGAGAAGAACAGTTTCGACGGCAGCTGCTGGAACTCCGCCTCGCCGGACTCGAACTTTTGCAGCATGGCGTCTTGCTGTGCGCCATCCAGTTCGGCGAAGGGCTTGCCGGCGGTTTTCTTGCTGTAGGCGTCGGCGTCACTGATGCCGAGGTTGTAGATTTGCTTGGGCACCAGCGGCAGCTGATAACCCATCTCCTTCGGCACATCGGGGTTGAATGGCCCCTGCATGTACCAGATGGAGCCGGTGGCGTATGGGGTATTCATCTGGCGATCGATAAACTCCGGCACGCCGGCTTCCAGTGCGCCAGGGCCGCGTTCGTCGGCCGGGATCAGGCGCGCGACGGCGGCCCTGATGAAGGCCCACTCTTCCGGGGTGAAAAAGGTCGGTTGGTAATCGTTCTGCGTTGAAGTGTTCGGGGCCGCGACCGCTGGTGCCGGTGCCGTCAGCGCGCCAACGCCACTGCCACCAATTACCGCCGCAGGAATTAAGGTCATCGATTTCAACAAGAAATCGCGCCGCGAATTGTTGGTTTTATGATTCGACATGTCACATTCCATCCAAAGATAGTCACAACTATTTAACCGCAACCTTGCGATCGATACGGGTTTTTAAAATAATTTGTTACTTATTTGTCTATTTATTGAAGGTCAGAATGCGAGCAAATGCAAAAATGTTACCGGTAACTTATTGAATGAACGTAAAGATTTATCTGCTAACGTAAATTTAACTTTTTGTGCGGTTTTTCTGATAACCGGCGAGGAAATAACGAAAAATGAGAGGTGCGTCGTGCTCTTAAGCGGCGCCATAAACAAAATCGGCCGCGTTCAGCGGCCGATTCGACAAAAGAGAGGGTTACTGCGACATCGCCTGGTAGGCGGTGGTCACCTTCCACAAATAGCGCGGCGCCTGCGGTGCCGGGTGCTTTTTCTGGATGTGCTGATAAAACTCGTCCGGACTCATCTGATTGATGCGATTCACCGCCACACGCTTGTCCGAGGAGAAGGTGCGTAACATGGCACCCGCCCCGTTCACGTACGAAACGATGGTGGCATAACGCAGAGTCTGAGGGTTGTTGATCCCGGCTAGCTGCTGGCTTTGAAGAATATTGATATAGGCCGTTCCCAGATCAATATTGACCGCCGGATCCTTCAGCTCACGCGAGCTGGGTTGCCCGTTTCGTCCTTTCATGCGATAGGCGTCGCGGCCGGCGGTAGAAGCCTTAAGCTGCATCAATCCCACTGCGTTCGAGGTGCTGACCACGTTCGGGTTAAACCCGGACTCCACCTGAATAATCGCTTTAATCAGCGTTTCGTCAACGCCGTAGTTGCTGGCGGCCTGACGAATGTAATCGTTATAAGCAACCGGGGTGCCTGTGCGGTTTACCGGTGCCTGCGGAGGGGGTTTTAACCAACCGCCGCGCGTTGTGCCACTGCCTGAAATATTGCTTGCCGTTTGTGGGTCTTTGGCGCACCCCGACAAAAGCAAAATTGCCGTAAGGCAACCTATTTTTGTTTTCACAGAATCCCTCACTCCTTTCAATGAGTTGCGTAGCATATACAACTTGTAAGGACACCTGCAGTAATTTTTTGGGCTAATCTCAAGCTATCCATATACCAAGAGGTGATTTATGAGTCAATCTGCAACAAACTGCTTTGTGGTGACTTTTCGCTATCAGGAAGCGGGATTAACCGACCTGGCGAAGCTGACCGGGCAATTGACGCGCGAAGGTTTTGTCACGTCGGTGACAGACGAAAATGGCGTTCACCATGAGCTCGGCAGCAACAGTTTCGCGTTCATAACCGTGCTGGATCAAGAGGATGTACTGCGCCTGGCGCAGGGGTTCGGGCAGTTGGCATTGGGAAAACAGCCGGAGGTGACGATATGCGCCTGTGAGGACTACCTTCAGCGGTTACATACTGATACATAAAATGCTATAACTCCCCGGACGGTATTATTTTTTCAGTTGGAGAAATACCCCGCCGGCGGTGGGCAAGTGACGCTTGACTTCGCTTCAATTGATATTGATAATCATTTTCATTTGAACCAGGAGACGTCATCATGCCATTGATAAGTTGCGCTTTTCGTCGCAGTCGCCCTTCCCGCGCTGCCGCACTGTTACGCCCTTTCACGCTCGCCTGCCTGCTGCTCGGCACCGCCTTGGTCAGTCAACACGCGCTGGCGGATAAAAAGCTGCGCGTGGTGACGACCTTTACCATCATTCAGGACATTGCCCAGAACGTGGCCGGTGACGCCGCCGTGGTGGAATCCATCACCAAGCCGGGCGCCGAGATCCACGACTATCAACCGACTCCGCGCGACATCGTCAAAGCGCAGCACGCCGACCTGATCCTGTGGAACGGCATGAACCTGGAACGTTGGTTCCAGCGCTTCTTCGAAAACATCAAACAGGTGCCGGCGGCGGTTGTGACCGAAGGCATCACTCCGCTGCCGATCCGCGAAGGGCCGTATAACGGCAACCCGAACCCGCATGCCTGGATGTCGCCAAGCAACGCGCTGGTGTACATCGAGAACATTCGCAAAGCCCTGGTGGAGCACGATCCGGCACATGCGGAAACCTATAACCGCAACGCCAAAGCCTACGCAGAGAAAATCGGCGCACTGGACGCCCCACTGCGCGAACGCCTGGCGCGCATTCCGACCGCACAGCGTTGGCTGGTGACCAGCGAAGGCGCTTTCAGCTACCTGGCGCAGGACTATCAGCTGAAAGAAGTCTATCTGTGGCCGATCAACGCCGATGAGCAAGGTTCGCCGCAGCAGGTGCGCCGGGTAATCGACGCGGTGCGCGCCCACCATATTCCGGTGGTGTTCAGCGAAAGCACCATTTCCGACAAGCCGGCCAAGCAGGTAGCGAAAGAAACCGGCGCCAAATACGGCGGCGTGCTGTACGTGGATTCGCTGTCCACCCGCGACGGCCCGGTGCCGACCTATATCGACCTGCTTAACACCACCGTGCAAACCATCGCCAAAGGATTCGATCAATGACCCATGAACCGTTTGTCCGCCCTGAATTGAACGTGGACGACGTCACCGTGACCTACAACAACGGACACACCGCCATTCACAACGCCAGCTTTACCCTGAGCGGCGGTTCGATCTGCGCACTGGTCGGCGTCAACGGCAGCGGTAAATCGACGTTGTTCAAAAGCATCATGGGCCTGGTCAGGCCCACCAGCGGCCGGGTGTCGCTCAGCGACAAACCGGTAGCGGACGCGCTGAAAAAGAACCTGATCGCCTACGTGCCGCAGACCGAGGACGTCGACTGGAACTTCCCGGTGCTGGTGGAAGACGTGGTGATGATGGGCCGCTACGGCAAGATGAATTTCCTGCGCATTCCGTCGCGAGAGGACCGGTTGCGGGTTGACAAGGCGCTGGAGCGGGTCGGCCTCAGCGAGCTGCGCGGTCGGCAGATCGGCGAGCTGTCCGGCGGCCAGAAAAAGCGCGTGTTTCTGGCGCGCGCGCTGGCGCAACAGGGCACCGTGCTGCTGCTGGATGAACCGTTCACCGGCGTGGATGTGAAAACCGAGAATGCCATTATCGAGCTGCTGCGCGCATTGCGCGACGAGGGGCATCTGATCCTGGTCTCCACCCACAACCTCGGCAGCGTGCCGGAGTTTTGCGATCGGGTGATCCTCATCAACCGCACGGTGCTGGCCGCCGGCCCAACCGAAACCACCTTCACGCAGAGCAACCTGGAGCAGGCATTCGGCGGCGTGCTGCGCCATATCAACCTCTCAGGCCCGGACCTGCACGACGACAACGATCCGCGCACCGTTACGGTGTTGACCGACGATGAGCGCCCGGCGGTGTTCTACGGCCACACCAAGAGCGATCCGCCGGCCAACAGCCAGGCCAGGGAGAAACAATCCTGATGCTGGACCTTCTGCTGCAACCTTTCAGTTATAACTACATGGTGAAAGCCATCTGGGTCAGCGCCATCGTCGGCGCCGCCTGCGCGTTCCTGTCCGCCTATCTGATGCTGAAGGGATGGTCGTTGATGGGCGATGCGCTGTCGCACTCGGTGGTGCCCGGCGTGGCCGGCGCCTACGCCCTCGGCCTGCCCTACGCCGCCGGCGCCTTCTTTACCGGCATGCTGGCGGCGCTGGCGATGACGCTGGTGCGCCACATCACCCGCCTGCGCGAAGACGCCATCATCGGCTTCATCTTCTCCACCTTCTTCGCCGTCGGCCTGCTGATCGTGTCGCTCAACCCCACCTCGGTCAACGTACAGTCGATCATCTTCGGCAATATCCTCGGCATCGCCGACGAAGACGTGCTGCAGGTGGAAATCATCATCGGCGTTTCGCTGCTGATCCTGTGTCTGGTGTGGAAAGACCTGCTGGCGGTGTTCTTCGACGAAAGCCACGCGGTATCGATCGGCCTGTCGCCGCTGAAGCTGAAGATCCTGTTCTTCACCCTGCTCAGCGCCTGCACCGTCGCCGCGCTGCAAACCGTCGGCGCCATTTTGGTGATCGCCATGGTGATCACGCCGGGCGCCACCGCCTATCTGCTGACCGACCGCTTCAGCCGGCTGGTGATCATCGCCATCATCATCGGCGCATTGACCAGCGGCATCGGCGCCTACCTGAGTTTCTTCCTCGATGGCGCCACCGGCGGGGTGATCGTCACCCTGCAAACGCTGGTGTTCCTGGCGGCGTTCTTCTTCGCGCCGAAACACGGCCTGCTGGCGTCCCGGCGCCGTGTGGCGCATTCGCAAACCGGAGGCCGCTGATGGACACCCTGTATCAACTGCTCAGCGAACCCTTCGCCTACCCGTTCATGCAGCGGGCGATCGTCGCCGCCATCGTCACCGGCGTAGTGTGCGCCGTGCTCTCCTGCTATCTGGTGCTCAAAGGCTGGTCGCTGATGGGCGACGCCATCTCGCACGCGGTACTGCCCGGCATCGTGGTGGCGTTCGTGGTCGGCATCCCGCTGGCGATCGGCGCCTTCCTCTCCGGCATCTTTTGCGCGGTGGCCACCGGCTACCTGAAAGAGAACAGCCGGGTGAAAGAAGACACGGTGATGGGCATCGTCTTTTCCGGCATGTTCGCCTTCGGCCTGGTGCTGTTCTCGCGCATCGACACCGACCAACACCTAAGCCACATTCTGTTCGGCAACATGCTGGGCATCACCGACGGCGAGCTCAAGCAAACCCTGCTGATTGCCGGCATCACCCTGGCGGTGGTGTTGCTCAAGCGCAAAGACTTCATGCTGTACTGTTTCGACCCGCACCACGCCCGGGTGATTGGCCTGCCGGTCAAGCTGCTGCACTACGGGCTGCTTTGCCTGCTGGCGATGACCATCGTCGCCTCGCTGCAGGCCGTGGGGGTGATCCTGGTGATCGCCATGCTGATCGCCCCCGGCATCATCGCCTTTATGCTGTGCCGCCGGTTTGATCGCATGCTGATGGTGGCAACGGTGGTGTCGGTGTTCTCTTGCGTGCTCGGCACCCTGATCAGCTTCCACATCGACGGCGCCACCGGGCCCTGTATCGTCATCGTGCAGGCCGTGCTGTTCGTTGTCGCCTTGTTGTACAGCAAGCTGCGCCCGTTACAGGGTAACCAAAACGCCCCGATGGGCAGTTAAACGCCCCTCTGATGCGGCGGTGTGCCCGCCGCATCCTATTCCTCCGCTGGCTTATCCGTTGTCATCAAGTTGCAATCGGTATTGCGCTTAAATTAATCAATAGGGTATATACTTTGAGCTGGCGAGGCGCTGAAAAAATCGCCGCCTTTGACGCCGGCTGTGCGCCGCGTCGTGTTTTCACCACGGGAAAGACGCTAACCTAATGAATTATCAGGCAGCACAGAGGGGGAAATACCATGTGGCAAGCCGTTAGCCGTCTGTTAAGTGAACATCTTGGCAGCGCAGAGATACGCGAAAGGATTGAACTGCCCGGGGGCGACATTCACCCGGCGTGGCGCGTGAGTTACGGTGACAACGAGGTGTTCGTGAAATGCGACGCCCGTGAGCAACTGCCGATATTCACCGCCGAGGCCGATCAGCTGGCGTTGCTGGCGCGCAGCAAAAGCGTGCGGGTACCGGAAGTGTATGGCGTCGGCAGCGATCGCGACTACAGCTTCCTGCTGCTGGAGTATCAGCAGTTGAAACCCCTCGACGCCCACGGCGCCTACTGCCTGGGGCAACAACTGGCGCATCTGCACCAGTGGAGCGAGCAACCGCAGTTCGGTCTCGACTTCGACAGCGATCTGACCACCACCCCGCAACCCAACGCCTGGCAACGCCGCTGGTCGGAATTCTTCGCCGAGCAGCGCATCGGCTGGCAGCTGCAGCTGGCGGCGGAAAAAGGCATGACCTTCGGCGACATCGACGACATCGTCGATCGGGTGTATCTGCGCTTGCAGCATCACCAGCCGCAGCCTTCCCTGCTGCACGGCAACCTGTGGCCGGGCAACTGCGCGATGACCGCCAACGGGCCGATCCTGTTCGATCCGGCCAGCTACTGGGGCGACAGAGAGTGCGATTTGGCGATGCTGCCGCTGTATCCGGAGCTGCCGCCGCAGATCTACGACGGCTATCAGAGCGTGTGGCCGCTGGGGGCCGGATTTATCGAACGCCAGCCGCTGTATCAGCTGTACTACCTGCTCAACCGCAGCAATCTGTTCGGCGGCCAGCATTTGGTGGCTGCCCAACGCGCGGTGGAGGCGCTGCTGCAGCCCGAGGCGTCGTAACGTACCGGGGCGCCGTGCGGCGCCCCGATCATGGTTCAGGCCGCGCCGGCCAACTGCCCCAACAGGCGGATCACGAACCAGGCGATCACCGCAATCACGATAGGCAGGATGTACAGCGGGAAGTATTGCAGGAAGATGGTGTGGTGCGGCAGCGTAATGCGCTCCTCAAGCTGTTGGCGCGTGTGCCCTTCGCTGCCCTTGGCCTGCTCCAGGATCATCTGGTCTTCTAACCCTTCGCGGATGAACTTGACCTGACGCGACATGCGCGCGCCGGAGGCCTGCAGCGCCAGCCCGACGAAAATCAGAATATAGATGATGATGAACATCAGATTGGCGCCGCTGAACAGGCTTTTATCCACGTCAGGCACCGGTGAGTTGTACCAGAAAAGGTTCAGGAACGGCGTGTTGAAACGCACCATGTCCACCATCACGTGGACAAAATCCAGCATCACTGCGTTGATGCCCTTGGTTTTTTCACTGTGCTGATAGATAAAACCCAGCACGGAAATCAGCGTCGACAGCAACGCCGGGATAAAAACCACCCATCCGAGAATGCGTTTCAAAATGGCGAGACGCCCGGCCTGTTGATACGTCATGTGTTCCCCTTGTTAGCGACGTAACCGAATCGGCTAAGTCTACCTGCTGTTGGCGAAACTCGCCCACCGTTTTCTTCACTCCCTCTGTGCTACAAGCTTAGCCGAATTCGTCGAAATCAAAAACTTAACGGCGCCGGCACACTATCATTGAAGGGGTAACGTTATCCATTCGGACAGAGGCCGCCATGATTCGACTGATTATCTTATTGCTGGGCGCGCAGGCGCTGCACGGCCAGCGCCGCCTGCTGGTGCTGTTCGGTTGGCTGTGGATAGCCGCAGGGGCGCTGATGTTGTTCGACATACTGCAGGATGGCCGGTCGGTGCTGGCGCTGGATGCGCTGGCGGTCATCCTGGCGCTGGAGGGGCTGGTGGCGATATCCGCTGCGCTGGTGATCGGCTCTTCGGCCAGCAGGCCGGTGTTGCTGAAGGGATTGGGTTTCGTGTTTATGGCCTTTTTAATGCTGGACGTGCCCGCAGACGATAACATCGTCGCCACCGTGGTGTTTGGCAGCGCGCTGCTGCTTGACGGCGCCGTGCGCATCGCCTCCTCCACGGTGATTCAACACAGTCGATGGAAAGGCGTGGCGCTAGCGGGCGGCGGCGAGATCCTGCTTTCGTTGATGATTTTTGTCGGCTGGCCGGCGCCGCATCGGATGACGGTGCCCTTTTGCCTCGGCGTGATGATGGTGCTTTCCGGCTGGGCCTTATTGCGTATCGCCCGGAGACTGACAAGCTTCTCTCTGAATCAGCACCCCGCGCGGCAGCCACCGCACCCGGAGGATGAGACTGCGCCACTCACGGTGTACGTCTGGACACCGATTGGTGCGGCTAAAGATCCGCGCCGGCGTTACATCGTCGACCGATACATCGCGGCGGTCGACGGCGGCGGCAATATATCCACCGGTCATGCCGCCCTGGCGCTCGCGCCGGATGTGTATATCAGTCACTACCCGCTCAACGACATCAGCCATTCCGTTCAGGATTTCCGCCAGTTGTTGCATGCCGGCGAGCAGAACAACGTCGACGGGCGTTTCCTGCCCGACCTGCCGGGTGAGATCGCCGCCTGGTGCCCACCGGACAAGAAAATTCAATTCTACCGCTATAACCCGGCGGCGCTGCGCGCATTCTGGCTGCGTTATCGGCAAGACGCCACCTACAATCTGACCCGACGCAACTGTTCCACCACGGTCATCGGCGCGCTCGACAGCGCGTTGGAAGGCGTACTGGGCGATAAACACCTGTGGCGCCGCTTTCTGTTGCTGGTGCTGGATCCCAATCTGTGGATGCTGGCGGTACTGCGCAGCCGCGGCGAAAGCATGACCTGGACGCCGGGTTTGGTGCTGGACTACGCACGCATGTTGCAACAGGTCACCGAGCGTCAACATCAGCGCTGGTGGCTAAAATTGCGCGAGGCGTGGAATATCCTGCGTTTTGGCAAAAGCCAAACGCGCAGGCAAAGGTTTTAGTCTCGTCACCGGCGATGATAAAGTGTCGGGCACATTCACCCGCGCCGGCAGGAGTTAACCGTTAATGGCTTATTCGCAACGCATTGAAACCGCAATTTTTGATATGGACGGCTTGTTGATCGACTCGGAACCGCTGTGGCTGCAGGCAGAGCTGGATATCTTCGGCGCGCTGGGTTTGGATCTGTCTGACCGTCACAAGCTGCCGGACACGCTGGGGTTGCGCATCGATCTGGTGGTGAAGATGTGGTACCAGGCGATGCCGTGGCAAGGGGTTTCGCTCGATGAGGTGTCGGCGCGGATTATCGAGCGCGCCATCGAGCTGGTGCACGAGACGCGCCCGCTGCTGCCGGGCGTTCAGCAGGCGCTGGAGCTGTGCCGCAGCCAGGGGCTGAACATTGGCCTCGCCTCCGCCTCGCCGCTGCACATGCAACAGCAGGTGCTGAAGATGTTCGATCTTGAAGGTTACTTCGATCAGCTGGTTTCCGCCGAATACCTGCCGTACAGCAAACCACACCCTGAGGTCTACCTGATCGCCGCCGAGCGCCTGGGCAGCGATCCGCTGCGCTGCATCACGCTGGAAGACTCCTTTAACGGCATGATCGCCACCAAGGCCGCACGCATGCGTTCCATCGTGATCCCGGCGGCCGAATACCGTCACGATCCGCGCTGGGCGCTGGCGGACCACAAGCTGGAGACCCTGGAACAGCTCACTCTCGCCCACTTTGCCTGACCTGCGGCGCCGGTCATCGGCGCCCTGGCTTTCCGCTCTGCGCCATAAAAGGGATCCGTGCCGCAAAACAAACGAAACATCGTTTCATTATTATTGAATCGGCATGCTGTTGTTATTATGCTGGGTGGCAGGGAAAGCGACGGCCCGCGGCGCGTTGTCACTGCCACGCAGCGTTCTTCGCGGCCGCCGCTTCCTCCCGCCGCCGCACGCTGAAACCGCCTTCGTTTCTCTCCGTTCCGCACCGCCCATTGCCCGTTTTTCGTTCCCCCCCGTCAAAATCGATGATTTGTTAGGCGCTGCCGTAACAAGCCGTTGTAAAACAGGGAAAAATAAACAATTGGTTACAGGGTAACTGCTTCCACTACTGGGAATTTTCCCATATACTGGATAAATTAACAGTTTACCAGCCGGAATCGCAACAGCATGACCGCGGAAGGACATCTCATTTTCTCTGTCGCTTGCGCGATCTTCGCCAAGAAGGCGGAAGTGACGCCAGAGCTGGCTACCGGCGACTGGTGGCACATCATACCCGCCGCGCTGCTCACCTCGCTGCTGCCGGACATCGATCACCCCAAGTCGGTACTGGGCCAGCGCCTGCGCTGGATCGCCCTGCCCATCGCCCGCGCCTTCGGCCACCGCGGTTTCACCCACAGCCTGCTGGCGATCGCCGGCGGCATGGCGCTGTTTCAGCTGGACGTGCCGCGTAGCTGGCCGATCCCGGCCGACGCGCTGCACGCCATGATCATCGGTTACTTCAGCCATCTGCTGGCCGACATGCTCACGCCCGCCGGCGTGCCGCTGCTGTGGCCGTGCCGCTGGCGTTTTCGCCTGCCCCTGCTCAACTCGCAAAAAGGCAACCAGCTGGAGCGCGTACTGTGTCTGTGCCTGGTGGCGTTTGCCATCTGCTGGCAAGGCGATTTCACCCTGCCGGTGCAATCCTATGTCGAGCAAATCAGAAATATCAGACTCTGATCACAAAAACCCACTCAACCCATCACCTTCATGTATATAAAACAAACAAAAACACACAAAAAGCTATATCAAATTCCATTTGGATATAAGTAGGCCACTCAGCAAACTGTTACGATATTTACATCGCGACATACGTGATGCGTAGTCGTTTTTATAAGAAAGATTATTGGAGACATTGGGGATGAATCTTCCGCTCGTGATTAACGTGCTGGTGTTTGTCGCGCTTCTTTTGCTGCTGGCGCAAACCCGCCACAAGCAATGGAGCCTGGCGAAAAAAGTGCTGGTCGGCCTGGTGGTCGGCGTAGTATTCGGTCTGGGCCTGCAGCTGGTGTACGGCGCCGACAACCCGGTACTGAAAGAATCCATCAGCTGGTTCAACATCGTCGGCAACGGCTATGTGCAACTGCTGCAAATGATCGTCATGCCGCTGGTGTTCGCCTCAATCCTGAGCGCGGTCGCCAAACTGCATAACGCCTCTTCTCTGGGCAAAATCAGCGTCCTGACTATCGGCACGCTGCTGTTCACTACGCTGATCTCGGCGCTGGTGGGCGTGCTGGTCACCAACCTGTTCGGCCTGACCGCCGAAGGCCTGGTGCAGGGCGCGCAGGAAAGCGCGCGCCTGACGGCGATCCAGACCAACTACGTGGGTAAACTGGCCGATCTGACCGTGCCGCAGATGGTGCTGTCGTTCATCCCGAAAAACCCGTTCGCCGATCTGACCGGCGCCAGCCCGACGTCGATCATTAGCGTGGTGATTTTCGCCACCTTCCTCGGCGTGGCGTCGCTGCAGCTGCTGAAAGACGACAAGCCGAAAGGCGAGCGCGTGCTGGTGGCTATCGACACCCTGCAGGCCTGGGTGATGAAGCTGGTGCGTCTGGTCATGAAGCTGACGCCGTACGGCGTGCTGGCGCTGATGACCAAAGTGGTCGCCGGTTCCAACATTCACGACATCGTCAAGCTCGGCAGCTTCGTGGTGGCCTCGTACATCGGCCTGGCCATCATGTTCGTGGTGCACGCTGTGCTGCTGGCCTTCACCGGCGTTAACCCGATGAAGTTCTTCCGCAAGGTGTGGCCGGTGATCACCTTCGCCTTCACCAGCCGCTCCAGCGCCGCCAGCATTCCATTGAACGTGGAAGCGCAGACCCGTCGTCTGGGCGTGCCGGAATCCATCGCCAGCTTCTCGGCGTCGTTCGGCGCCACCATCGGCCAGAACGGCTGTGCGGGCCTCTACCCGGCGATGCTGGCGGTGATGGTTGCGCCGACCGTCGGCATCAACCCGCTGGATCCGGTGTGGATCGCCACCCTGGTTGGCATCGTCACCCTCAGCTCCGCCGGTGTGGCGGGCGTGGGCGGTGGCGCCACCTTCGCCGCGCTGATCGTACTGCCGGCGATGGGCCTGCCGGTGACGCTGGTCGCGCTGCTGATCTCGGTCGAACCACTGATCGACATGGGCCGTACCGCGCTAAACGTCAACGGCTCCATGGCGGCAGGCACCATCACCAGCCAGCTGATGAAGCAAACCGACAAAGCCGTGATGGACAGCGAAGACGAAGTCGAATTGGCTCACAGCTAACGCCCTCTCAGATCGAAAAAACCGGGGATTATCCCCGGTTTTTTTATGCCCCGCGTTCGGTCGTTACGGCCGCTCGCCGTTCGCCAGCCGCCGGTTGATATCGGCGATCACATCCGGTAATTGCGCCAGCGTGTCTATCACATAATGCGCGCCCGCCGCGTACAGCTTATCGGCGGCCGCCGTGCGGCGCTGCTCTATTTCCCCTGCCGCCATTTGACGGTACTCCGACCAGGTAGCGCCGAACTCGTTGCCGGACAGCGCCAGCCCGACGCTCCACATCCCGGCGTTCAGCCCTTCGGCAATGCCCGGCACCGCGTCATCGACCTTCACGCAGTGCGTCACCGCATCGATGCCCAGCGCGATGGCGTTCTGCAACGCCATCCACGGCCCCGGTCGGCCGCCGGCCGCAAGATCGTCAGTGGCGACCCAGTAATCCGGCGCATAGCCGCGCTGCGCGGCGGCAGGCACCAGCACCTCCATCACCGCACGCGGATAGCCGGAGCAGGAACCGATTTTAATGCCCTGTTCACGCAGAGCGGCGATCGCCTGTGGCACGCCCTCGATGGGATCGGCGAAATCGATCACTTTGGCGATTTGCAGCGGCATAAACGCCTGATACAGCGCGTCGATATCCTGGTGGCTCATCGAGCGGCCCAGCTTCTGCCGCCAGCGCGCGTCGACCGCCGGCAGTTTGCCCAGCGCCTCGATGTGCTGCCATTTGCCGAGCCCCATTGGAATGCGCGCCTCCGCCAGGCTGATGTCGATATCGAAGGTTTGCTTGAACGCCTCGACGAAAATCTGCGTTGGCGCAAAGGAGCCGAAGTCCACCGTGGTGCCGGCCCAATCGAGGATCACTGCGTTGATCTGTTTCATGGTCAATCCTTATTGATTCCAGTACATCGCCTGCCCAATGGCCACCAGCAAACGTTCGATATCCTGCGGATAAATTTCCCCGATGTTGCCGATGCGGAAGCAGTCGCTTTGCGACACTTTGCCGGGATAGATCACGAAACCTTGCTGCTTCAGGCGCTGATAAAACTCGGCGAAGCGGTAAGTGTCGGCCTCAGGCGAATAGAACGCGGTGATGATCGGCGAGTGCAGCGCATCGTCCAGCAGGGTCTCAAAGCCCAGTTCACGCATGCCCGCCACCAGCCGACGCTGATTGGTCTGATAGCGGTGGTGGCGCGCGGCAATACCGCCCTCTTGTTCCAGCTCTTTCAGCGCCTGCGCGAAGGCCAGCACGGTGTGGGTCGGCGACGTAAAGCGCCATTTGCCGGCCTGGTCTTCCATACAGCGCCACTGGGCATACAGATCCAGCGACAGCGAGCGCGAACGGCCGGCGCATTTCTCCAGCTCGCTGCGGCGGGCGATGACGAAAGCGAAGCCCGGCACGCCCTGAATGCATTTGTTGGCGGAGCTGATCAGAAAATCGATGCCCAGCGCGTCCACATCCAACGGAATGCCGCCGAAGCTGCTCATGGCGTCAACGATAAAGGTTTTACCGTTGCGCGCCGCCAGACCGGCGACCTTCTGCAGCGGGTTGAGCATGCCGGTGGTGGTTTCACAGTGCACCATGGCGATATGGCTGATGCGCGCATCGCTTTTCAGCACCGCCTCCATCGCCGCCACGTCCGGCTCATTGACCTCGCCGCAGTCGAAAGCGTGGTGGTCAATATCCATTAGCCGCGCCATTTCGATCATTCGCGCCCCATAGGCGCCGTTGTTGACGATCAGCAGCTTGTCCTGCGGGCCGATGACCGTGCCCAACACGCCTTCCACCGCAAAACTGCCGCTGCCCTGCAGCAGCACCGCGGTGTAACCGGCGGACGGCGTCGCCAGCGCCACCAACCGTTGGCGGATGCGCTGCACCACGCCCAGGTTGTAATCTTCATCCCAGGTGCAGCTGTCATACAGCATCGCCTCTTTCACCGTTTTCGATGTGGTCAGCGGACCGGGGGTCAACAGCAGGTAGTTACGATCGGACATGTCATTCACCTATTTGGTCTATACCAGATTGCGGGCATTGTGGCGGCAAATTCCTTCCCCGGTCAAACGACAAAGCGCGGTGAAACAAAAAATTCATCTGGCTATGTATAATAAGCGCGTGCCGGAATGTCGGGCCGATGCCATAGCGAGATGAAATGAAAGAACATCAGGGCGATATGCCCCATTACCTGCAGATCAAGGATCAGCTTCAGGCGCGCATCACCCGCGGCGCGCTGCAGGCGGGCGACAAGCTGCCTTCGGAGCGCGAGCTGTGCGCCATCTTCTCTACCACCCGCGTTACCATTCGCGAGAGCCTGGCGCAGCTGGAAGCCACCGGCGCCATCTACCGCGCCGATCGCCGCGGCTGGTTCGTCACGCCGGAACGGCTGTGGCTGGATCCGACGCAGAACACCAACTTCCACCGCCTCTGCCAGGAGCAAGGGCGCACGCCGCGTACCGCGCTGCTGTCCGGCGAAAAAACCACGGTGCCGCTCGACGTGATGCAGCCGCTGGCGCTCGAGCCGTTCGATCAGGTGTATCTGCTGCGCCGCGTGCGCTATGCCGACGGCCGCGCCATCTGCTATTGCGAGAACCACTGCCTGCCGCAGCGGGTGCCGGAACTGCTCCGCCACGATCTCAACGGCAGCTTGACCGAGGTTTATCAGCAGCATTACGATTTGATTTACAGCAACATGCACCTGTCGTTCTACCCGACCGCCCTGCCTTACCGCGCCGCCAACGCGCTCGGCGCCATGGTCGGCCTGCCCGCCTTATTGCTGCGCCGCTTGAATTACGATCAGCACGGCCGCATTCTCGATTTCGATATCGAATACTGGCGCCACGACAGCCTGCGCATCGAGGTCGATACGCTTTAATCTCCTGAATATCGGGGCTGCGCCTGCCGCCCCCTTTTCTCTCCCACGCCCAATCCCCGTTGCCGGTAAATATATTTTTCCGCTTTCATTTGTTTGTCATATTCGCCGATTAGCTTGGCCGCACATCTGGTGTATACCAGTTTCGCATTAACCCGCAACAGTGAGGCTGAAGCTATGAAACTTTCTCGTCTGGTCGTGATGACCGCCATCGCACTCGGCTCCGCGCCGGCCTGGGCCGCCGATGCGGTGGTGACCGTCTACTCCGCCGATGGCCTGCACGACGGCGATCACAGCTGGTATCAAACCCAGTTTGACGCCTTCACTCAGGCAACCGGGGTCAAGGTGCAGTACGTCGAAGGCGGTTCCGGCGCCATCGTCGAGCGGCTGTCGAAAGAGCGCAGCAACCCGCAGGCCGACGTGCTGGTGACGCTGCCACCGTTCATCCAGCGCGCCGCCGCGGAAAAACTGCTGCAGGACTTCACCCCGCAGGATGCGGCGCAGATCGCCAACGCCCAGCCGCAGTTCGTGCCGCTGGTGAACAACTACCTGAGCTTCATCTATAACGCCAAACTGCTGCCGCAGGCGCCCGCCAGCTACCAACAGCTGCTGGACGCGCAGTTCCGCAACAAGCTGCAGTACTCCACGCCGGGCCAGGCGGGTGACGGTACCGCGGTGATGCTGCAGGCGTTCCACAGCTTCGGCAGCAAAGACGCCGGTTTCGACTACCTCGGCAAGCTGCAAAGCAACAACGTCGGCCCTTCGGCCTCCACCGGCAAGCTGACCGCGCTGGTCAATAAAGGGGAGCTGCTGGTGGCCAACGGCGATCTGCAGATGAACCTGGCGCAGATGCGCAGCAACCCGAACGTGAAGGTGTTCTGGCCGGCCGGGCCGGACGGCAAGCGCAGCACGCTGGTGCTGCCTTACTATGTCGGCCTGGTGCAAGGCGCGCCGCAAAGCGCCAACGGCAAAAAACTGATCGACTTCCTACTGAGCAAAGAAGCGCAGAGCAGCGTCAGCGCCATTTCCTACGGTATGCCGGTGCGTAAGGACGTCACCCCGACCGACGATAACTTCAAGCAGTCGCAGGCGGCGCTGAAAGGCGTGGACATCTGGGCGCCGGACTGGAATCAGGTGGTGAGCAGCCTGTCCGCCGATATCTCCCGCTGGCACCAGGTGACCGAATGACGCTGACGATGCCTTCTACCCTCTCTTCCCGCGCCGAGGCGCGGGATCGCAGCCAGGACATCGCCGGGCCGTCGGGCATTCAGCTCGACCGCGTCAGCGTGTCGTATCGCGGCACCGAGGTGCTGAAACCCCTGACGCTCACCATCGCCCCCGGCGAAGTGCTGGCGCTGATCGGCCCCTCAGGCTCGGGCAAAACCACCGTGCTGCGGGCCATTGCCGGATTCGTGCAGCCGTCCGCCGGGCGTATTGCCATCGGTGACGTCGATGTCACCGACGTGCCGCCTTATGAGCGCGGCCTGGGCATGGTGGTACAGAACTACGCGCTGTTTCCGCATATGCGCGTCGAAGACAATGTGGCGTTCGGCCTGCGCGCGCAAGGCAAGCCGCGCGGCCTCACCGCCGAGCGCGTCGAAGAAGCGCTGGCCATCGTCGGCATGTCCGCCTACGCCAAGCGCTATCCCAGCCAGCTTTCCGGCGGCCAGCAGCAGCGGGTGGCAATCGCTCGCGCCATCGCGGTGCGCCCCAAAGTGCTGTTACTGGATGAGCCGCTGTCGGCGTTGGACGCGCAAATTCGCCACAGCATGGTGGAAGAGATCGCCCGCCTGCACCGCGAGCTCCCAGAGCTGACCATCCTGTACGTCACCCACGATCAGGGCGAAGCGCTGACGCTGGCGGACAAGATCGGCATCATGCGCGACGGCCACCTGATCGCCCACGGCGAGACCCGCGCGCTTTACCATCATCCCACGAACCGCTTCGCCGCCGAGTTCCTCGGCCGCGCCAACCTGCTGCCGGCCACCGCGCTGGAGACCACTACCGGGCAAGGCATGACCACCGTCAGCTGCGCCGGCAAAGTGATCGGCTGCTTCACCTACGGCGCACAACGCGGCTTCGACAAACTGCTGTGTATTCGGCCGCAGCATATTGCGCTCGATGCCGACGCCCAGCGCAGCAACTGCCTCATCGGTACGCTGCGCGATATTCACTGGCAGGGGGAATTGACGCACCTGCAGTTCGACGCGCAAGGCCATCCGCTGCGCGTGGTCACCACCCACCGCAGCCGGATGCCGCAGATCGGCGAGCGCGTGCCGCTCTATTTCGCCCCCGACGACGCGGTACTGATCGAGGACTGACATGACCGACTCTACGCTTATTCGCCCGGCCCTGCGGCTGCGCTTGCCGCGCCGCCTGTGGATCCTGCTGCCGCTGCTGGTGCTGGCGACGCTGTTTTTCTATCCGCTGGCGCTGATCGTCAAACAGGCGTTTACCGACGAGCAGGGGCTGTTCAGCGCCGCCGCGCTGCAGCAGGTGTTCGAATCCCGACGCTTTGTCGGCGCCCTGCTCAACACGCTGCAGATTGCGCTACTGGCGACGCTGGGCTGCCTGGTGCTCGGCACCCTGCTGTCGCTGCTGCTGGTGTTCACGCCGTTCCCCGGCAGCCGACCGATCGCCCGGGTGATCGATACCTTTATCGCCATGCCGACCTTCCTGATCACGCTGGCCTTCACCTTTATCTACGGCTCCGCCGGCCTGCTGAACGGCACGCTGATGGCGACCTTCGGTTTTACCCTGCCGCCGGTGGACTTTCTTTACTCCATTTGGGGCGTGATCCTGGCGGAAATCACCGTGTTTACGCCGCTGGTGATGCGCCCGCTGATGGCGGCGCTGTCGCAGATCGATCGCAGCCAGCTCGAGGCCGCCAGCATCCTCGGCGCCCGGCCGGGGCGCGTGGTGCGCCAGGTGATTTTGCCCGCCGCGCTGCCGGCCTTGCTGGCCGGCGGCAGCCTGTGTTTGCTGTTGACCACCAATGAGTTCGGCATCGTGCTGTTTATCGGCGCCAAGGGCGTCACCACGCTGCCGATGATGGTCTACTCCAAAGCGATTCTGGAGTCGGATTACGCCGTCGCCTGCACGATCGCCGTCGTGAATATCGCGCTATCGCTCGGGCTGTTCTCCCTTTACCGCTACGCCGCGGCGCGCGCCGGGCTGAGGAACTGACAATGTTGATTTGGTCCCGCACCGGACGCACCCTGACCTGCACGTTGACGATCACGCTGTTCGCCCTGTTCTTCTGCCTGCCGCTGGCGGTGATCCTGATGTCCAGCCTCAGTGAGCAGTGGAACGGCGTGCTGCCGAGCGGTTTCACCCTCAACCACTTCCGCCAAGCGTTCAGCGGCGCCTCCTGGGACGCGCTGGTCGCCAGCCTGGCTATCGGTTTCAGCGCCAGCCTGTTCGCGCTGCTGTGCGGTACCTGGGCGGCGTTGGCGCTGCGCCACGTGCCTGAACGCGGCCGACAGCTGCTGGGCACGCTGTTTTTCATTCCCAGCGCGGTGCCTTCGGTCTCTATCGGTTTGGGGATGCTGGTGGCGTTCAGCCAGGGGCCGCTGCAGATGAACGGCACCTTCCTGATCGTGCCCGCCGCTCACTTCGTGCTGATTTCCGCCTTTACCTTCGGCAACGTGATGGCCGGGCTGACCCGGCTACCTGGCGACTACGAGAACGTCGCCGCCAGCCTGGGCGCGTCGCCGCTGTTTCGCCTGCGCCACGTCACCCTGCCGATGATCGCCCCCTATATGATCTCCGCCTTCGCGCTCAGCCTGTCGCTGTCGATGGGGGAGCTGGGCGCGACCATGATGATCTACCCGCCGAGTTGGGCGACGCTGCCGGTCACCATTTTTAGCCTGACCGATCGCGGCAGCATCGCCAACGGCGCGACGCTGACCATGATCCTGGTGGCGGCCACGCTGTTGCTGATGTTAGTACTGGAGCGGATTGCTCAGCGGCTGACGCCGGGCGCAAAATAGCAACAAGGCGCTGCCATGGCGGCGCCTTGTTCTTCGAAGCGAAGGGTCAGAACGGGTAGTCGTGATAGCCCTGCTGTTCGGAAATGCGTCGGGCGGCGACGTGCAGCAACGCCACATACTCCTCCCGCGCCGCTTCGGAAAAGCGCAGCGTCGGGAAAGAGATGCTCAGCCCGGCGATCGCTACCCCGAACCTGTCAAAGACCGGTACCGCGATGCAGCGGATCCCCGCTTCTTGCTCTTCGGCATCTTCGCCGTATCCCTGCGCTCGAACCCGATCCAGCACCGGCAACAGTTCGGCGGCGCTGGCCAACGTATGTTCGGTGCTGCGGGTAAACTCAATCTGCGACAGGATCTGCGCCACCTCATCCCGCTCGCGCCAGGCCAGCAGCACTTTACCGATGGCGGTGCTGTGCAGCGGGTTGCGGCGACCGATGCGCGAATACATACGCAGGTTATACATCGCGTCGATCTTGTGGATGTAGACGATGCCATCTTCGTCCAGAGCGCCGAGGTGGATGGTCTCGTGGGTAAGATTCGACAATTCGCGCATCTGCACGTCGGCGCTGCGGATCAGATCGACGTTCTGCAACGATTTGGCGCCCAGCTCGAACAGCTTGAGCGTCAGCGCATACTTTTCCGTCTCGCTCTCCTGTGAAACGTAGCCCAGCGCTTTCATGGTCTGCAGAAAACGGTAGACAGTGCTTTTAGACATCATCACCCGCTGGGACAGTTCGGTAATGCCAATCTCGCGCTCATCGCCGAGCGCCTGCAAAATGCCGAACACTTTCATCACGGATGAGACGGCATCCGGTTGCTTGTCTGAATCTGCGTTAGCCATGGTGCATACCCTACTTAACGGTTTTGTTTCAGGAAATTTAAACAAGGGTTTCAGTATAATCGGAACAGATCGCAGCGCGCAACGCAGCTGAGCGCTAAGCAATTGAAGCCAAATGAATAACCGCCTGCCGCTCAACGCCGTTTACAATTAAGCGGACAAGGGGCATGCAATCACAGGCGAATATGATTAGCATGATAATACTCCCCTGAATAAATACCGCTGAGACCAACATGCGTCCTTGTTCCGACGGCCTCCCCGTCCCGCAACGCTATGGGGCGATCCTCGCCATCGCCCTCGGCATTACCGTATCCGTGCTCGACGGCGCGATAGCCAACGTGGCGCTGCCCACCATCGCTCGCGATCTCAACGCCAGCCCGGCCAGTTCCATCTGGGTGGTCAACGCCTATCAGTTGGCGATCACCGTCTCTCTGCTGTCGCTGGCGTCGCTCGGCGATCTGGTCGGCTATCGCCGTATCTACCAGGCCGGGTTGCTGGTGTTCAGCATCACCTCACTGTTCTGCGCCCTGTCCGACTCGCTGCTCACGCTGACCATCGCCCGCGTGCTGCAAGGCTTTGGCGCCGCCGCTATCATGAGCGTCAACACCGCGCTGATCCGCATCATCTACCCGCAGCGTTTTCTCGGCCGCGGCATGGGCATCAACTCGCTGATCGTCGCCTGCTCCTCGGCGGCCGGGCCGACGGTGGCGGCGGCGATCCTGTCGGTCGCATCCTGGCAATGGCTATTCGCCATCAACCTGCCGATCGGCATCGTCGCGCTGCTGCTGGGGATGAAATTCCTGCCGGCCAACGGCCAAAAAAGCGATAACCGCCGTTTCGATCCCACCAGCGCCGTGCTGAACGCGCTGACCTTCGGCCTGCTGATCACCGCCATCAGCGGCTTCGCCCAGGGCCAGAGCCTGACGCTGATCTTCAGCGAGATCGCCGCGCTGCTGGCGATTGGCGCGGTGTTCGTGCGCCGTCAGTTACGCCAGGAATTCCCTCTGCTGCCCGTCGACCTGCTGCGCATCCCGATCTTCGCCCTGTCGATGGGCACCTCAATCTGTTCGTTCGCCGCGCAAATGCTGGCGATGGTGTCGTTGCCGTTCTTCCTGCAAAGTGCATTGGGCCGCGACGAGGTGGCGACCGGGCTACTGCTGACGCCGTGGCCGCTGGCGATCGTGGTGATGGCGCCGATCGCCGGCCGGCTGGTGGAGCGCGTGCACGCCGGCCTGCTGGGCTGCATTGGGCTGGCGGTGTTCGCGCTCGGGCTGTTCTCTCTGGCGCTGCTGCCGGCGGCGCCGTCGAATATGGACATCATCTGGCGCATGATACTGTGCGGCGCCGGTTTCGGCCTGTTCCAGTCGCCCAACAACCACACCATCATCTCCGCCGCGCCGCGCAACCGCAGCGGCGGCGCCAGCGGCATGCTTGGCACCGCGCGCCTGCTGGGGCAAACCTCGGGGGCTGCGCTGGTGGCGCTGATGTTCAACCTGTTCCCCACATCCGGCACCCACGCTTCACTGATCCTGGCGGGGGTGTTCGCCACCCTGGCGGCGGTCGTCAGCAGCCTGCGCATCACCCAATCGACGGCGCAAGCGGCGCAGCCGAGCCGCGAGGTGAAATAGCGGGCATAAACGAGCCGGGCTCCCATCGATTGTAAAACCGACGGGGCCAGCACTGACGGCCGGCCTGAGCCGGGCCGCGTCGGATGCAATGCCGTGAGCATTGCAGGCCAGGCGTCAGTCTCCGTGCCTCAAGGGGCTTCGGCCTTGTCGTAAACAGGCTAAATAGGCGTCGTCATCCGGATACCAGCCAACAATGTGTTGGCCGTCGTGATCCATCCCCTCGAAGGCTTTCAGTAGGCCGGGGGTGAACATGCGCTTTATCAGATCTTCGGACTGCGCGCTGTCGATTCGACAGTCACAGCGCGTCTCTCCGTCAACCTGAACGAAGTTCTGCAACGAAGCGAGACATCGCGCGTCGAGGTCGCCATGGACATGGATAAACTCCCCCGTTTCTACCAGGGTGAGCGCGGTCAGGTCTCCCCCTACCACGAACGCGCCGTCGTTTCCTGAGCTGCAATAGGCATGGCGTATGCGGACATCGTCACGCACGACCAGTCCGCCCCAGCAAATCAGCGTATCCGCCTGCAGCCGCCCCAGCACGACAATGCCGCCGTCCTCTCGCTGCGGTGACACCGCCAGGCATCCCTCCACGAGCACATCGCCGTCCACGATCAGGTAATCGTAATCGTGGCCGTCGTGCTCGTCGGGGAAAAACGCCGGCTGGCGCAGATCGCCTGAATGCCAGCGAATAGCCGGCGGTTCATCATCGTCATCATGCCGGTTCAACAATTCCGCAACCGCATCGGCGACACCGCCAGCCAATGCGGCCAGGCGCGCCGACACCTCATCACCGTTGAGTAAGGGAAGGTGGTTGATTTTCATAGGGCCTCAGGGACAAATGTCATTGTGCCAAAGCATATAACATGCGCTTCCAAAGCCAAACAGGCGGTCGTGACCGGGCCCGATGCGGCTTGCCCTCTCACCGGGTGATCTGGCACCGCGCCAGCCCAGGCTGAGAGGCCGAAAGACGCTGTTTGCAGGTGGGATTCAGGGACTTCGGGCGCTGCTGCAGGGCATTTACGCCCGCAAACTTTGGTAAAGCGCTTTACCCCATTCATCGCCGAATTTCATTGCTGAATCCGCCGCCGCTGAAAAAGCGGTTCAGGCATGCCATAAAAAAACCCCGGCAAGCCGGGGTTTTTCCTTTCATTCAGCCGATTACTTCAGGTACTGGCCGGAACGCAGCGCTTCGATACGCTTGTCGAGCGGCGGGTGCGACATGAACAGCTCGCTGAACGACTTGGATTTGCCGTTGATGCAGAACGCCATCATGCTGCCCGCTTCCTGCGGTTCGTAGCTGGTTTTCAGGCGCTGCAAGGCGGCGATCATCTTCTCGCGGCCTACCAGTTTGGCAGAGCCTGCGTCGGCATAGAACTCGCGGTGACGCGAGAACCACATGGTGATGATGCTCGCCAGGATGCCGAACACCAGTTCCAGCACCATCGACACGGCGAAGTAAATCATCGGGTTGCCGTTGCCTTCCCCTTCGCCATCACCGTCGCGGTTGCCGAGGAAACCGGCGGCGACCTGCGCGATCAGGCGTGAAATGAAGATGACAAAGGTGTTCACGATGCCCTGAATCAGGGTCATGGTCACCATATCGCCGTTGGCGACGTGGCTGATTTCGTGCGCGATGACCGCTTCCGCTTCGTCGCGGCTCATGCTCTGCAGCAGGCCGGTGCTGACGGCGACCAGCGAGGCGTCGCGGCGTGCGCCGGTAGCGAAGGCGTTGATGTCCGGCGCGTGGTAGATAGCGACCTGCGGCATGGCGATGCCCGCCTGCTGCGACTGACGGCGTACCGTTTCCAGCAGCCAGTTTTCTGTTTCGTTACGCGGTTGTTCAATCACTTCCCCGCCGACGGAGCGCAGCGCCATCCACTTGGACATCAGCAACGACACGAAAGCGCCGCCGAAGCCGAACAGACCGGCCATGATCATCAGGCCCTGAACGCTACTGGATTGGATTCCTGTCAGGCTGAGCACCAGCCCGAAAACCAACATCACCGCCAGGTTGGTGAGCAGGAACAGAGCTATACGCATCATAAATTGTTTACTTCCTCATAAATGTTAACAAAACGCTGTCTAAGATACCCTAGATCGTATGGGCATTCGTCACAGTTTCAAGAGTCGCGCGTCATTAACCTACTAAAAATACGAAACTTTACAAAAACGGCACGCGACCGGGATTTGGCAAATTGTAAACGATTGTTGCGTAAGGCGTAGGGTTTTTTACCCTAAATTTGTCAGGCGATGCATCAGCCCACCTCCCTTCACCCTGCTGGGAAGCCGGCTTTCGCGTCGCCATAAAAAAACGCACCCGAGGGTGCGTTTTTCATCCTGCCGTACGCGGCCTTATTTGGCCGGCGTTGGCTGCTGAGCGGGCTGATCTTTTTCCAGATGAGCCAGGTCCAGCGCGATATGCACGGATTCATCCAGGTACGGATCCGGCTCCTGGTAATCCTTAGGCAGATCGTCGAGCGATTTCAGCGGCTTCTTGCCCGCGCGTTCCAGACGCTCGTTGATGCGTTTCAGACGGGTCGCGTCGTCATCGTGGTTCTCTTTCTCGCGCACCGCCAGATTGAGGGACACGATGTTGCGTTTATCCTTCAGCGCCTTGTAATGCGCGATATCCTGCGCGATGTACTGGAACTCTGGATTTTGCGCAATGCGCTGCTGGTGATCTTTCAGCAGCTCCGGCTCGAACGGCGCCATATCGCCTGTCTTGCTGTAGGTCGCCGCGTTGATGCTGTCCCACGGCATAGCGTTGTCTTCAAACGCTTCGCCGGTTTCCGCCGGATCGACGCCGGTCGGCATCAGAATGTCCGGCGTCACGCCCTTGCGCTGGGTACTGCCGCCATTGACGCGGTAGAACTTCTGAATGGTGTACTGCACCGAGCCAAGCGCTGGCCACTCAGGGCGCAGCATCTGGTCGTAGATGCGGTTCAGCGAACGGTACTGCTGCACGGTGCCTTTACCGAAGGTCGGTTCGCCGACGATCAGCGCACGGCCGTAATCCTGCATTGCCGCCGCGAAGATCTCGGAGGCGGAGGCGCTGAAGCGATCGACCAGCACCACCAGCGGGCCTTTGTAGTAGGTCACGCCGTCGGTGTCGGCGTCTTCACGCACTTTGCCGTTGTTGTCGCGCACCTGCACCACCGGGCCGCTCGGAATGAACAGGCCGGACAGCGACACCGCTTCAGTCAGCGCGCCGCCGCCGTTGGTGCGCAGATCGATGATCACGCTCTTGACGTTCTGCTTGGCCATCTTCTGCAGCTGCACTTTCACGTCATCGGTCAGACCGACGTAGAAGCCAGGGATGTCGAACACCGCCACCTTCTCTTTGCCGACGGTCTTGATGGTCATTTTCACCGCGCGGTCTTCCAGGCGGATACGCTCGCGGGTCAAGGTGACCACGCGGGTTTTGGTGCCCTTGCCGGCCGGCAGGATCTCAAGGCGCACCTTGCTGCCCTTCGGCCCTTTGATCAACGACACCACGTCGTCCAGGCGCCAGCCGATCACGTCCACCATCGGTTTGCCGGCCTGGCCGACGCCGACGATGCGATCGCCTACGGTGATCGCCTTGCTCTTCGCCGCCGGTCCGCCCGGCACCATCGAGTTGATCAGGGTGTAGTCGTCATCCATCTGCAGCACCGCGCCGATGCCTTCCAGCGACAGGCTCATCTCGGTGTTGAACTGCTCGGTGTTGCGCGGAGACAGATAGTTGGTGTGCGGGTCGATTTCATGCGCAAAGGCATTCATCGCCAGCTGGAAGACGTCTTCACTGTTGCTTTGCGTCAGGCGCTTGATGGCGAACTGATAACGCTTGGTCAGCGTGTCGCGGATTTCTTTGTCGGTCTTGCCGGTCAGCTTGAGGTTCAGCTCGTCATACGTGACTTTCGCATCCCACAGGCTATCCAGCTCGGACTTGTCTTTCGGCCACGGCGCTTTGCTGCGGTCGAGATCGATAGTGCCGTTGCCGGTGAAGTTCATCGGCTTGTCCAGCAACGACAACGCATAGGTGTAACGCTCAAAGCGGCGTTTCTGCGCCAGATTGAACAGCGCGTAGAAGGTGTCCAGCTTGCCGGTTTTCAGCTCTTCGCCAACCTGATTGCGTTTGCCGGCGAACTGCGCCACGTCGGAGGCCAGCAACACGTTATGGTTGTAGTCCAGCATGTTCAGGTAGCGATCGAAGATCTTGCCTGAAAACTCCGCGTCGAGGGCGAACTGGCGGTAATGAGAGCGAGTGAAGCGCGAGGTCACGCGCTCACTCACCGTAGCGTGCTGGGGTTCCTGTTGCAGTTGGGGCAGTTGGCCGATGCGGATGTTGGCTGTTTCCGCGCCGTAACTGACACCCGCCCACAGCAGCCCTGCAATCGCTGTTAATCTGACGAATTTGTTCATGCCTTGGTTGGCCTCCGTATCAGAACTGCAAGTGTTCTGCGCGCACAATCATCGCCAGACCGGAAGAGAGCTGCACACGTACGCCATCTTTAGCGATTTCGAGTACGGTAGCATCCATCGCGCTCTTGCCTGCTCTGACTTTGATTTCCTGGCCAATTTGCAGTTTAGAGATATCCGTGACTGGCGCATAACGCGGCTGGTTTTCCTCTTTTGCTGCACGAGGTTGGCGAGCGGGCTGTGGGCGAGTTTGTGGGCGCGGCTTGCGGTTTTCCGGCGCGGCTCCGCCTTCGCGACGTGCAGCGGGCTTTTTACCGGCTGGACGCGGACGGCGCGGAGCGGCATCGGCGGATTCGCCGGCAGCTTCACGTTTTTTGGCGTTTTGTTCGGCACGCTGTGCCTGAACGCGCGCTTTGGCTTCTTCAAGCTGCTGGCGAGCATGATCGACATGCTGCTGCTCAAGTTCACCGCACGGATTGCCGTCCAGATCGACGCGCTGTGCGCCAACCTTGACACCGTACAGATAACGCCAGCTTGAGGTATATAGGCGCAGGGCAGAACGCAATTGCGTTTTGCTGAGATTTTCTTCCCCCTGCACGCGCTCTACCAAATCCTGAAAAATACCGATTTTCAGCGGACGAGCTTCGCCTTCGGCGCTAAAGCAGAGCGGAAAACGCTCGGCAAGAAAAGCAATGACTTCTTTACTAGAGTTCAACTTAGGTTGATTTTCCATGAAATTTCCTGATTACAACGGTATTGCCAACAAGCCACAGGCATGAACAGGCGTCATTATAATGACGCCATCGGTAATTGCCACGTTAACCGTCGATCAACTTGCCGCTACAGTCACATATTTCGCACTGTCACACTGTTCCAGTTGCTCACAAAGCCCCGCCACCACTGCTTTCAGGCCCACTTCATCCTGTTCGTCGAAGCGTTGATAAACCGTGCTGTCGATATCCAAAACGCCGATCGCTCGGCCGCCAACCGCCAGCGGCAGCACGATTTCCGCGTTGCTGGCCGCATCGCAGGCGATATGGCCCGGAAACGCATGCACGTCACCGACGCGCTGCACGCGATTTTCCGCCACCGCCGTGCCGCACACGCCTTTGCCCACCGGAATGCGCACGCAGGCAATCTTGCCCTGGAACGGCCCCAGCACCAGCTGGTCGCCCTCCATCAGATAGAAACCGACCCAGTTCACGTCATCCAGACGCTCGTTGAGCAACGCGCTGGCGTTGGACAGCGCCGCGATAAAGTTGGTTTCCCCGCCGAGCAACGCGCTCAGGTCACGTTTTAATTCCGCGTAGAATTGTTCTTTTGTCATGTGTTAACCATTGAAACAATGAAGATGGCCAGAAGCCCAAAGCTTAGGCCCTATAAAATAAGCATTAAATGCGTATAGCCACAAGGTTAATCATCTGTTGCTTCACAAAACCCCGTCGCTCGGGGTATGTTTGCCGCTCAGAATCCCGGTTTACCTCGTTTTACCGTCCGGCGCCCGATCGCCGGTGACGCGGCCGGTTTATTTTTCAGCTACGCTGACACTTCCGGCGGGCTCAAGGGCAGCTACTTGTCAAAAATGAAAATACACGCGATCACCGCTCCCCTTTCCAAAGCGCGTCACCAGCGCTGCTGCGAGTGCGACCTGCTGTTCGTGCTGCCGCCGCTCAGCGGCAATCAAGCCGCCTATTGCCCGCGCTGCAACGCCAAGGTGGTGAACGGCCGCGACTGGTCGATGACGCGTCTGACCGCCATGGCGATCGCCATGCTGCTGCTGATGCCGTTCGCCTTCACCGAACCGCTGATCAGCATTCGTCTGCTCGGCACGCGCATCGACGCCAGTTTGCTGGAGGGCATCTGGCAGATGAGCCGCCAGGGCGATCCGCTCACCGCCAGCATGGTGGCGTTTTGCACCCTCGGCGCCCCGCTGACGCTGGTGCTGTCGCTGCTGTACCTGCGCGTCGGCCATGCGCTCGGCATGAACCTGCGCCCGGTGCTGCTGATGCTGGAGCGGCTCAAAGAGTGGGTAATGCTGGACATTTATCTGATCGGCATGGCGGTGGCGGCGATCAAAGTGCAGGATTACGCCGACATCCAGCCCGGCAGCGCGCTGATCGCTTACCTGTCGCTCACGGTGCTGAGCATCCTGACGCTGATCCACGTCAACCTGGAGCAGCTGTGGGAGCGCTACTATCCGCAGGAACAGCCGGAAGGCCCGCCGACGGCGCTGCACATTTGTCTGTCCTGCCACTATACCGGCTATCCCGACGCGCGCGGCCGCTGCCCGCGTTGCCATGTGCCGATGTGCCATCGCCAGCCCTACAGCCTGCAGAAAACCTGGGCGGCGCTGATCGCCGCGATGATCCTGCTGATACCGGCCAACCTGCTGCCGATTTCCATCATTTACGCCAACGGCACGCGGCTGGAAGACACCATTTTCTCCGGCGTGGTCTCATTGGCCACCTCCGGCAACGTGCCGATCGCCGCTATCGTGTTCATCGCCAGCGTGCTAGTGCCCTTCACCAAGGTGATCGTGCTGATCATGCTGTTGCTGAGCATCCACTTCAAAACCTCGCACAGCCTGAAAACGCGCATTCGTCTGCTGCGCCTGGTCACCTGGATCGGCCGTTGGTCGATGCTCGATCTGTTCGTTATCGCCTTGATGATGTCGCTGGTAAATCGCGATCAACTGTTATCTTTTACTATGGGACCGGCCGCGTTTTACTTTGGCTCGGCGGTCATTTTGACTATTCTTGCCGTTGAATGGCTCGATAGCCGATTGATTTGGGATGCACATGCAACAGGAAACGCCGACTACACCGACTGAAGCGCGGGTCAAGAACAAACGCCGCATTTCACCGTTCTGGTTACTGCCGTTCATCGCCCTGCTGATCGCCGGGTGGCTGGTCTATAACAATTTCCAGGAGCGCGGCACCACCGTCACCATCGATTTCCAATCAGCGGCAGGCATCGTCGCCGGCCGCACGCCGGTGCGCTACCAGGGCGTTGAGGTCGGCACGGTGCAAAAAATCAGCCTGAGCAAAGATTTACGCAGCATCGTGGTGGAAGCCAGCATCAAAAGCGATCTGGAAGACTCGCTGCGCGAAGGCACCCAGTTCTGGCTAGTGACGCCCAAGGCCTCGCTGGCCGGGGTATCCGGGCTCGATGCGCTGGTCGGCGGTAACTATATCGGCATGATGCCCGGCAGCGGCAAGGAGCAAACCCACTTCACCGCGCTCGATACCCAGCCGAAGTACCGCCTGAACACCGGCGAACTGATGATTCACCTGCATGCCGACGACCTGGGTTCGCTCAACAGCGGCTCGCTGGTCTATTACCGTAAAATCCCGGTCGGCAAGGTGTATGACTACACCATCAGCGAAGGCAACAAGGGCGTGACCATCGACGTGCTGATCGACCGCCGCTTCGCCAACCTGGTGAAGAGCAACAGCCGCTTCTGGAATGTCTCCGGCTTCAAGGGCGATTTCAGCCTGTCCGGCGCCACGGTGCAAATGGAGAGCCTGGCGGCGCTGGTCAACGGCGCCATCGCCTTCGATTCGCCGGCCGATGGCCAGCAGGCCAAGGGCGATCAAAGCTATACCCTGTATCCGGATCTGGCCCACAGCCAGCGCGGCGTCAATATTTTGCTGGATCTGCCGAGCGGCAACAGCCTGAGTGAAAACCGCACGCCACTGATGTACCAGGGACTGCAGGTCGGCACCCTGACCAAGCTGACGTTGCAACAGGACAGCAAAGTCATCGGTGAACTGACCATCGATCCTTCGGTGGTCGATCTGATGCGCAGCGGCACCCGTATCGTGATGCGCAGCCCGCGCATCAGCCTCAACGACGCCAAGCTCAGCCAACTGCTGACCGGCACCACGCTGGAACTGGTGCCGGGTGAAGGCGAACCGCAGCAGCGCTTCAACGTGCTGGACAGCAGCGAAACGCTGTTGCAACAGCCGGGTGTGCTGACCGTCACGCTGAATGCGCCGCAAAGCTACGGCATCGACGTCGGGCAGCCGCTGGTGGTGCACGGCGTGAAAGTCGGCCAAATCCTGAGCCGCACCTTGACCGCCGGCGGCGTAGTGTTCACCGCCGCCATCGACGCGCAGTACCGCGGCCTGCTGCATAAAGACAGCAAATTCGTGGTCAACAGCCGTCTCGACGTCAAGCTGGGCATTGACGGTATGGAAGTGCTCGGCGCCAGCGCCCAGGAATGGGTAGACGGCGGCGTGCGCATTATCCCCGGCAGCAAAGGGGAACCAGGCGGCCAGTACCCGCTATACGCCAACAGCGAAAAAGCCGAGGAAGGCATCGTCGGCAACGCCCCTTCTACCACCCTGACCCTCAGCGCCACCAGCCTGCCGGACGTGCAGGCCGGCTCGGTGGTGCTGTACCGCAAATTCCAGGTGGGCGAGATCGTCAACGTCCGGCCGAAGGCCAACGAGTTTGAGGTGGACGTCTACATCAGCCCGGAATACCGCAAGTTGCTGACTCGCGAAAGCATCTTCTGGGCCGAAGGCGGCGCCAAAGTGCAGCTCAACGGCAGCGGCCTGACGGTGCAGGCCTCCCCGCTCAACCGCGCGCTGAAAGGCGCCATCAGCTTCGACAACCTGCAGGGCGTGACGCTGAACAAAGGCGCCAACCGCGTGCTCTACGCCAGCGAAACCGCCGCTCGCGCGGTGGGCAGCCAAATCACGCTGAAAACCTACGACGCCAGCAAGCTGTCGGCGGGCATGCCGCTGCGTTACCTCGGCATCGACGTCGGCCAGGTGGAGTCGCTGCAGCTGGCGCCGGAGCGCAACGAAGTGTTGGCTAAAGCGGTGCTGTATCCGGAATACGTGCAGACCTTCGCGCGCCTCGGCAGCCGCTTCTCGATCGTGTCGCCGGAGATCTCCGCCGCCGGCGTCAGCAACCTCGATACCCTGCTCCAGCCTTATATCAACGTGGAGCCGGGGCGCGGCCGCGAGCTGCGCACTTTCGAACTGCAGCAGGCCAGCATCACCGACTCGCGCTATCTCGACGGCCTGAGCGTCGTGCTCGACGCCGCCGAAACCGGCTCGCTGCAGATCGGCACGCCGGTGCTGTTCCGCGGCGTAGAGGTCGGCACCATCACCGGTTTCTACCTCGGCGCCATGTCAGACCGGGTGCACGTCGCGCTGCGCATCAGCAAGAAGTACCAGCATCTGGTGCGCAACAACAGCGTGTTCTGGTTGGCGTCGGGTTACAACCTGCAGTTCGGCCTGACCGGCGGCGTGATCAAGAGCGGCACCTTCCAGCAGTTCATCCGCGGCGGCATTGCCTTCGCCACCCCGCCGACTATTCCGCTGGCGCCGAAAGCCACGCCGAACAAGCACTTCCTGCTGAACCCGGAAGAGCCGAAGGACTGGAAAACCTGGGGCACCGCCATTCCGCGCGATTAACTTTCGCGTTTTCCTCAGGGCCCGGCAATGCCGGGCCCTGTTTTTTTCCGCGTTGTGATAAACTCTCGCCCTTGTCTTTATTGCACCCTGAGAGTTTGCCCCGTGGCCAAATCCACCGCCGTTTTTCTGCCCCCCGCTTTCCTCGACGCCACCCGCGCCATCATGCCCGCCGAGCTGGCGATGGACGATTTTATCGCCGCTTGCCAGCGCCCCCTGCGCCGCAGTCTGCGCGTCAACACGCTGAAAATCAGCGTCGCCGACTTCCTGGCGCTGGTGCAGGATTACGACTGGCGATTGGAGCCCATTCCCTGGTGCGCGGAAGGGTTCTGGATCGAGCGCGACGATGAAGAGCTGCGATTAGGCAGCGCCGCCGAACACCTGAGCGGTCTGTTCTATATTCAGGAGGCCAGCTCGATGTTGCCGGTCAGCGCGCTGTTCTCGGGCGACGCGGCGCCTACTCGAGTGCTGGACGTGGCGGCGGCGCCGGGCTCCAAAACCACCCAGATCGCCGCGTTGATGGGCAACCAGGGCGGCATCGTCGCCAACGAATACTCCGCCAGCCGGGTGAAAGTGCTGCACGCCAATATCAGCCGCTGCGGCGTGAAGAACACCGCGCTGACCCATTTCGATGGCCGGGTGTTCGGCGCTGCACTGCCGGAGAGTTTCGACGCCATTCTGCTCGACGCCCCCTGTTCCGGTGAAGGTGTGGTGCGCAAGGATCCGGACGCCATGAGCAACTGGTCGCCGGACAGCGTCGCCGAGATCGCCGCCACCCAGCGCGAGCTGATCGACAGCGCGTTTCATGCGCTGGCACCGGGCGGCGTGATGGTTTATTCCACCTGCACGCTCAATGCGCAGGAAAATCAGCAGGTGGTGCGCTGGCTGCTGGATACCTATGGCGACGCAGTCAGCGTCGAGCCGCTGGGTGAGCTGTTCCCCGGCGCCGACAAGGCGTTGACCGCCGAAGGCTTCCTGCACGTCTTCCCGCAGATTTACGACAGCGAAGGGTTTTTCGTCGCCCGCCTGCGTAAAAAACACGCCGTGGCGCCGTTGGCGAAGCCGACCTATAAAGTCGGTAAATTCCCGTTCAGCCCGCTATCCGGCAAAGAGGCGGCGCTGGTCGCCCAAGCCGCCGCCGCATCCGGCTTAACCTGGGGCGCTGACAGCCGGCTGTGGGAGCGCGATAAGGAAATCTGGCTGTTCCCGGCCGAGCTGGAGCCGCTGTTCGGCAAGGTGCGCTTCTCGCGCATCGGTCTCAAGCTGGCGGAGCGTTTTCCAAAAGGTTTCCGTTGGCAGCATGAGGCGGCGATCGCCCTCGCGGGCGCCGACGGCAAACCGCATTTCGAGCTGGACCCCGCGCTGGCGCAGGAGTGGTATCACGGCCGCGATCTCTACCCTGAGCAGCCGCCGGCGGGCGACGAGTGCATCGTCACCTATCAGGGGCAACCTCTGGGCATCGCCAAACGCATCGGCAGCCGTATCAAGAATAACCTGCCACGCGAGCTGGTGCGTGACGGCGTGCTGGATTTCCACCTGTAACGATAGCGCGCCGGGGAATGAAATTCCCCGGCAATAAAATAACGCTAATAATATTCCCATCGCTTTTCGTTATTATTCTAATCATTTCACTTTATCGGTATACCTCGCCCACAAGCCCCGCCAGCCGGGGAGTGAGAATAAAAAGTTTCTCGTTTTCATCAAGACAATTCCTGATTCTTATTCTATTAATTAAAGTGCAGCTAAATGAATACGTTCAACTCACCTCTGGGTGGCGTCTTTGCGGGCTTTCTCTCATACGGCAAGGAATTAAGATGAAAAAAACTCTGATGGCATTGACCTCGGTAGCAACCCTGCTGTGCGCCAACGGCGCGGCTAACGCAGCAGGCACCATTCAAGGCACGTTAGGCGTGACGCTGACCATCGGCGCCGGTTGCGTCGTGGGGGGCGGCAACAGCAGCGGTTCCGTCAACGACTTCGGCTCTATCAGCTTCGGTACTTACTCTTCACTGGCCAACATCATCGACGCCAGCGCCACCGGCGCAGGGGGAGCCGGTACGCTGTCATTGACCTGCACCACCGGCACAGACTACACGGTGGCGCTGGACAACGGGCTCCATGTCACTTCAGGCACCCAACGCCGCATGGCCAGCACGGCAGGCGCATTCATCAGCTATAACCTGTACCAGGATGCCGCACGCGCCACCGCCTGGGGCAGCGGCGCCAACGCGCTGACCGGCACCGGCACCGGCGCCGCCGTTCCGCTGATCGTGTATGGCCGCGTACCGGCGGCCGGTTCTACCCCGGCGGCGGACACCTATAACGACACCGTCACGATGACGGTCACCTGGTAACGGTGCGGCGCGCGCTTTGCTGCTGCGGATTATGGGCGTGCAGCCTGTTGGCGCAGGCCGACAGTAAGACCGCGACCCTCGGCGTCAGCGCGACCTTGCTCAGCGCCTGTGAGGCCGGCAGCAGCTCAGGCGGCAATGTCAGCTTCGGCACGCTGAATTTCGGTACGCTGTACTTTCTCAGCACCGCAACCAGCGTCGCCGGGCAGCAAAACGCCGGCGCCATTCGGGTGAAATGCACCAACGGCACCAGCTACAGCGTTCTGCTTGGCGGCGGGCAAAGCGGCAATACCGCTGCCCGCTACCTGCAAAGCGCGGCCGGCCAACGGGTGAATTACAACCTGTATACCAACGCCGCCCACAGCGCCATTTGGGATAATCTGACGGGCGTGTCACAAACCGCCAACGGTTCGGACAACTGGCTGCCGGTCTATGGCATGATTCCGGCGCAGTCCACACCCCCGACAGGCAGCTACACCGACACGGTACAGGTCACGATCAATTGGTAATGACGATGCGCGCTTCAATTTGCGGTTTGCTGCTCTGCCTGCCGCTTTCCCCGGCCCAAAGCGACACCGGCGTCAACGACTTGACCAAAAGCCAGCCGTTCACCGTCAATGCAACCGTGGTTAAAGGCTGCGTATTGGGCAGCGGCGTCAGTGACGTGACCACCTTCGGCACCCTGAACTTCGGCCAGTTGTCCTCGCTGAGCAATGCAGTCAGCGTCGTCTCCAGCAGCGGCGCCGGTTCGGTGCTGTTTCGCTGCAACCCGGGACTGAGCGTCACGCTGGCCCTCGGCGTCGGCAATCATGTGACCGGCTCCATCGCCGGCGGCAGAAAATTACAAAACGCCGTCACGTCGGAAACGCTGCTGTATCAACTTTATCAAGACAGCAACTACGCCACCCTTTGGGGAGATGGCGCTAACGGCGGCGCGGCGCAGACCGTCGCCGCCACCGGCAGCACGCAAGAAATCAAGGTTTACGCCCGTCTGTTTTCGACCAGTACCCTGCCCACCAGTGGCGTTTACAGCGATACGGTCTTGTTGACGGTCACTTATTAAGTTTTTTGCAATAAGGATTGAGTTATGCGCATACCCTTCCGTCTGCCGTTAACGGCAGCCTTGCTCCTGGCAAGCCAACAGCACGCCCTGGCCGCGGCTTCCATTCTCATTTGGCCGATCGATCCGGTGATTGAAGATCAACAGCAGGCTACCGCGCTGTGGCTGGAAAATCGCGACAGCAAACCGGTCTATATGCAAATTCGCGTGTTGGGTTGGAAGCAAACCGCCGGCAAAGACGATTACAGCAACCAAAGCGATGTGATCGCCAGCCCCCCGGTGGCGTCGATCGCGCCAGGCAAACGCCAGCTGATACGCCTGATCAAACAGTCGGCGCCGGCGGCGGGACAGGAGCGCGCCTATCGCATTTTGGTCGATGAAGTGCCGGTGAAAGAACAAGCGCAGGACGCCGCCCCCGGCGGTGCGGAGATGGGACTGAAATTCCAGATGCGCTACTCGGTGCCGTTGTTCGTCAGCGGCAAGGGTATTTGGACCAAACAGGACAGCGAAAAACCGCGCGATTACGCGACCGCCAGCCAACCCCAGCTCAGCTATCGTCTACAGCAGCAAAGCAGCGAACGCTGGTTGGAGGTGCGAAATCAAGGCGCAGTGCATGCCCGAATCTCGAAAGTGACGCTGCAAGGGCGCAGCCTAAATCCCGGCCTGATGGGATACGTGCTGCCCGGTTCACAGATGCGCTTCGCTTTGCCGCCCGCCGGCGGTTTCAGCAGCGGCAAGCTGATGGCCACGGTCAATGACAACAAACAGCCCGTAGCCATTCCGTCTTATTGAGGCCCAGGTGCAGCCGACAGGGAGGCTATCGACGCGGCGTTTCAACCTCAAGCCGCTGGCGTTTGCCATGCTGAGCATGGCGGCCGGCGGCTGGCTGCCGTTTGCGTTCGGCGACGATCTGCCCCCACCGCCCAGTGCCGTCAGCATGCCGGACACCACGCTGTATCTGGAGCCGGTCGTCAACGGGCGCCAAACCGGCAACGTCGTGCCAGTCAACTACCGCGGCGGCCATTACTACATGACGCCCCAGCAACTGCTCGACGCCGGGCTGCCGGTAGCGGATAAACAGGCGAAAGACATCGCCGTCGATCGGCTGGAGAAGGTGGATGTCAGCTACAGCGGCGAGAGCCAGCAGTTGCTGATCAACGTGCCCAACGACTGGTTGCCGCAGCAAACCATCGGCGCCCATTCACCGCTGCAACGCTTGCCGGCGCAAAGCAGCCTGGGTTTGCTGTTTAACTACGACATCTATGCCAGCCAAAGCAACGGCAATGGCCGACCAGGCTACCTGTCGGCGTGGAGCGAACAGCGGCTGTTCGACGGTTTCGGCGTCATCGCCAACACCGGCATCTACCGCAGCGGGTTTAACGGCGGGCCAAACGACGATGGCGGCCGCTATATTCGATACGACAGCTACTGGCGCTTCAACGATGACCAGCGGATGCTGAGTGTGATCGCCGGTGACTTAACCACCGGCTCGCTCCCCTGGAGCAGCGCCGTGCGCATCGGCGGCTTGCAATTGGCGCGCAATTTCGCGGTACGCCCGGATCTTATCACCTATCCGCTACCGCAGTTTTCCGGCCAGGCGGCATTGCCCAGCAGCGTCGATTTATACATCAACAGCTATAAAAACAGCACCACCAACATCAATCCCGGGCCGTTTACCCTCAACAGCGTGCCCTACATTAACGGCGCGGGTCAGGCCACGGTCGTCACCACCGACGCCCTCGGCCGTCAGGTCAGCACCACGGTGCCGTTCTACGTGGCCAGCAACCTGCTGCAGACCGGCATGAGCGATTTCAGCGTTTCCACCGGTTTGCTGCGGCGCAACTACGGGTTGAATTCTGCCGATTACGGGCAATGGGTAGGCAGCGCCAGTTTACGTTACGGCGTCACTGATTGGTTAACCCTGGAAGGACGCGCCGAAGGCGCAGCCGAATTGGCGGTCGGCGGCGGCGGCGCCGACATTCGCGTCGGACAATGGGGGGTTTTCAACGCGTCCTACAGCGTCAGCCAGGCCGGCGACGAAGCGTTTAACGGTGGCCGGCCGATACAATCCCCCACGTATTATGACCCGCTGACCGGCAGGCCGTTGCAACAGCCGGATCCCCAGCCCGTCTATCGCTACACCGGCAACCACGGCGATCAGAGCAGTTTTGGCTACACCTACAGCAACTCACGCTTCAGCCTCAACGCGCAACGTATCCTGCGCAGCGCCGATTTTGGCGACATTTCCGTGTATAAAAGCGACTACCGTCTGAGCCGCCGCACCGATCAATTGACCGGCAGCGTCAGCCTGGGCCGGCTCGGCAGCCTCGGCGCCGGTTATTTTGACGTACGCGACGCCATCGCCCAACGAACTCGCCTGATGAACCTGTCCTACAGTGTGTCACTTTGGCGCAACAGCAGCCTGTACGCCTCGCTGAACCGGGAAATCGGCAGCAGCGGTTACAGTGCCCAACTGCAGCTCTCCATTCCATTCGACAGTTGGGGTACCGCCAGCTTCAGCGCCGCGCGCGACAACAACAACCGCTGGAGCGAACGCGTCAGCTACAGCCGCGCCGCGCCGACTGATGGCGGTTTCGGTTGGAATCTGGCCTACGCCAATAACCCGAGCGGCGGCGATTACCGCCAGGCGGATCTGACCTGGCGCACCCGCAGGCTCGAAGCCCGAGCGGGCGTATACGGTACCCGTGATGAAACCAACCACTGGGGAGAAATCAGCGGTTCGCTGGTGGCGATGAACGGCGGCGTGTACGCCACCAACACCATCAACGATGCCTTTGCGCTGGTGTCCACGCAAGGATACGCCGACATTCCGGTGAGCTATGAGAACCAGCCGATCGGCAAGACCGATGCCCAGGGCTATTTACTGGTGCCGACCGTCACCTCTTACTACCATGCGAAATTCCAGATTGATCCGCTCAGCCTGCCCGCCGACGTCGCGCTGCCGACGGTGGAAAAAACCGTCGCCATTCGCGATCACAGCGGTTTTCTGGTCGAGTTCCCCATCCAACCCATCTCCGCCGCCGACGTCGAACTGGTTGACGAGCAAGGCAAACCGCTGGCCAACGGCAGCCAGGTGGCGGTGGTTGGCGGCCATCAGCAAAGCTATGTCGGTTGGGATGGCATGACCTATATCGACCCGGTGCAACAACACAATCGCCTGAGCGTGATCCCGGCCGACGGCGGCCCGCCGTGCCAGGCGGAATTCAGTCTGGCGAAGCCTCAGGGCATCCAGCGCGTCGGCCCGGTTGTCTGCCGCTAATTCAACGACGGAGAGTCACTATGTTTCGGGGATTGAAAGCCTTATTGTTAACCCTTTCGCTGCTGCTCTGTCAGCGCGCATTCGCCGACTGCGCCACCACCAACGGCACCGTCACCTTACCGGGGAGCAGCTCTTTCGTGGTCTACAATGGGCAGATCAACGCCCAGGGCACCGCCGGCCTCAACTGCACCGGCCTCGGCCTCAATTTGCTCACGCAAAACACCGTCACGGTCAAGATCGCCTCCACCACCAACAATATGGCGGTTGCCAACACCGACGGTTCCGGCGATAAAATCGCTTATCTGATCTACCCCGACGCCAACTACCAATATCCTTACAGCATCGGCCAAACCATCGACTACAGCTCGCTAAACCTGCTGTCGCTGATCCTGATTTCCTCCAACGTCAACTTTCCGCTGTATATCAAAACCACCGCCGGCGCCAACGTGCGCGCAGGCACCTATACCGACAGCATCAACCTGATCTGGAATTACCATATTTGCGGCCTGGGCGTGCTCGGCCTGTGCGTTTGGTGGGACGGCGTCGACAAACCCAGCACGGTCAGCGTCAGCGTCACCATCACCAAAGACTGCCTGATCGGCACCGCGCCCAACGTCAACTTCGGCAGCATGGCGTTGGTCGGGCAGTTCAATCCTGTCAATCAGAGCATCACCCTGACCTGCACCAAAACCGAGGGATACAACACCTATTTCACCAACGGCAATAACCCGGTCTCCGGTTGGCGACGCATGAAAAGCGGTACCAGCAATTTCATGCAGTACCAGATTTACTTGCCTAATACGACGACCGTTTGGGATAGCACCAACAAACAGAGCGGCGCCGGCACCGGCCTGGCGCAAAGCATCCCGTATAAGGCGGCGGTCAATGCGGCGCAGACGGAAGTGGCGGTCGGCAGCTATCAGGACACGCTCAGTTTTGTGGTGGAGTACTAGGCGTTGTGTTTTGCCGGCGTGGAAATTGTTTCCAAAATGTAATTTTTATGTGGCATTTTTTGCTCATTTGGCTATGCTCTTACCAATGGCCGAACTGGTCTAACCTCCTACCACACCATTGAGCAAGGAGTTCCCATGAGCAAAACCGTCGTAAAAATTGGCAGCTTCGAGGTCGATGACGCGCATCTTCACGCCGGCGCCGACCGCACCGGCACCCTGAGCATTCCCTGCAAGTCCGATCCGGATCTGTGCATGCAGCTGGACGGCTGGGATGAACATACCAGCATCCCGGCCATCCTCGACGGCAAACAGTCGCTGCTGTACAAGCAACACTACGATCGGCAAGCGGACGCCTGGGTGATGCGGCTGGCATGAAAATGCATCAGAACTGCTGACGACGCGCTGTTTTCATCGGAAACAGCGCGTTTTTTTATGCGATGGCGATGCCGCGGCCGGCAAAGAAAGGGGCGAAGCGGCTGAGCGGCAGGTGCACCCGCTCGCGCGTCGCCGGGCTGTCGCCCGAAGGATTGTGGAAGATCACGCTTTGCGCATCGGCGGCGGTGATCAGCACCAGATGCCCGCCCCGCTGCGGCGGCGTACTCTCCGGCCGGCGAATGGAGGGATGCACCGAGGCGATAAAGTAGCGGCATTCATGAAGCAGCGCCGGCACCTCGGCGGCCTCTAGCCCCACCTTCACCTCCGCTTGCAGCGCGAACTGCTCGCGCACATACTCGACGAACGGCGCATAAATCAGCCCCTTTATCCGCTCACCTTCGCGTACATAGGCGCCGTAGGGCAGGCTGCGGCGCGCCAGCTCCAGCAGCGGCGGCGCTTCGCCGTCGCGGTGGCCCAGCACCATTTTCAGGCAGGCCATGCCGCACACGTGGTTGGCCCACTCGACGTACTCTGCCCGATCGCGGGCGCCGCTGCGCGCCCAATTTTCGTCTTGCGCCAGCGTCGCGCGGCCGGCGATCAGATCGGCGGCCAGCTCCGGGCTCGCCCACTGGCACTCGTAGGGAACGGCGCGCATAAGATTAAAATTTGTCGACGACTTTGAAATTCATCAGCACCAGCGTCATGTCCGGCGAGAACAGGTCATACTCTTCGAAGAAGCGCTGCAGCTCTTTGCGCCAGTGCGCCAGCGAGCGATCGCCCTCGCCTTCGGCAAAGGCGTGCGCTTCATCAACCTGATCGTAAGTTTTCATTTCCACCGCGGTCAACTCGACTGCGCAAACCGGCTCACCCTTGCCGTCCACCACCAGGAACAGATCGCCGGCCTGTGGGATCCCTTCGCCGTCCAGGTTAGAACAGGTGGCCGTTTTGGTGCCATTGAGGATCAATTGCACGACTTCATCGGCCTGCTGCTCGGTATCGCCGAACGCCCAGCGCTCAAGGTGCTCGTATTTCTGTGGAATTGCCGTCGCCATGATTATACCTTTAGGAAAAATGCATCAATGCAGACAGGATAGTACAACGTATTGCCGGCCGTCTGCATCCGTCGCAAGCGCGACTGCGCGTTTTGCCAGCGCCACTTTTACGCGTTTTTACCTTTCTTCGCTGTGCCTGCCGCGCTGCCGGGCGCATACTGTGAACATTATTCACCCAATGGCGACCGCCAGGCGGTAACATGCAGCAAAATGACATCGATGCTGACGATACCTTCAGCGATTTACTCAACGGCGTCGCGTTAGTGACGCTTGTCCTCATCACCCTCGCCGGCGGGTGGTATTTCAGCTAAAAGGGGCGCAACGTGGCAACAAAACGCATGGGCAACAAGCTCAGTAAAATGGTCGTGGTGCTGCTGCTGATCTGCCTGGCGTTGCTGCTGTTGCGTTGGGCGGCGATCGCCTTCGGTTAATGCCGCGAGACGACACCGGCCGAACGCCGGCGCCCTGTTCATCGCCGCAGTGGCGCGGTCGGCTCCAGCAACTCCTGCAAATAGGCCAAACGCGCCTCCCCCTGAAGCAACCAGCGGCGACACAGCCAATGCTGCGTTTCACCCGTGCGGCTCAGGCGGTAGTACTCCGCCAAGGTTTCGACCCAGTTCATGATGTTTTCTCCTGCTTTTCGACACCGTCAGTATTGAGCGTAAAAACCAGAAGAAATACTGATGGCTTGTTTTTTATGCTTCCTGTTTTAGGCGGCGGGTAGCGAAGCCGCAGTTCAGCTGTTACATTGGGCAAAAATCAACCCACCGAGGTGTAGACCATGACGTTCTCGGAACAGGAGATTAAACCCGTATGGGATGAGGTCGCACGCCTGATCGGCGACGGCGTGATGCAGCTGCGCCATCGCGGTGAAGCGCTGTCGGTGGAAACGCTGGAAAAACATCTGGCGCGGCAGTTGGCGGACAGCAACGATATCGAACGGCGCATCCTACTCGGCGCCGCCATCAACATGCTGAAAGGCGGAAAATGAATCGCCAACCGAAAAGGTTGGCGATTCGACAGAAGCCCGAGGTATGCAAGCCCGGCCTTCTGCGCGCTACTATGTCACGCTAATATGACGTAATTAATAGGAATTGTCGGGTTTTTGCCCAAAACGCCCTATTTTTGTTGCCTGCATTACGCCAACACGAAATCGCCGGCATCCAGCGGCTGCCCCACCACTTTCACCAGGAAGTCGTTGCCGTCAAAGGCGCCGCCCAGGTTGATCGCCACATCGCTGACGTGATTTTGCTCATCGTAGCTCAGCTTCGCCTCGCCCGCCTTGCCGCTGAACTGATCGACGAAGCGGATGCCGTCGGCGCTGCCGGTGTTGAACAACGTCAGATCGATCTTGTCCTCGCCGCGCACGAAGTCGCGGATCCAATCCGGCGCCGCCGCCGTCGACTCATCCGCCGCAAAGTAGACGAAGGTGTCCTTGCCGGCACCGCCCCACAGCTGATCCGCCCCTTTGCCGCCGTACAGCACGTCATCGCCCGCGCCGCCCTTGAGCACGTTATCGGCGGCGTTCCCGACCAGCACATCGTTACCCGACCCGCCGATGGCATTTTCAATCGTCACGCCTGCGGCGATAGACACATTGCCTTTCAGGCCACCAACGTCCGAGAACGCCTTTTCATTCAGGTTGATGCGCTGATTTTGACCGAAGCCGGAGAAGTCGAAGGTGTCGTTGCCGCCGGCATCCCAAGCGGTGAAAATTATCTTGTCCTGCGCGCCGGTGGCGGTGAGGAAGTCGCGATCGGTGTTGGAATTGAATCCGTAAACCGTATCGCCGGTGCGGGTGTCCATGTTGGCACCGTAGAAATGCTGGATCGCCGTGATGTCGTTGAGCAACGGCCCGGAAGAGTACGCGCCTTTAAAGTCCTGCCCGGTGTTACTTTCGCTGAAATAGCTCATCAGGCTGTGCGCGCGGCTGTCCTCAAAGTAGGTCGCGTCTTTAGCGTAGGTGATGCTGACGCCCGGCGCGGCGTTATAGTCGCCCGGGTGCTGCAACCCCAGCGCATGGCCGATTTCATGGGTGAAGGTCTGGCGACCGTACTCGTTCTCATGGATCTGGTTGTTGACGAAGGTATGGTTCTTGGCGTTATACCAGGTTTGCCCGGCGACCGAAGGCGAGGTGTCCGGGTTATACGCAAAGGCATAGGAGCCGCGCGAGCTGTAGTCGAACAGGCCGAATTTGATGTTGGCAGCGGCGGTGTTGCTGGTTTCGGTGAAGGTGATGTTAGCCACGTCTGACCATGACTGCAGCGACAGTTTAGCCTGCTCGCGCTGTTCGGCGTTAAAGCTGCTGAAGCCGCTGATGCCCATGCTCGACATGTTGCCCGGCGCCTTTTCCCAGAAGCTGTAGGTCAGAGAGACCGGCGTGTCGGTCACGCCCTTGTCGTGCCAACTGCGATCGCCGCGCACCAGCTCCAGGCCGGCGTTTTCGAACGTTTTCGACGGATGAAGCACGGTAATGGTGTCGTCTTCATCGGGTTTATAAGCGCCCAACAGGGCTAATACGCCTTCGGCCTTAACGGAAGCATTGCTTGATGACATAACCTTATCTCCATATTCGTCAATTCAATCGGGGGGATGCCCCAACTGGCGGATTGCCTGAACGGCAGCGGCCCGGTGTTGAATCAATACGGGGATATCGGTAATGCGGTGGCGCCTTCCCTCGGCACTCTGAATGAGAACGATAATCCCTTAAGAGAAAAGAATAGACACATTTTCGTCGAGTACAGAATTTTCTCAGATAAAGTCCGACTATGCATTTGCGCCATACGAATGATTTTCAAGATAATCATCAGCATTATCACGATGAGCGGAAAAAAGCATAAAAAAACCGGGGCAATCCAACCCCGGTTATCCATAAGAAACTCTGGACTCAGACTAACCAACCGAGCAACAGCGTCGCGCCAATGACCGTGGAAGCGCCGCCAATGCGCGTGGCGATTTGGGCGAATGGCATCAGCCCCATACGGTTCGACGCCGACAGGATCGCCACATCGCCGGTGCCGCCCAGGCCACTGTGACAACAGGTGACGATTGCCGCCTCCACCGGGAACATCTTCAGGTAAGGCGCAATCAGGAAACTGACCAGCCCCATCGACAGCACCACCGAGCCGCAGACCACCACATAACCGACCGAGAACACTGCCACCACGCTTTCCAGCGGCACGTACAGCATGCCCAGACCGATCATCAGCGGCCACACCAGCGCCGTGGAGACGAACTTGTAGAAACTGTGCGCGCCGGTTTCCATCGAGGCCGGGATCACCCGGCAGTACTTGCACAGCACCGCGAACAGGATCATCAGCACCGGGCCGGGAATATGCACGATGTGTTCGAACAGGCCGCCGACGATAAAGAAGGCGCAGATCACCAGCAGCCCGCCGCCCATCAGTTGGAAATCGACGTTGCCGCTTTGCTCCTTGATGGCGAACATCGCGTTCTCCTGCGCCGAACGGATCAGCATGCCGTCGCCGCTCAGCGTCTTGCGCTGCATGCCGATACGCGCCAACACCCCGGCGGTCACGATGGCGAAGATGTTACCCAGCACCGCCGCCGGCGCCAGCTGCGCGACGTAGACGTCCGGCGTCGAGCCCAGGATCGCCGAATAGGCCAGCGACAGCGGTAAAATCCCCTCGCCGATGCCGCCACCGATGATTGGCACGATGATGAAGAAGAAGGTGTGATAGAAGGTAAAGCCGAACAGCTTGCCCACCAGCAGCCCGGTGATCACCGCCGTGATCGTACCCACCACCAGCGGCACGAACATGCGAATCATCCCCTGGATCAGGATCACCCGGTTCATGCCGAGAATGCTGCCGACCACCAGACTGGCGATGACGAAATAAAGCAGGTTGGCGTCTTTCATCAGCAGATGGACGGTGCCCATAACGTTGGGCTGGAAGACATTGAAATAGACCAGCACCGAAGGCACCATCAAACACAGAATGGCCGGCCCGCCGATATCGCGCAGCACGGGAATGCTTTTTCCCAACTGAGCCAGCGCAAAGCCCAGCGTCATTATCACTGCCAGGCCGCCGATCATATTTTTCGGCAGGAAGTTGGCATAGGCGGAAATCGCCACGATGGCGCAAATCGTGATAAACAACGCGATCGGTACCGCGCCGATATCTATTTGACGAAGTTGATTAATTAATCCTGAGGATTCGGACGATGCCGTATTTTTATCACAGGCCAGTTCTGCATTTATCTGTTTCATTATTCACCCTGCTGACAAGCGTACAGTACGGTTAGATTCACCTGGCGCAACATCCCGCCATTGCCAAGCAAAAACAAATGATTACGAAAAATCCTATTGTGGATTTCGCTTTTTCTAATAAGAAATAAAACAGTAGACAGCCCTGAAGATATGATAAAAAATAAAAATGCAAAACTAAATTACACCGACGGAATTCAATATTGTGACCCTCCGCCAAGGTTGGTTTTAATTAATTATCGTCAGCATTTTGTAATTAAAGTAAGCAGGTTTAAATTCGCTGCTATGCTATAGGAGGGCGAAAAAGCCCCCTGATTTATTAATAAAGAACCGGAAACGCAGTAGCTGAATCCGGTCAGCTTGATCCGAACCTTAATCCTGCGCGCGGCACCGCTCGGGAAAGAGGCATAATATGACTCATAAGGAAGTAGAATATGTCTTCACGCGCTGTTACCCCACAAACTCTCGCTCGCTACGGCATCCATCAGGCCGCCGATATCGTCTATAACCCTAGCTATGAATTGCTGTTCGCCGAAGAAACCCGCGCCGACCTGCCGCCGCTGGAACGCGGCACCCTCACCCAACTGGGTGCGGTCAACGTCGCGACCGGTGAGTTCACCGGCCGTTCGCCGAAGGACAAATACATCGTGCGCGACGACACCACGCGCGATACCGTCTGGTGGTCGGACAACGGCACCGGCAAGAACGACAACCAGCCGCTCTCGCCGGAAGTCTGGCAGCATCTGAAGACGCTGGTGGGCAACCAGCTCTCCGGCAAGCGTTTGTTCGTGGTGGACGCGTTCTGCGGCGCCAACGCCGACACGCGCCTGAGAGTGCGCTTCATTACCGAGGTGGCCTGGCAGGCGCACTTCGTGAAAAACATGTTTATCCGCCCAAGCGACGCCGAACTGGCGGACTTCGAGCCGGACTTCGTGGTAATGAACGGCGCCAAATGCACCAACCCGGACTGGCAGCAGCAAGGGCTGCATTCGGAGAACTTCGTCGCCTTCAACCTGACGGAACGCATGCAGCTGATCGGCGGCACCTGGTACGGCGGCGAAATGAAAAAAGGCCTGTTCTCGATCATGAACTACCTGCTGCCGCTGAAGGGCATCGCCTCGATGCACTGCTCGGCCAACGTGGGCGAGAAAGGCGACGTGGCGGTGTTCTTCGGCCTGTCCGGTACCGGCAAGACCACCCTTTCCACCGATCCGAAACGCCAGCTTATCGGCGATGACGAGCACGGCTGGGACGACGACGGCGTGTTCAACTTCGAAGGCGGCTGCTACGCCAAGACCATCAAGCTGTCGCCGCAGGCGGAGCCGGAAATCTATCAGGCGATCCGCCGCGATGCGCTGCTGGAAAACGTCACCGTGCGGGCCGACGGCAGCATCGACTTCGACGACGCCAGCAAAACCGAGAACACCCGCGTCTCCTATCCGATTTATCATATCGAGAACATCGTCAAACCGGTGTCCAAAGCCGGCCATGCGCGCAAGATCATCTTCCTGACCGCCGACGCCTTCGGCGTACTGCCGCCGGTATCGCGCCTGACGCCTGAGCAAACCCAGTACCACTTCCTGTCCGGCTTCACCGCCAAGCTGGCCGGCACCGAGCGCGGCATCACCGCCCCGACGCCGACCTTCTCCGCCTGCTTCGGCGCCGCTTTCCTGACGCTGCACCCGACGCAGTACGCCGAAGTGCTGGTGAAACGCATGGAGGCCGCCGGCGCCCAGGCTTACCTGGTCAACACCGGCTGGAACGGCAGCGGCAAGCGTATCTCGATCAAAGATACGCGCGGCATCATCGACGCCATTTTGAATGGCGACATTGAACAGGCCGACACCTTCACGCTGCCGATCTTCGGGCTGGCAGTGCCGACAGCGCTGCCGGGCGTCGATCCGTCGATCCTCGATCCGCGCAAAACCTACGCCGACGAATCGCTGTGGCAGGAGAAAGCGCAGGATCTGGCGCAGCGCTTTATCGATAACTTCGCCAAATATACCGTCACCCCGGCGGGCGAAAAGCTGGTGAACGCTGGGCCGAAGCTGTAACGCAGACGTTTTGCATCCTGTTGTTCAAGGGCCGATTCGTCGGCCCTTTTTTGTATTCACGCTTCCGCCAGCAAACCCGGCATCACCAGCGCCACCGCCGCCGCGATGCGCTCGTCGATCGCGCTGCCCGGCGGCAACAGTCCCAGCGTCATCTGCCGTAGCGGTTCGGCGATGGTCATCGCCAACAGCAGGTCGCTGGTTTGCGCCCAGTCGCGCGCACGCAGCCAGCCGCACTGCTGCTGGCGCTGCAGCCAGTCCGCCACCGTAGCCCGGCCGCGCTGAATGCCGTTGCGCTGATAGCTGTCCAGCAGCGCCTCGCGCCCCGGAAACTCGCTTTGCAGCAGCCGAAACATCCCTACCGCCTCGGCGCTCAATACCTGCTGCGCGATGGCCTTCAGCCCCTTTTCCAACAGCGGCGCCACCGCCTCCCACCGCCCGGCATCCTGGGCGAAGGCCGGCTGAAACGCCTCGGTCCAGCCGCTCACCGCCTGCGCGACCAGTTCGTCGCGATTGGCCGCAAAGCGATACAGGGTTTTTTTAGCCACCCCGGCGCGTTTCGCCACCGCGTCCACCGTTGCTGCGGCATAGCCGCCGTCGAGCAGCAACGCCAGCGTCGCTTGCGCCAGCGCGGCGCGCAGCGCCGTTTCCGGCGTGGCCGGCCGGCCGCGAGCGCGCGGCGGTTCTTCATTCGGGTTCGCCATATTTATTCCTCACAAGCATTGACAGACTCAGCATACCGGCATAGTTTTATTTTGGAAACACAATTCGTTTCCAAAATAAAACAGGAACCCATTATGACACATCCTTCCCTGCTGGCGCCCTGGGGCGTTAACGATATCAACGAGTTGCTCAAGCCTGAACCACTGCGGCTGGAGATGGGGCTGAGCCGCAGCGCCGACGGCCTGCTTACCGTCGCGGTCCGTACCGATCTGCACGGCTGCAAGGGGCGCATGCTGGATTGGTGGTTCACCTTCTTTGAGAACACGCAGCACATCAACTGGTGGCACCCGCACGATCACGTCGAACATCGCGGCTGGGATCGCCATTGGAAAAAAGGGGAAAGCTACGTCGGCGCCAGCATCGAAGCGGTCGAATGGCTGGCGGAACTGCCGCCGGTCGCGGCACGCCTCAAGTTTCACGCCGCCGAGGACTTCTTCGCGCCGCAGCCGCTGCGCCAGGCGCGTGATGCGCAGGCGCTCTCCGCCGCCGTGTGCGCGCGCATCGGCTTCGGCGATCAGGTGGCGTTGGATGACAACGGCGATCCCTGCGACGGCGAGATGCTGCATCTGGCGCGCGATACGCCGTACGGGTGCGTGCTGCGCAGCCGTTTCCTGCTGGGTAAAGCCTGCGCCAACGCCCACGACGAACTCTCGGACGACATCGGGTTTAACCTGATGCGCCACTGCTACAACGAGTTCAGCTATCTGGCACAGTTCCTGCCGTCGCTGTACTACGCCGAAAACGGCCGCGAGCCGGCGCCGTTACTCTGGTAAGCCACCGGCGGGGCCTGTTATTTTTTCGCGATGCCGCTATAGTGATTTTCATCGCCATTCCCGCGTTTATGACGGAGAACTCATGGAAAATCCAGGCTATAGCGGCGGCTGCCTGTGCGGACATATTCGCTTTCAGGTGCACGGCCTGCCCGGTAACCCACACAGCTGTTCCTGCGAATTTTGCCGGCGCCACTCCGGTGCACCGACGCTCTGCTGGGTCGAATTTCCGCGTCAGGCCGTCGAGTGGAACGGCCCGGGCGGCATGCCCACGCTCTACCGCTCTTCCCCCTATTCCAGCCGCGCCTTTTGCCCGCGCTGCGGCAGCACGCTGGGAGCGATCGACGACGAGCCGACGGTGGCGTTGAGCACCGGCAGCTTCGATCGGGCCGATCTGCCGGAGCTGCGCCCGGCCTCGCACGCGTTCGCCGATGTTTGCCCCGAATGGTGGCATATCGACGGCATGCGCTGAGCACCTCACAGTTCCCGCTGAAATCAATTGATTGTTTTGTCGTATAAATTTAGAACTGACGAACAATAATTCAAATGTATGGGAACGGGGATGAATCAACAGACTCTCGACGCGCGCCGGTCGCGTCAGGCGTTGCTGGCCGGCTCGGTTGGCAACTTTATCGAATGGTATGAGTTCGGGGTGTACGGGTTCCTGGCTACCGTCATCGCCGCCAATTTTTTCACGCTACAGGGAGAAAATGAAGTCACCAGCCTGATCCTCACCTACGCCGCCTTCGCGCTGGCGTTTTTCTGCCGGCCGATCGGCGCGGTGATCTTCGGCCGCATCGGCGATCTCATCGGCCGTCGCCCGACGCTGATTGCGGTTCTGTTGTTGATGACGCTGGCCACCGCACTGATCGGCGTCATGCCGACCTATGCCTCGATCGGCGTCGCCGCCCCGCTGCTGCTGACGCTGCTGCGCATGTTTCAGGGGCTGTTCGCCGGCGGCGAATTCGGCGGCGCCGTATCACTGATGACCGAATTCGCCCCGAAGGGCAAACGCGGGCTGTTCGGCGCTTGGCAATCGTTGACCGTCGCGCTCGGCCTGCTGGCCGGCGCTGGGCTGGTGGCGCTGCTGGCCGCGCTGCTCAGCGTGCAGCAGCTGCATGACTGGGGCTGGCGCATTCCCTTCCTTCTGGCGCTGCCGATGGGCGCTGTGGCGCTATGGCTGCGGCTCAAGCTCGAAGAGACGCCCACGTTTACCCAGGCGCAACAGGCCGCGGAACACAGCGCCGCACCGCCGGAAGCGAGCTTGGGCGGCGTGGCGAAAACCATATTGATCGGCATCGGCCGCATGATGGGCTGGTCGGCCGCCGGCTACACCTTCCTGGTGGTGATGCCTTCCTATTTGCAAACCTCGTTGCACGCCACTTTCCAGCAGGCGCTGGTGGCGACGGTGCTGGCCAACGTCGGCTTCGCCCTGACCATTCTGCCGGCGGGCATCATCAGCGACAAACTGGGGCGTAAAACGGTGATGCTGACGGCGGTGGCGGCGGTGATCCTGTTCACCTTCCCGCTGCTGCACCTGTTGCAGGATGCGCAGAGTTCACTGTGGGTCAAAGGGCTGGCAGTGATGGTCGCCGGCGCCGTAGTCGGCCTGCTGGCCGGCCCCGGCCCGGCGATGCTGGCGGAGATGTTCCCGACCCGGGTGCGCTATACCGGTTTGGGGCTGGCTTACTCGCTGTCCAATGCGGTGTTTTCCGGCTCGGCCGGGCTGATTATCACCGGCCTCATCAAACAGACCGGTAATATCGACATTCCCGCCTACTACGTGGTCGCCACCTCGGTGGTCAGCCTGTTTGCGCTGATGACACTGCGCCGCGACGATCATCTGCGCTCGCTTAACGAACGTTAATCCTCCGGGAGCACATCGCCCCCTTGCCAACTCGTGACCTCGATCACAAGGCACAAATGTTAACGTTAACTTTTGTGATTAACATCTCATGCGTGATATCTGGCCGCTTCATCCCTTCGCGAGTTAACGTTAACAATAGAGCTAACTTCACTCACCGGGGCCCTACCCATGAACCGCGAAACTAAAAAATATTACGTGCTGCTCAGCGGCCTGCTGTTCTTCTTTTTCTTCACCTGGTCTTCCAGCTTTTCGCTGATCTCGCTGTGGCTGAATCAGAAGATCGGCCTGAAAGGCGCCGAGACCGGCCTGATCTTCTCCGCTATCTCGTTGGTGGCGCTGTGCGCCCAGCCGCTGTACGGGTTTATTCAGGATAAACTTGGGCTGCGCAAACACCTGCTGCAGTTTCTTGGCGTGATGCTGCTGCTGACCGGCCCGTTCTTTATCTACGTTTACGCCCCGCTGCTGGCGAGCAGCCTGCCGCTCGGCGCTTTGGTCGGCGGGGTGTTCATCGGCGCAACCTTCTTCGCCGGTATCGGCGCGCTGGAATCTTATACCGAGCGGGTCAGCCGCATCAGCGGTTTCGAATTCGGCCGCGCCCGCATGTGGGGCTCACTCGGCTGGGCCAGCGCCACCTTTGTGGCCGGTTTTATCTTCAATATCAATCCGAACATCAATTTCTGGCTGGCCTCCGCCGCCGCCGTGGTGTTCCTGGTGCTGCTCAGCCAGGTACGCGAGCTGAAGCCGAACGCCATGGCCGGCCTGGCGTTCGGCAAACCGGAAAACCTGCGGCTGCAGGACGCGCTGGCGCTGCTGCGCATGCCCGGCTTCTGGGCACTGGTGGTGTTTGTGCTGGGGATCAGCGTATACAACGTTTTCGATCAGCAATTTTCGGTCTACTTCGCTTCACAGTTCGTTTCTCGCGCACAGGGCAACGAGATGTACGGTTTTCTCAACTCGCTGCAGGTCTTCCTCGAGGCCGGCGGCATGTTCCTGGCGCCGCTGCTGGTGAACCGCATCGGCGCCAAACAGGGGCTGTTGCTGGCCGGTGGCGTGATGGCGCTGCGCATGTTCGGTTCCGGCTTAGTCAGCGGCGCCCTGATGATCTCCGCCATGAAACTGCTGCACGCCGTAGAATTGCCAATCCTGCTGATCGCTATCTTCAAATACATCTCGAGCCGCTTTGACAGCCGACTCTCCTCCACACTGTACCTGGTAGGCTTCCAGTTCATCACCCAGGTGATGGCCAGCTTCCTGTCGCCGCTGGCGGGCTACGGTTATGACCGCATCGGCTTTGCCGACACCTATCTGCTGATGGGCTGCGCGGTCGCCGCCACGACGCTTGTCTCCTGTTTCCTGCTGCGCGGCGAACGTTCCGCCAGCGTAGCCCCCTTTCAATCCGCCATTAAATCAAGTGAGTCTGTCCAATGAACACTGCCTTAGCTCAAGCCGACCATGCGGTCGAAGCCCTGCGTGCAGAGCGCCGAGACGATTACTACCCGCAGTTCCATCTCGCGCCGCCCGCCGGCTGGATCAACGATCCCAACGGCCTGATCTGTATTGACGGCGTCTATCATGCCTTCTTCCAGCATCACCCCTATAGCGAACACTGGGGCCCCATGCACTGGGGGCACGCGACCAGCCGCGACCTGATACGCTGGCAGCATCAGCCCATCGCCCTGGCACCCGATGCGCCCTATGACAAAGACGGTTGCTTTTCCGGCTGCGCCGTAGATGACAACGGTGTGCTGACGCTGATTTACACCGGCCACGTGTGGCTGGGTGAACCCGGTGACGACAGCCAGGTGCGGGAAGTGCAATGTCTGGCCACTAGCGAAGACGGCATATGCTTCATCAAACACGGGCCGGTACTGGCCCCGCCGGACGGCATTCAGCATTTTCGCGATCCGAAAGTCTGGCGCGAAAACGGCGAATGGTGGCTGGTGGTCGGCGCCAAAGAAAACGGCCTGGGCCAGGTGCGCCTGTACCGCTCTGCCGACCTGCGCGCCTGGCGCTTCGATCGGGTGCTGGCCGGCGCGCAAACGGCGCATCAGGGCTATATGTGGGAATGCCCGGATTTCTTCCCGCTGGGGGAACAACACCTGTTGCTGTTCTCGCCGCAAGGGCTGGTGGCGCAGGGCTACCGCTACCGCAATCGCTTCCAGAGCGGCTATCTGCTTGGCCACTGGCGGCCTGATAGCGACTTTACGGTGACCCAGCCCTTCTGCGAGCTGGATGCCGGCCACGATTTCTATGCGCCGCAGACCTTCACCGCCGCCGACGGCCGTCGGCTGCTGTTTGCCTGGATGGATATGTGGGAATCACCGATGCCCAGCAAAGCGCACCGCTGGGCCGGCGCCCTCACGCTGCCGCGCGAACTGACGCTGGCCGCCGACGGCAGCGTCCGCATGAGCCCGGCGCGTGAACTGACGGCGCTGCGCCGAGAGTCACACACGTTTTTGGCGCAGACGCTGACCAATCAGCATCTGCCGCTGGCGAACGATATGCAGGAGCTCATCCTGACATTGAGACCGGCCGACAGCGACGCTGAGCGGTACGGGCTGGCCATTGGGAGTGCGGCGCGGCTGTTCGTCGACAATCAGGCGCACCGGCTGGTGCTGGAACGTTTTCATGAAAACCGCGCCCTGTGCACCTGCCGCAGTGTGCCGCTGCCGGGGGGTGACATCCTGTCGCTGCGGATCTTTATTGACCGCTCATCGCTGGAGATCTTCGTTAATCAGGGACAGGCCTGCCTGACCAGCCGCATCTATCCGACGGCGGGCGATCGCCGTCTCCGCCTGTTCGCCGAAGGCGGCCGGGCGCTGTTCGAGCCCACCACGGGATGGCAGTTGGCAAGCATCTGGAAGTAATGGGAATGAGCACCGGGCGCGCAGCAACGCGCCCGGTGTGGCTACAGCGAACCACGCTCCAACAGCGGGCAAGGCACTTTCACCGTATCACGCTGTTCCCGCCGCTCAATCACATGCAGCGCCGCAAGGCGGCCCAACTCATAATGCGGCAGCTGCACCGTCGTCAATGCCGGCAGGAACAGCTCGCCGGTGCCGACCATATTGTCGTAGCCCAGCACCGCCACCTGTTGCGGTATCCGCCATCCTTGCGCCAGCAATACCTGATACACCAGAAACGCTATCCGATCGTTTCCGCACACCACGACATCGCAATCGCGCCGTTCTGCTGAGAAATGCCGCTCCAGCAACGCGACGCAGTCGCGATAGCTTTGATCGCCGGCGCTCAGATCGAGATGATACTGCCGCAGCTGTTCAACATCGCGCCCCGCTTCGCGCCAGGCGCGTTCCAGACCGCGGCGGCGCAGCCCCGCCGCCAGCGTATCCGCCGGTAAATGAATGCACAATGGCGCGCGATAGCCTTTGGCGATCAGCGTGCGCGTGGCGTCATACTGCCCTTGCTCATCATCAGGAATGTAGGTGGCGATCGCATGCGCCGGGCTGACGCAGTTGGCCAGCACCAGCTTTTTGTCCAGCAGTTTGGCCGGTAGCGTCACCTCACGCAGCCCCATCGTGGTGAATATCACCCCATCCGGTCGATGCGCCAACAGCAGATCGACGGTCTGTTCGGCGTTGTCGTCGGCAAACAGGTTGACGACGAAGCTGTTCCAGCCGCGCTCACGCGCGATTTTTTCAATCGACAGGATCATTTCCACCGAGAACGGCGTCGTGGCGGTGTCCAGCGCCAGCACGCCGAGCGTCTGCACGCGATTTCCGTCACCGCGAATACGCCGCGCCGACAGATCCGGCACGTAGTCTAACTGGTCGATCGCCTGTTTGACGCGGTGATAGGTTTCCGGCCGCAGCTTGCCGGGTTCATTGATGGCGCGGGACACCGTCATCAACGAGACTCCGGCAAGTTTTGCGACGTCTTTCAGCGAAGCCATGCGCCCTTCTTTATGATTAATGGGGAAAAGTGAATAATCCCATAACCGGGCGCAGGACTCTACTCTGCGTTAGCAGGCTGTGATGTTCGCCCACAGGATCGCGCCGTCGGCCGTCAGCGGCGCCACTTCGCCGCCCGCCGCCGTCCACCAGACACCCTCGCGCGCCCGCAGTTCTCCGCCCTCCGGCAGCGACCAAACACCGCTCAGCACATACAGCACGCCCGCCCGGTTGGGTGACAGGGTGACGGGCACCGTGCTGCGCAGCACCTCGGCCGCCTGCCGGCCGCGGCGTGTCATGATGTTGAAATCCTGACTGGCGCCGCCCAGCAGCGTCGCTTCCAGCGCCACGTCGCCGGAAAAGGCGAACGGCTCCCCGATACGCGCCAACTGATGGTCGATATGCCCGGCGCTGAACAGCCGCACGCCGTCGCCTTCCAGCAACGTTATCGAGCGATCGATGCCCGCAAAGGCGGAAAACGGCCCGTCCTGCGCGATGGTGGCGATACTGGCGCGCCAGTCGAAATCCGGCTCGCCCGGCGGCCAGCTGACGATTTCACGGGTTTCCCCACCGCCGTTGCGCCACGGGCTGACCGGCAGCGCGGCGAAGTTAAAACGGGTCAGGCTCATTATGCCTCCTGCTGAAAGGTTTTCAGCACCTGCAGGAACTCTGCGCTGCTCCGCTGTTGCAGCGCGTGCCGCCCCTGCTCGATCACCTGCCGGCCACCGACGAACACGTCGCGAATTTGCTCCTTGCCGCCGGCGAACAGCCAGCGATTGAGGATCGAGGCGTCCGGCGCCGCCGCCAGATATGGATCGTCGCCGTCCAGCACCAGCCAGTCGGCGCGATAGCCGCTCTGCAGCCGGCCGATCGGCGCGCCGCACGCCTGCGCGCCGCCCTGCAGCGCCTGCAGGTACAGCACATCGCCCACCGCCGACTGTTCCGGTGTCGTCAGGCGATTGCGACGCTGATCGCGCAGCCGCTGGCCGTATTCAAACCAGCGCAGCTCTTCCACCACGTTGAGCGAAACGTGGCTGTCGGAACCGATGCCCCAGCGCCCCTGCTGCTGCAGGTAAGCGTCGCCAGGGAAAATGCCGTCGCCGAGGTTGGCTTCGGTGGTCAGGCACAGGCCGGCCACCGCGCGGCTGCGCGCCAGCGCTTCCAGCTCGTCGCGATCCAGATGGGTGGCGTGCACCAGACACCAGCGCTGATCTACCGGCAGGTGGTCATACAGCCAGGCCACCGGGCGCTGTCCGCTCCACGCCAGACAGTCGTTCACCTCTTTTTGCTGCTCGGCGATATGAATATGCACCGGCAAGGTGCGATCCGACGCGGCCAAAATCTGCTGCATCTGGCCCAGCTCCACCGCGCGCAGCGAATGGAAACACAAACCGTGATTCTGCAACGGGCGATCCGCCAGCTGACGGGCAATCACCTGCTGCTGATGCAGATAGCTTTCGGCATCCTGGATAAACCGTTTCTGCCCCGGCTGGGCCGGCTGGGCGCCAAAACCGGCGTAGCTGTACAGCACCGGCAGCATAGTCATGCCGATGCCGGCCTGATGCGCGGCCTCGCTGAGGCGGCCGGTCATCTCACCGCGATCGGCGTAAGGCTTGCCGTCGGCGTCGTGATGCAGGTAGTGGAATTCGGCCACCTGGGTATATCCGCCCTTGAGCATTTCGATATACAGTTGACGGGCGACCACCTCCACCTGCTCCGGCGTCAGGCGCTGCACCAGCCGATACATCAGATCGCGCCAGGTCCAGAAGCTGTCCTGCGGGTTGCCCGCCACTTCCGCCAGCCCGGCCATCGCGCGCTGGAAAGCGTGGGAGTGCAGGTTCGGCATGCCCGGCACCGCGTCGCCGTGCAGCCGGATGCAGCCTTGCGGCTCAGCGTTGGCGGTAACTTGAGTCAGATAACCTTGCGCATCGACGTCCAGCCGGACGTTATGCGCCCAGCCCTCAGGGAGCAAAGCGCGTGGGGCAAAATAAGCAGGCATGGCAGTATTCCACGGTTGATGTAACGGCGAATGAGGCGCGGCGATGGCGCGCATTCAGGAATTTTTGGCGGTCGCCGGCAAGTTTCTGGCGCGACGGCCACTAGTTGTATATACATATACATACGCCGACATCAACAGTAAACTGGTGTTATTATTTTTTTATTTGACGAGGTTAACGTCGTGGCTGAACAACAGACCGTGTTACAACTGGCGGCTGCAATGAGCGATGCCCCCGCCCCGATCTACCAACGGGTCAAACAGGCGATCGTGAATCAAATTCGTGCGGGGCATTGGCAACCGCACCAGCGCGTGCCCTCCGAAAGTGAACTGGTGGCGGAACTGGGCGTCAGCCGCATGACCATCAACCGCGCGTTGCGCGAGCTGACCAGCGAAGGTTTTTTGATCCGCATGCAGGGCGTAGGCACCTTCGTCGCCGAAGCCAAGGCGCATACCGCGCTGCTGGAAGTGCACAACATCGCCGATGAGATCGCCGCGCGCGGTCATCGCCACAGCAGCAAGATCCTCGAGCTGAAGGCCCGCCCGGCCAGCGAGGAAGAGGCGACGGCGCTGGGCATTCAACCCGGCCAACGGCTGTTCTACTCGCAGATCGTGCATTACGAAAATGACGTGCCGGTGCAGGTGGAAGACCGCTGCGTCAACCCGCTGGTGGCGCCGGATTACCTGAAGCAGGATTTCGACCGCGTCACGCCTTACACCTATCTGACGCAGGCCGCGCCGCTGACCGCCGGCGAACACATCGTCGAAGCGGTGATCCCCACCCGGCGCGAAAGCGAGCTGCTGCAGCTGGAAGACCACGAACCCGGCCTGCTGATCCACCGCCGCACCTGGTCCGGCAAAACCGTGGTGACCTCGGCCCGGCTGCTGTACCCCGGCAGCCGTTATCAACTGTTCGGCCGCTTCACCAGCGAAGTCTGATCCCCGGCGGGCGCGCCCTGCGCCCGCATCTCCGTGGTCGATCACATCCTGATAACAAAATCTCTCCCGCCTCTTGTGACATCCCGGTGAATGCGTTAGGTTGTTTTTAATTGTATATACAACCATGTGGGAGCTGCGGCTCCGGCGGAGGAAAGCAATGACGTCTGAGATTCACTGTGACAGCCTGTGGCACGGCGCCGATATCGTCACCATGCGCGACGGCAACTATCACACCCTGACCGACGGCGCGATCGCCGTACGCGACGGCAAGATTGTCTGGATTGGCGAACATGCGGCGCTGCCGCCCGGCCTGATCGCGGACGAAACGGTGAAATTCGATGGCGGTATCATCACCCCTGGCTTTGTTGATTGCCACACACACCTGGTGTTCGGCGGCAACCGCAGCGGCGAGTTCGAACAGCGGCTGAACGGCGTGAGCTATGCCGACATCGCCGCGCAGGGCGGCGGCATTATCTCCACCGTGAAAGCCACCCGCGAGGCCGACGAAGCGCTGCTGCTGGAGCAGGCGCTGTTCCGCCTGCGTCCGCTGCTGGCGGAAGGCGTCACCTGCGTGGAGATCAAATCCGGCTATGGCCTCAGCCCGGAAAGCGAGCTGAAAATGCTGCGGGTGGCGCGCAAGTTGGGCGAGCTGCTGCCGGTCGAGGTGAAAACCACCTGTCTGGCGGCCCATGCGCTGCCGCCGGAATACGCAAACCGCGCCGACGACTACATCAATCTGGTCTGCGATACCATCATCCCTCAGGCCGCCGCCGCCGGCCTGGCGGATGCGGTTGACGCCTTCTGCGAACACCTGGCGTTCTCACCGGCGCAGGTGGAGCGAGTCTTCGCCGCCGCCGAAGCCGCCGGTTTGCCGGTCAAACTGCACGCCGAGCAACTCTCCGCCCTCGGCGGCAGCACGCTGGCGGCTCGCCATCACGCGCTCTCCGCCGACCATCTCGAATACGCCACCGAGCAAGATGCCCGCGCCATGGGCGACGCCGGCACCGTGGCGGTGCTGCTGCCGGGCGCCTACTACCTGCTGCGCGAAACCCAGTGCCCGCCGGTAGAGCTGTTCCGCAAGCACCACGTGGCGATGGCGATCGCCAGCGACGCCAACCCTGGCACGTCGCCGGCGCTGTCGCTGCGTCTGATGATCAACATGGCCTGCACGCTGTTCCGCCTGACGCCGGAAGAAGCGCTGGCGGGCGTTACCACCCACGCCGCCAAAGCGCTGGGGCTGCAACACAGCCACGGCACGCTGGAAACCGGCAAGGTGGCGGACTTTGTTCACTGGCCGCTGTCGCGGCCGGCGGAACTGGCTTATTGGTTGGGCGGCCAGCTGCCCTGTACGGTGATTTTCCGAGGAGAAGTACGTCAATGACCATTCGCGATCCTTTTAGCTTCCAGACCGGCAGCCTGCCGCTGCTGATCAGCATCCCACACGCCGGCACGCAACTGACGCCGGCGGTCGAGGCCGGGCTGACCGACGATGCCCGCCCGCTGCCCGATACCGACTGGCACATTCCACAGCTGTACGACTTCGCCCGGGCGATGGGCGCCAGCGTACTGGTCGGCAACTATTCACGCTTCGTCATCGATCTGAACCGCCCGGCGGACGACAAGCCGCTGTACACCACCGCCACCACCGGTCTGTATCCCAATGTGCTGTTCGACGGCCGCCCAAGCTTCCTGCCGGGCAAAGCGCCGACGGACGAAGAACGCGCCGGCTATCTGCAGCAAATTTGGCAACCTTATCATCAGCAGCTGCAGGACGAGTTGGCACGCCTCAAAGCGCGGCACGGCTATGCGCTGCTGTTCGACGCGCACTCCATCGCCTCGGTGATCCCGCGGCTGTTCGACGGCAAACTGCCGGATCTCAACCTCGGCACCAACGGCGGTGAAAGCTGCGCCCAGGCGCTGAGCGATCGGCTGGTCGCCTGCTGCGAGCAGCAACAGCAGTACACCCACGTGCTGAACGGCCGCTTCAAGGGCGGTTACATCACCCGCGCCTACGGCCAACCGCAGCAGCAACAGCATGCGATCCAGCTCGAGCTGGCGCAGGTCAACTACATGTCCGAACAGTATCCTTTCGCGTTCGAACCGCAGCGCGCCGCCTCGCTGCAGCGCCTGCTCAAGCAGATGATTGAAGGCCTGTTGGACAGCGCCGCCAGACTGAACTGATCCCCTTTACAGGCGCCGCCGGGCGCCTGTTCCTCTCCCTGTCCTTAACCGTAACGTCAGCCGCAATCTGCGCGCTATATCAAAGTTTCGCGTGATTCCCTACTGACTGGTCTAAACAGCGCACAAAACAGCGGCCGACGAAAAACGCGCTGCGCCACAATCAGCCGAAAAGCCCGCGCTCATCGTCAGCGCCGGGCGGCGTGTGGCCGAGCTGGCCCGTTTCGAACCATCACTCTGGAGGCCCTATGTCTGTAACACCGTTAAACTGGCGCGCTGCCGGCGCCCTCGCCGAACAATTGCTGGCCGGCTGGCAACGGCGTGGCGAACCCGGCGGCGCCATCACCCTGTTTGACGCCGAACAACTCCGCGCCACCGCCAGTGCCGGCTTGGCCGATCTGGCGCAGAATACCCCCTTCACCGCCGACAGCGTGGTGCGCTACGCCTCAGTGACCAAGCACATCTTCGCCGCGTTGGCGCTGAACGCCACCGATCGCGCCATTCGACTCGAACAACGCCTGGGCGAACTGCTGCCCGCCCTGCAGCCCGCGTTGGCGGACGTTACCGTCGGCCAGGCGCTGGACATGACCGGCGGTCTGCCTGACGTGCGCGAGACGCTCGGTCTGCTGGGCATATCGCTGCATGCCGTCAGCGAGGCGCAGCCGGTGATGCAGTTTGTCGAGGGGCTGGAAAGATTGAACTATGAAGCCGGCAGCGAGATCGCCTACAGCAATACCGGCTATCGGCTGCTGGAGGCCGCGCTGCGCAGCAAAGGGTATGATTTCGACCAACTGGTGCAACAGCACATCGCCCGGCCGCTGCAGGTGCAGATGCAAGCGCCGGAAAGCTGGTTCGACGTGGTGCCAGGGTTGGTGCCGGGTTACTGGCGTGCGGCGCAGGGCTGGCAACACGCCAGCGCCGGTCTGCACCTTTCCGCCTCCGGCAGCCTGACCGGCAGCCTCAACGCCCTCACCCGCTGGCTGCAAACGCTGCTGGCCGACCAGGGCCCCGGCCAGGGCGTGCTGGCGCAACTCGGCGCACCGCGCCGCCTCAATCAGGGTCAGCTCAGCGCCTATGGACTGGGGCTGGCGCAGACGCCGCTGGGCCGCCGCCGCTTGCTCGGCCACGGTGGTTCCCACGCCGGTTACAAAACCTATTTCCTGCTGGCGCCCGATCGCCAGGTCGGCGTTGCGCTGGTGGCCAACCGCGAAGACTGCGACAGTTTCGGGATAGCTTTGCAGGTGATGGCAGCGCTGCTGGGCGAACCTTTGCCGCAGCGCAGCACGGCGATCCCCGACGGTCTCTACGCCACGCTGGCGGAGCCGCACTGGCTGGAGGTCAAAGACGGCAACCTGGCCTATCTGGGCAGCGATGAACCGCTGTATCAGGGCGAAGACGGCTACGCGGTGTCGCTGTCCGCCCATATGCCAATCAAATTGAAGTGGACCGGCGAAGCGATCGAGGGTGAAGTCGGGCATGTGGCGCGCCGTTTCCTGCCGGTCACGGCCAACGGTGACTGCCTGAAGCATGTGCAGGGGTTGTGGTATCACCCGCACTATCGCACCGCCTTTGAAATTCGCGGCAATCGGGTGCATATTGGCGTCGGCCCGGCGGCGCAGACCGGCACGCTCAGCCCGCTCGGCCAGGGCCGCATGCTGGTGGAGTGCCAGGACGGCCCATGGTTGAAACGCTTTTGCCTCTATTTCCGCGGTTACAACGTGGATCTCATCGCCAACCGCAGCCGGATGCTGACCTTCCGCCGCAGCACCGTCGGCCGCGACTGACGCTCAGCGTGCGCTGCCGGTTCTGACCGCCAGCAGCGCATCCGCCAGCCGCCGCTTGTCGGCGGCGCTGAGATTCACCTGATCCACAGACGCCATAAACGCCGCCTGATCCGCCTCGCCGAGCGGGCCGGTACGCAGTCGCTCCGCCAGCCGTTGCAATATCTGGCTGCTCAGCTGCGCGATCTGTGGGCGCACCTGCGCCAACGGGCGTGGCTGCCAGCCGGGCTCCGGGCTCGCCAGCCAGTCGGCGCGATAGCGGTACTGAATCGCCTTGGCGGCGTCCATCTGCGCGGCGATAAAAGGCCGCACCGACGCCGGCTCCAGCCCCAAACGCCCCGCCTCCGCCTGCGCGCTGGCCAACACCTTCGCCTCCTGCGCCAGGTCTTCGATCGGCAAATGCTGCTGCGCCTTGTAACCGGCAACGTCTTTCATCAACGACAGCCGTTGGTTCACCAGTTCGCCGATGGCGGCAGCGCCGTCTGCCAACGCTGGAAAACTGGTCAAACAGCAGGCTATCAATAACGCCCTGAACATGGCGCCTCCCTTATGATGCAGTGAAAAGGTCAGGCGCCAAGTTCACCACGTCAGCCCTGCGCCGGCAAATAAAAAAGGCCCCGCCGCAGCGAGGCCCGATGAGACCCAACCGGCGTTAGTCGAACACGCCGTTGATGACGGAGGCCACAATCGCGGTGCTGAGTGCGACCAGCACCAGATCGTCGCCGGCGATACGCCACTCATAACCCGGGTACTGCGGCAACTCACGCAGCATCGAGTAAGGCACCACTTTTTTGGCGATGCCCGGCGGCAGCGGTTTACCACGCGCCAGATTCTTGGCGATGCCCGGTGGCAGCGAGCTATAGCCGGTCAGGCCGTAGTTGTGCGCCAGCGAACGGGCGCGGTCGCGCGAAAGGCTGACGGAGACCAGATTATCGTCGTTCCTATAGCCGCCTTTATCTTTATTGCCTTTGTTGCCGTGATTACCGTTGTTGCCATGGTTACCGTTATTGCCGCTGTTGCCATGGCCGTTCCCGTTGCCGTTACCATTGCCGCCTTTGTCGGCCAAGGCCGGGGCGGATGACAACCCCAGCGATGCAATCAGCGCTAACACCGTGAGAGTCGTACGACGTTTGTTCATGTTGTGTATTCCTGCGTGCGTGACTCTGTTGACTATAGCTAGCCTTTTCCAGACAAAGTATAAGGAAAACTCCGAGATAACGGCGCGCTTTTACGGCATTCGCTTTCAAACCTTGTCTCAACGCAAAACGCCTCGAAAATGCCGATGCTTGTCTCAGATTTTTCTTGAAGAAAAATAAGCCTTACGCTAGCGTGGGAAGGTAACAAAAAAGAGTTAGCGTGCTCTTTTTCGTCGCACCTCAAATCTTATTCTTATCATCCATAATGATAATAGCGAACACTTCCCGCCTCTCCGTGCGGGATTCTTTTTTCCGCCGCCGTCGCCCCAATCTGGTGCTTTATGTTGAGATTTAGTTGCCGATAATTTACATTCGCTGTCTGAGAAACCTCAACCTCCCGCGGTGGCCAGGCTGGCAACGGGTGGGCGTTCAGGAGCAAAAGACGTGCAAATGACCCTCATGGAATACATCACTCGACACTTTAACGGCGATCTTCATCGTTACGCGCAGTCGGAAGGCGTCAGCCGTGAACAAATCATTAGTTGGATAAATAATGAATGTCACGTGATCAAAGGCAGGCTGTTTATGCCGGTGAAGCATCTCCCGGCTGAACAAGCACAGTGATGACAAAAAAACCCCGCCAGGCGGGGTTTTCTGTTTCTGATAGCACGGAAAATCAGAAGTTATAGCCGACCACGAGGTAATAACCCCAACCGGTAGACTTGATCGGGCCCTGTGGCAGGTTGATATCCGCGCCATCCTGCCACTGGCCGCCGTTATGGAAATAACGCGCCACGAAAGAATAGTGCCAGTGATCGTAGTTCAGCGCCAAAATGTGGCTGGAGGCGATAGAGTTGCTGGTGCGCACCTGTTTGCCGGTGCCGTCAACCCAATGGCTGTCCTTGCCCAGATCGGAACCAAAGTCGAAGTTGGTGAAGCCGATGTAGCTCAGGTTGCCGCCCCACACCTGGGTCAGCGGCACGAAGTATTTCACCTTGAAGCGGTAACCGTCCCAGCTGTTCTCGTTGGCAGCCTGGTAGTTTTCCCACTGGTATTTGGCATAGATGTTCATCGACAGGCTCATCGGCAGGCCGGTGTCGATATCGGTGCCCAGACCCATGTACCAGGTGTTTTGACGACCGTCGGCGTTGTGGCCCAGGTCATAGATGTAGTTGTTGGCGAAGTACCACTCTTTGAACGGACCGAAGCTCAGATCGGTGCCGGTCAGCTTGTCGATGGAGAAGCGCGGTTCAATCTCCATAAACAGCGGGGAGCCTTTGTCCCAGATGCCGCGATCCGGGGTATTGCCCACGCCGAAGAACTTCGGCACGTCAACGTAACCGTAGAAGTCGAACCAGTCTTTCTTGGCGAAGGCTTCGTATTCGAGATACACGTCGTTATTCAGCTGCGGTCCGAAACGGGTGTGGTAGCTGCCCACCACGTTAACGCTCTGGTGCCACCAGTCGGAGACATATTGACTGTCTTTGCTATCAGCCATTGATGATGCACTGTAAGACGCTGCGAGCAGTACACCTGCTGCGAGAGCTATTTTTTTCATTTTATTACCACATGCTTAAAGGGCCATTTCCTGCCCGTTTAGAAAAGATGACAATGAGTCTGCCGACACCTGGCGTTGTCTTCACACAGAAACTCGGATGACGCGCGCATTATAGAAACCACTGACTGTAAGAATCTGTGATCCAGTTACGCATTTCGCGAATAGGTAATCGATTGCGTTCACATTTGTCAAATTATGTTTCATTCAAATTCACATTCGCTGTGATTTTTGTCATGCACATCGATTTTTAGCGCAGTTTTTGAGCCAACTGTCATCAACCGGCAATGAAGAGGAGTACGGCATTCAAGCGGGAAATGCCGGCGAAAACTCGCCGGCGAGAGAGAAGCGGCAGCCGATCACGCTGGCCACATCGAACGACGAATGAGGCTGCAAAAATTACCGCGAACAAAGCTCGGTTCCTTATCCGCCAGCACGTCCGCTTTGACGTTGCCGAAGGTGCTGTCCGGCTTATGTCGAATCCCGTCGTAAAACGCCTGAATAATCGCTTCCTTGAAGTTTGCCCCGCGGGGATGCAACTCCACTACCCGCTCTCGCAGCGTCGCGTCATAGCCCTGGTAATTGATCCCTAACACATCCATCTCTACCCCCGCGGTCACCAGCGCAATCAGCGGGTGCATGTATTCCGGGATCCCCGGCGTGGTGTGTAACGCGATCGCCGTCCATACCCGATCGATATCCTGACGGCTGACCCCGTGCCCGCGTAAAAACTCGGCCGCCGCATCGGCACCATCCACTTCGAAACGTTTGTCGCAGCTGCAGTGATCGTGCGTCAGTCCCATATCGTGAAACAGGCAGCCGACGTACAGCAGTTCAGGATCGTAAACCAGCTTGCGCTGCTGCCCCGCCAGCGCCGCCCAGTAATACACCCGGCTGGAGTGGTGAAACAGCAGATCTGATTCGGTGTCGCGCACTAACTCGGTCGCCTGACGCGCCATCGCGCTATCCGGCACGCTGATGCCGTTGATGGTTAAACTCATAACTCGATTCTCCCGTTGTCTGGAACCCGGTTAGATTAGGCGTTACACTGAATGTCCTCAATTGCCATTAATCAACGATTAGGGATATCCCCCATCCATCGGGATATCGCATGCCATGAGTAAAACCATCGCTATTCTCGCCGTGCCACAGGTGCAGCTGCTGGACGTTTCCGGTCCGCTGGATGTTTTCGCCGAGGCCAATCTGCAAGCCGGCTATGCCGCCTATCATCTGCAGGTAGTCGGAAAGACGCTGGCGCCGATCGTGTCCTCCTCCGGCGTCAAACTCGTGCCGGATCTCGCCATCACCCAATGGCGTGAACAGGCGATCGACACGTTGCTCATCGCCGGTGCACCGGGTATCGCCGACGGCGAAAGCGAAACACGCACGCTGGACTGGCTACGCAGAGTGGTACCCCGCACTCGCCGCTACGGCTCGGTGTGCAGCGGCGCTTTTCTGCTGGCGGAGGCCGGCCTGTTGGATGGGCGGCAAATCACCACCCACTGGGCGGTAGCCGATCAATTGTGTCGCCGCTATCCTCAGGTCACGGTGGATAAAGACGCCATTTATGTGCGTGACGGGCGCCTGCAGACTGCCGCTGGCGTGACCTCAGGGCTGGATCTGGCGCTGATAATGGTGGAAGACGATTTAGGGCGTGAGATCGCGCAGCGGGTCGCGGCCCAGCTGGTGATGTTTTTCCGCCGTCCCGGCGGGCAGATGCAATTCAGCTATCGGGAACAGGCGACCCTGGCCGGGCGCTCAATGCTGCAGGAAGTGCAACGCTGGGCGATAGACAATATCGGGTTACCGCACAACGTAGCCAGCCTGGCGGAACGCGCCGGCGTCACCCCGCGGCATTTCAGCAGGCTGTTCGGCAACGAGGTCGGCACCTCTCCCGCTAAATGGCTCGAGGAAGCCCGCATCGCCGAAGCGCGCAGGTTATTGGAACTCGGCGTATTGGCGCCAAAACAGGTGGCGGCGCATTGCGGTTTTTCCAGTGCAGAGCTGATGCGGCGGGCATTTATCCGCCGGCTGGGGGTAACGCCGGCGGACTATCGAAAAATGTTTCTCGGTAAACAACTGCGGCGCGAAAGCTGAGATCAGTTTACCGCCGGCACCGCCTTGGCGATGTTTTCCTGGCGGAACGCCACCTCTTCGCCGTTTTTCACCTCCCAGTTGGCAACCGGAATGTCGGTCTTGGGCGCCGCCGCGACGACCGAACCGTAAATCAGCTTGTCGTCGCGGCGCAAAATATAAACGTCGAGCTGATATTCGTGCCGCAGATTCGCCGTGGTCAGGCGCACGGTATCGCCGCGCTCATAATGATGCACGTCGATTTCAGGCTGTTGAATAAATTGAATGTCGCTTCTCATCGTCGTCGTTCCTTCAGGCAACATGGCTAGTTAAATTCTAGTTCAACATTGCGCCGACGGCGGATAATTTCCGTTAATTTCCGCGAGTTGCCCGCCAACAGATCAGCGAGCCAAGCGTGACCATCGCTACGCCCTGCCAGAAATTGGCGGTCAGCGAGGTGTGCAACACCAGCGCGGCGAACACCGCCGACAGTACCGGGGTAAAATAAGAGACGGTGGCCAGCAGCGTCATGTTACCGTGCAGAATGCCAACGTTCCAGGCGGCATACCCTGCTCCCATCGCCACCCCGGCGCACAGCAGCGTTACGGTCACGCCGAGGCTGAACTGCATGCCGCTTTCCGCGCTGAAAGCATACTTCAGCCACAGCGCCAGCGCGGTCAGCACGATGAACAGCACCACACCGTTGCTGCCCTGGGCAATCTTCTTGGTCAGGTTGCAATACAGCGCCCAGATCACCGCGCCGCTGAACGCCAGCGTATAGCTGAGCGGATTGCTGCGCACGTTGGCCAGCATCTGCGCCGGTGACCAGCCGCCCTCGCCGCTCATGATCCAGCCGATGCCGAACAGCGACAGCAGCAGCCCCGGCAGCAGCCACCATTTCGCCTTTTGGCCGTTGAGCGCCAGCGCCATCAGCACGGTGAAACAGGGCCACAGGTAGTTGATCATGCCCACTTCTATCGCCTGCAGGCGGGTATTGGCGTAGCCGAGCGACAGCGACAGGCAGATCTCGTAGCTGACGAACAGCAGGCTGCCGACGATGAGATAAGGTCGCGGAAAGCTGCGCCATTTCGGCACGCCGAGCGCCACCAGCAAAAACACCGCGCTGACGCTGTAGATCATCGCCGCGCCGCCGATCGGCCCCAGCCCTTCGCTGACGCTGCGAATAAGGCCAACCACGCTGCTCCACAGCACAATGGCCAACAAACCGAACAACGTGGCGCGGGTACGCGAGGGCAAAGCGGGCATAAGACAGGTCCAATGGGTTATTTTTTATCAGGTTTTTCACTCTACTGCCGCACGTGCCAAAAAGAAAGGCGGGATACTCCCGCCTGTGAATTTATTGCTGCGGTTGCCGCTCCAACTGCGGCGGCGGCTGGCGAAAGCGTCGGGTCAGCCAGGCCAAATAGCCGAAGCCCAGTGTCGCCCAGATCAGCCCCATGGTCAGCGAGCTTTTCTCCAGGTTCAGCCACAGCACCCCCACCGTCAGCGCCCCCACCAACGGCAGGAACAGGAAGTTGAAGCGATCCTTCCAGCTTTTGTTGCGCCCTTCGCGAATGAAGAAGTGGCTGATCACCGACAGGTTAACGAAGGTAAAGGCTACCAGCGCACCAAAGTTGATCAGCGCCGTGGCGGTCACCAGATCGAACGACAGCGCTGACAGCGCCACCAGCCCGACCATCAGTACGTTCAGCGCCGGGGTGCGCCATTTGGGGTGGATATAGCCGAAGAATTTCTCCGGGAACACGTTGTCACGCCCCATCACGTACAGCAGGCGCGATACGCTGGCGTGCGACGCCAGGCCGGAGGCCAGCGTGTTGATGAAGGTCACGCACAGGAAGATCGACTGGAACAGCTTGCCGCCGACGTACAGCGCGATCTCCGGCAGCGCGGCGTCGGGCTGGTGAAAGCGTTGAATGGACGGGAAAAACAGCTGAATGAAGAACGACACGCTGATAAAGATCACCCCGCCGTACAGCGCGGTCAGGAAGATGGCGCGCGGGATCACCTTGGCGGCGTCGGGCGTCTCTTCACACAGCGTGGTGACCGCGTCAAAACCGAGGAACGAGAAGCACAGGATAGTCGCGCCGGTAATGACCGGCAGCAGATGCGCATTCTCGCTGAGGAACGGCCGCAGGCTCCACACCGTGCCCATCCCCTCGCCGTTGTGCAGGCCGCGCACCACCAGATAGATGAACACCAGAATGATCGCCACCTGCGCCAATACGAACAGGGTATTGAAGTTGGCCACCAGATTGACGCTTTTCAGGTTGATGGCGGTGATAAGGATAACGAAGCCCACGACCCACACCCAGGGCGGCACTTCCGGGAACAGCGCGGTCAGGTAAATCTTCGCCAGCAGCGTATTGATCATCGGCAGGAACAGATAATCAAGCAGCGATGACCACCCCACCAGAAAACCGACGTGCGGGTTGATCGCCTTCTGCGCATAGGTATAGGCAGAGCCGGCGGTGGGAAACTGGCGCACCAGTTTGCCATAGCTGATGGCGGTGAACAGCACGCCGGCCAGCGCCAGCAGATAGGAGGTCGGCACATGGCCGTCGGTGAGGCCGGAGACGATCCCGAAGGTGTCAAACACCGTCATCGGCGTCAGATAGGCCAGGCCCATCATCACCACCTGCCACAGCTTGAGGGATTTGCGCAGCTGCGGTTTGCCCGCCGGGCCGCCGTCGATGGCTTTAATCGTCATGGCATTTCCCCTCTTGGTCCTCTGCTGTCAACCGTGCAACGTCATTCAGAGAGGCCGCAGGGAAACTGCTGCTCAGGCGGCGGTAAAAACGGGTTGGTATCGCTGTCGGGCGGCCGGCGACCGGCCCGTAGGCACTGCGGCACAGACAAACGTCTGCGCAGGGGGCTGACTGAGTCATGGTTATTTCCTCGTCGGCGTCCTGTACGCCGTGATAGAAGAAATTCTGTACCGCAGCGCGCAGCCTCGCCGGCCACAGGAGAGCCGATGAAATGCGCCGGACGCGCGCGGTAGTCGCAGGGTGAGCGGGATCAGGCGTTTTTCAACATCCACTCGATTTCGGTTTCGGTGATCAGGCGCTCGAACTGCACCAGCTCATCAGTTTTGCAGGCCAGATAGACGTGGCTGAAGCGTTCGCCCAACAATGCATTGAGCACCGGCTGATGTTCGAACTCGTACAGCGCGTCGCTCTGGCGGATCGGGAACGGCAGCCCGTCCTGTTCCAGACCGTTGCCGGTCACCGGCTCAGGCAGCGGCAATGCGGTTTCCAGGCCATAAACGATGCCGGCCAGAATGGTCGCCATCACCAGATAAGGATTGGCGTCGGCGCCCGCCACGCGATACTCCACGCGGTGGTTGTCGCGATCGCCGCAGGGAATGCGCAGCGCCACGGTGCGGTTGTTATGCCCCCAGGAAGCCTGGGTCGGCACATACATGCCAGGCTGGAAGCGGCGGTAGGCGTTGACGTTCGGCGCCAGCAGCGCCATCGAAGACGGCATCAGGGCGATCATGCCCGCCAGCGCCTGTTTCAGCAGCGCCGAATCTTCGCCGTCATCGTCGGCGAACACGTTGTTGCCCTGCGCGTTCAGCATGCTGATGTGCACGTGCATGCCGCTGCCGGCGTGCTCCTCATACGGTTTGGCCATAAAAGTCGCCTGCATATTGTGGTTCTCGGCCACCATGCGCACCAGCCGCTTCAGCGCCAGCGCGTGATCGCAGGCCTGCAGCACATCATCAGTATGATGCAGGTTGACCTCGAACTGCCCCGGCGACGCCTCCGCCACCGCGCCGTCCGCCGGAATGCCCTGCAAACGCGCCAGTTCGTCGATCTCGCTCAGCACATCGGCGAAATGGTTCAGGTTATCGACGGAGTACACCTGGCTTTGGGTGTTGCGTTCTTGCGTGCCCGGCGCGCACGGCGGCTGCAGATAGCCTTCCGCGTCACGTTGACGATCGATGAGATAGAACTCCAACTCTACCGCTACCACGGGGGAAAGCCCGCGCTGACGCAAACGCTGCCACACTCGGTTCAGCACATTGCGCGGTTCAACGTCAAAGGGAGTGCCATCTTCATCCAACATGGTGAGCAGCACCTGCGCAATATATTGCGGGTCCGCCGCCGACGGCGTCAGCGTGCCCGGTACCGGCACGCACACGTGATCCGGCTCGCCCAACTCCTGCCCCAACCCGGCCTCTTCCACCACGTTGCCGAGAATATCCATCGCAAATACCGACGCCGGGAAGTAACAGCCCTTCTCCAGTTTGTTCAGGCCGCCGACCGGGATGCGTTTGCCGCGGAAGCTGCCGTTCAGGTCGGTCAACAGTACGTCGACATGTTGGGTTAACGGATAACGTTCCAGATACTTTTTCACTTCGCGCTGGAACGCGCTACTTCGTCTCTCTTCACTGTGCTGAACAAAGTTTTCCACTTCTACGATGTTGGTCTGCATGGTTCACCCGCCGTTTGTGTTTTGCTGTCGTCGATGTTTATTGACCGTATTGTTCAATATAATGCCCACAAATGAAACGTAGATGAAACAAATTTGTTTTGCAAGTGTTACTTTTGGTTTGAATATTGCCCAATCGACTGCTAGATTTATAGAATATTGAACGAAATCGGCGGTGGAGAAGCTTATCGTTCATAATTTCGAACGTACCAAGGGGATAGCATGGACAATATATTTAACAGACCAGTCATTGGCGTCGTCATGTGCAGGTATAGGTTAAACGGGCACCTCACACAGACCTTGCAAGAAAAGTACCTGAATGCCGTTATCACCGCCGGCGGCTTGCCGATCGCCCTGCCGCACGCGCTGGCGGAGCCGGAAATGCTGGCGGAGCTGCTGCCGCGCCTCGACGGCATTTTGCTGCCGGGCAGCCCCAGTAATGTGCAGCCGCACCTTTATGGTGAAAACGGCGATGAGCCTGACGCCGATCCTGGCCGAGACGCGTTGAGCCTGGCGCTGATCCGCCAGGCATTCGACAGGCGCATTCCCCTTTTCGCCATTTGCCGCGGCATGCAGGAAATGGTGGTCGCCACTCAAGGCACCCTGCATCGCCGCCTGTACGAACTGCCCGAGCTGCTGGAGCATCGTGAAGATCACGATCTGCCGCTGGAACAGCAATACGCCCCCGCCCACGAAGTCATCGTTCAGGAAGGGGGGCTGCTTTCGCAACTGATACCGGATTGCAACAGATTCTGGGTGAACTCGCTGCACGGCCAGGGTGCCAAAACCCTGGGCGCGAGCGTTCGCATCGAGGCGCACGCCGCTGACGGGCTGGTGGAGGCGATCAGCGTGCGCGATCAGCCCTTCGCGCTCGGCGTGCAGTGGCACCCCGAGTGGAACAGCGACGAGTATGTCCTGTCGCGCCTGTTGTTTGATGGTTTCATCACCGCCTGTCGGAACTATCAAAAGGAAAAACGCCCATGAGCGACGTCAGCTTGGCACCGGGAAAACGTCTGTCGCAGATCCGTCAACAATTGGGGTTGTCGCAGCGCCGGGTCGCCGAACTGTCTGGGTTAACCCACAGCGCCATCAGTACTATCGAGCAAGATAAGGTCAGCCCGGCCATCAGCACGCTGCAAAAGTTGCTGACGGTGTACGGTCTGTCGCTGTCGGCGTTTTTCGCCGAGCCGGAAAAACCGGCTGAGCCGCAGATCGTGATAGACAGCGACGACCTGATCGAAATCGGCAGCCAGGGCGTTTCGATGAAGCTGATCCACAACGGCGACCCGAATCGTACGTTGGCAATGATGATCGAGACCTACGAACCGGGCACCACCACCGGCGAGCGCATCAAACACCAAGGGGAAGAGATTGGCACGCTGCTGGAAGGCGAAGTGGTGCTGCAGGTCAACGGCCAGAGCTATCACCTGCTGGCCGGGCAGAGCTACGCCATCAATACCGGCATCCCCCACAGTTTCAGCAACACGTCGGCGCGCATTTGCCGGATTATCAGCGCCCATACGCCGACGACATTCTGATCAACGGAGCCAGGCATGAACTTTCACCACTTGCAGTATTGGCAACAACGGGCGCAGGCCCTGAAGATTGAGCACCAGCTGTTTATCGACGGCCGCTACCAGCCGGCCGCCGCGGGGAAATGTTTCGCCGTGGAAGATCCCGCCGGCCGCCGTGAGCTGGCGCAGGTCGCGCGTGGCGAAGCCGCCGACATCGATCGGGCAGTCAGCGCGGCGCGCGCCGCCTTTGAGCGTGGCGACTGGGCGCAGGCCGCCCCGGCGCAGCGCAAAGCCACGCTGCTGCGTTTCGCCGATCTGATGGAGCAGCATCACGAAGAGCTGGCGCTGCTGGAAACGCTGGACACCGGCAAACCCATCCGCCACAGCCTGCGCGACGACGTGCCGGGCGCCATCCGCTGCATCCGCTGGTACGCCGAAGCGATCGATAAGGTCTACGGCGAAATCGCCCCCACCGGCCGCGAGGCGCTGGCGCTGATCGAGCGCGAGCCGATCGGCGTGGTCGGCGCCATCGTGCCCTGGAACTTCCCGCTGCTGCTGGCCTGCTGGAAACTCGGTCCGGCGCTGGCCGCCGGCAACAGCGTGGTACTCAAACCCTCCGAAAAATCGCCGCTGAGCGCCATCCTGCTCGGCAAATTGGCGCAGCAGGCCGGGTTGCCGGACGGCGTGCTGAACGTGGTGCCCGGCTATGGCCACGACGCCGGCAAGGCGCTGGCGCTGCACCGCGACGTCGATGCCCTCACCTTCACCGGCTCCACCCTGGTGGCGAAACAGCTGATGATTTACGCCGGCGAATCGAATATGAAGCGTGTCTGGCTCGAGGCCGGTGGCAAAAGCGCCAACATCGTCTTTGCCGACTGCCCGGATCTGGATCAGGCTGCCCGCAGCGCCGCCGCCGGCATCTTCTACAATCAGGGGCAGGTGTGCATCGCCGGCACTCGCCTGCTGGTCGAAGCGAGCATTGAGCAAGCGTTCCTGCAGGCGCTGCGCAAACACGCGGCGGCCTTCGTCCCCGGCGATCCGCTCGATCCCGACACGGTGATGGGCACGCTGATCGACAGCGGCCACTGCGAGAAAGTGGCCGGCTATATCGATCGGGGGCTGAGCCAGGGCGCCGCGTTGTTCCTCGACGGGCGCGACCATCCGCAGGGCGACCACGCCGGCTATCTGGGGCCGACCATCCTCACCCAGGTGAACAACGCCATGAGCGTGGCGCGCGATGAAATCTTCGGCCCGGTGCTGGCGGTGACCACCTTCGACGACGAGCAACAGGCGCTGCAGCTGGCCAACGACAGCGACTACGGCCTCGGCGCCGCGGTCTGGACCCGCGATCTGGCGCGCGCGCACCGCATGGCGCGCCAACTGAAGGCCGGCACGGTGTTCGTCAACAACTACAACGACGGCGACATGACCGTGCCGTTCGGCGGCTACAAGCAGAGCGGCAACGGCCGCGACAAATCGCTGCACGCGCTGGACAAATTCACCGAATTGAAAACCACCTGGATCTCGCTGGAATAAGGGCTTATCTCATGACTGAACACGTAAAAAGCTACTATGCGGCCACGGCCAACGCACATCAGCCCTATCCGCAACTGAATGAATCGATCGAATGCGACGTCTGCGTGATCGGCGGCGGCTATACCGGCCTCTCCTCCGCGCTGTTCCTGGTGGAAGCCGGCTATAACGTGGTGGTGCTGGAAGCGGCGCGCATCGGTTTCGGCGCCAGCGGCCGCAACGGCGGCCAGTTGGTCAACTCTTACAGCCGCGACATCGATGTGATTGAAGAGCGTTACGGCGCGGAAAGCGCCCGCCTGCTCGGCAGCATGATGTTCGAAGGCGCGGAGATCATTCGCAGCCGCATCAGCCGCTACGCCATCGACTGCGACTACCGCCCCGGCGGCATCTTCGCCGCCCTGAACAACAAGCAGTTCCATGCGCTGATCGAGCAAAAGCGCAACTGGGAGCGCTACGGCAATACCCAGCTCGAGCTGCTCGATGCGGATCGGGTGCGTCAGGAGGTCGCCAGCGATCGCTACGTCGGCGCGCTGCTCGATCACAGCGGCGGCCACATCCATCCGCTCAATCTGGCGCTGGGCGAGGCCGAGGCGATCCGCCTGCAGGGTGGGCGCATCTTCGAGCAATCGGCGGTGACGAACATTCGCCACGGTGAACCGGCGCTCATCAGCACCGCCAACGGCCAGGTGAAGGCGCGCTTCGTCATCGTCGCCGGCAACGCCTACCTGGGCGATAAGCTGGAGCCGCGGCTGGCCAAGCGCAGCATGCCGTGCGGCACTCAGGTGGTGACCACCGAACCGCTAGCGCCGGAGATCGCGCAGGCGCTGATCCCGCAGAATTACTGCGTGGAGGACTGCAACTACCTGCTGGATTACTACCGCATCACCGCCGATCATCGTCTGCTGTACGGCGGCGGCGTGGTATACGGCGCGCGCGATCCGGACGATATCGATAACCTGATCCGGCCGAAGCTGCTGAAGACCTTCCCACAGCTGAAAGGGGTGCGCATCGACTATCGTTGGACCGGCAACTTCCTGCTGACGCTGTCGCGCATGCCGCAGTTTGGCCGGCTGGAGAATAACGTGTACTACATGCAGGGCTACAGCGGCCACGGCGTGACCTGCACCCATCTGGCGGGCAAGCTGATCGCCGAGCTGATGCGCGGCGACGCCGAACGCTTCGACGCCTTCGCCAAGCTGCCGCACCTGCCGTTCTTCGGTGGACGCAATCTGCAGATCCCGTTCACCGCCATCGGCGCGGCCTACTACACGCTGCGCGACCGCATCGGCGTCTAAAAACAACAGGCCCGGTCATCCTGGCCGGGCCGGTAGGTTAACGCTTAGACGATCTTCGGTTGGCCGTCCGAGGCGGTCGCCCCGCCATCGACCGGAATGTTGGCGCCATTGATAAAGCTGGCGTCGTCGCTGGCCAGAAACGCCATCACCGCCGCCACTTCTTCCGGCTCCGCCGCACGCCCCAGCGCGATGCGCTCATTGAACTTGTCGCGGATCTCCTGCGGCCAGCCGTTGGTCATGTTGGTTTTGACCAGGCTCGGGCAGACCGAGTTGATGCGCACGCCGTCACCGCCGTGATCCAGCGCCATGGCGCGCGTCAGGTTGACCACCGCGCCTTTCGCCGCGCAGTAATAGGCCGCACCCCAGTCGCCACCCAGGCCGGACACCGACGCGGTATTGACGATACAGCCCTTGGTTTTCAGCAGGTGCGGCAAGGCAAATTTGGAACAGAACACCACGCCATCGATATCGACCCCGGCGATGCGGCGCCAGTCGTCGATGCTGGTTTCCAGCACGCTGCCCGCCACGTGTACGCCGGCGTTGTTCAGCAGGACGTCGATGCGGCCCAGTTTTTCCGCCACCTCGTTCATCATTTTTTCAACCGCAACGTGATCGGAAACATCGATATGCACCGCCATCGCGCGGCCCTTCGGCAGCGAAGCGGCGACCTTGTCTACCGCCTCTTTGGCCCAGTCGGCCAGCACCACGATGGCGCCTTCGGCGGAGAAACGCCGCGCCGCCGCTTCCCCCATGCCATTGCCCGCACCGGTGATAACCACGACTTTATTGTCAAAACGCATGAGACCTCCTCCATGTGAACGTATTTATATAAGTCATACAAATCTCATTGCCCCGAGGATAAGACGCCTCTCTCCAGAGAACCAGTCAAAACGTGCGGTTTATTAACCAAAAGGAGGTATGTCAGTGATTTCAATGCGCTGGATTAACCTTTATCGGATTTTGGCCAACATATTGATGGATAAAATAAAATTACGGTGAGTCACTATTCGTCAGGCGGATTGTCAGCAAGCGGGATTATTGCGAAAAGGCAGTTATGGCCACTCAGAGATAAGTGATGTGAATGAAAAACGGCAGCCGCCCGCAGGCGGCCGCGACTATTTTTTCTCGATGGGGACAACCAGCAGATCGACGTTCAGTTCGTTGATCGCCTGACGCGCCGAAGAAACCAGCCGGCTCCAGACATCGTGATGGTGGCCGAAGATCACCAGGTCGAACCCTTTTTCCTTCGCCACCCGGTTCAGCTCTTCCGTCAACGCGCCGCGGCTGACGATCACCTCTTCGACCGGGTAGGACGACTGCCCTTTGATCGCATTGAGCATATTCTTCACCCGCTCCGAAAAGGTGCGATCGGTGTAGTTGTAATCGCCCACGCCCAGATCGACGTAATAGCCGGCGCGGTGGATGTCGATATAGATCAGGGAAAGTTTGGCATGGAGTGCGGCAGCCAGCCTGGCGCCCTTGCCCAGCAGAAACTCGGCGTCTTCGCTGAGATCCGTGGCGACAACGATATGCTGATAAGCCATGACGGTAGCCCTCCGCGTCAAACCCATGAACAGGATGGCGTTCCTTGCCGCATGTTTCTTATGCACCTTAAGTTTAGCCCAGCGCCGAGCCCTTCGCCTGCGTCAAAATCGTTCCATTTATGGAACGATGTATCCCGACTTCAGGCTCTACCGGATTTCTCTCTTCTCCCTACACTGTAGGCAAGTGCTGAGTTTCAGCCTTATCAATCAAAGAAGATACCCACTGACCTCACGACGAGAAAAGGAAAACACCATGAGCACTCCAGCCAACTTCAACGGCCAGCGTCCTGTTATTGATGCCAATGACGCAGTCATGCTCCTGATCGACCACCAGAGCGGCCTGTTCCAGACCGTCGCCGATATGCCGATGACCGAGCTGCGCGCCCGCGCCGCCGCCCTCGCCAGCATCGCTACCCTCAGCAAACTGCCGGTGATCACCACCGCCTCGGTGCCGCAGGGCCCCAACGGCCCGCTGATCCCGGAAATTCACCAGAATGCGCCGCACGCGCAGTACGTCGCCCGTAAAGGGGAAATCAACGCCTGGGACAACCCTGACTTCGTAGCGGCGGTCAAGGCCACCGGCCGCAAGACCCTGATCATCGCCGGCACCATCACCAGCGTCTGCATGGCCTTTCCGTCCATCAGCGCGGTGGCCGAAGGCTATAAGGTCTTTGCGGTGATCGACGCCTCCGGCACCTACTCGAAAATGGCGCAGGAAATCACCCTGGCGCGCGTGGTGCAGGCCGGCGTGGTGCCGATCGACACCGCCGGCGTCGCCTCCGAGCTGCAGGGTAGTTGGAATCGTGCCGACGCTCAGCAATGGGCCGAGGTTTACACCAAAATCTTCCCGGCCTATCAGCTGTTGATCGAGAGCTACCTCAAGGCGCAGGACGTGGTGAAAAACAACGAACTGCTGGACTCGCAGCGTTAAAATCGCGGGCATAAAAAACCCCGGCTAAGGCCGGGGCTATTGATCATGTGCCGGTGGCTTTCCCGGCTGTCATGTTATGGCGTAAGCGTCCATCCAACACTCCAACATTACGCAGCCTAAGCACAACTTTTTCACAACAGAAAAAAAGACTGAAAAGTGGCATTATTATTTATGCGATAATCTGTTTTTCTGTTGCCAATAATAATTAATTATTGGAACGTCATCGAGGAATCGAACCCCAGTCCGCCAACGAATATTTCGCTGCCGCTCTTCCTGCTGAGCTAATGACGTATCGATAAAGACTCCGGGCGAACCCGGAGTTTATTTAGGCTAAAGGTGTTATTTCTTAACTGCTCCGGCTTAAACCCTCATCGCTGTCGTAAGAAACCGCACCTCGACCGAAAATTACAACGCGACCACGTTGCCGGCAGAAGGACCCTTCATACCCTTTTCGATAGTGAACTCAACCTGTTGGCCTTCGTCCAGCGTTTTGAAATCGTTGCTCTGGATAGCAGAGAAGTGTACGAACACGTCTTTGCCGCCGTCTGCCGGGGTGATAAAGCCGAAGCCTTTCCCTGCATCAAACCATTTTACCAAACCCGTCATTTTAGTAGACATAGAGATATTTCCTTTCTATTTTTGCGACGCCATAGGGCGATAGAGGTCTGTTTTTATTGGAAACTTATGGGGCACTAGAGAAGAAAATTCGCGGAAGAAGAGGTATCTGGGGGATATCACTAACACTGAGAACTGCTTTACTAAAACTGCTTTCATAAGGTCTGTATGACAAACCGATGACGCTATTTACACACAGCTAATTTATTTAAGCAAGATATATTTTAAATTATATTCATATGGCTCATAATTTTATTATCGCAAAAGGCCGCTGACGCCTGTCGCTACGGGCAGGTAAAAAAAGGTTTCACCCTGCTGGATTATATCGGCGATTCATTATAAAACTAAGGCTAACTCGCTGCTTACAGGCCGTTAACCGATGATCGATATGCCAGCCGTGCTCGCCGTTTTCACCGTCTATATCGTTGGCGTGGTGATCCCCGGCCCCAATTTTGTCGCCGTCGCCCACAAAGCCGTTTCCGCGCGCCGCAGCGAGGCTTTCGCTCTGGTGGCGGGCATTGTCTTGGTCAACCTGTTCTGGGCGAGCAGCGCCCTGCTCGGCGTCGGTATAATTTTCGCCTTGTTCCCCTGGTTGGCGCTAGCGGTAAAAGTGGCCGGCGCAGGTTATTTGATTTGGTTCGGTTATCGGCTGATCGCCCATGCAGCTCCCGGCTCAGGGGTTATCGGCGCGGCGGGTGGGGTGAACTCCGGCTTCAGATCGGCATTCTTGCAAGGAGTCGCCACCAACATCGCCAACCCCAAATCCGTCGCCTTTTACGCCGCGGTGTTTTCGTCGGCGGCGCCTGCCCATGTCTCCATGCCCACCTTCGCCGCCATGCTGCTGGAGGTCGCGGTAGTCGCTAGCCTGTGGTATGGCCTGGTGGCGCTGGTGCTGTCGCACGCGCCGATCGCCAGCGCCTACCGACGCAGTAAAGCCTGGATCGATCGCGCCTGCGGCGTGCTGATCATCAGCCTGGGCATCAGGCAGCTCTTCAGCCGATGATCGCGATCCCGAGCCGCTCCAACAGCTGCGCGGCCTGGTGGCTGTCCATTTTGACGCCCTGCAGATCGGTAGTGCGCAAATCCAACTCGCCCAGTTCCGCGTTGCTCAAATCACACTGGGTGACGTCGGCGGCACGCCAGTCGAAACCGGAGAATTCGCCGCCGGACAGATCGGAGCCGCTGAAGCTGGCGCCGAGCACCTGTGCGCCGTGCCAGCGGTTTTCCCACAGCTCGCATTTCTCCAGCACCACCTTGGCGAAGTTGGCATAGCTCAGGTTGCTTTTGGTGATATAGGCGCTGCAAAACCAGGTGCGGCTGGTGATCATGTTCATAAAGCTGGTGCCGCGAAAATCGGCGCCCTGCGCGCGGCATTCGCGGATCTCGATGCCCAACGCGTTGGCATGACGAAAATCGGCCATCGATAAATCACAGCTTTTAAAACTCGCGTCTTTCAGTATCGCGCGGCTGAAGTTGCCGCCCTGTCGGCTGTCGCGGTCGTAGAACTGGCAGCCGATAAATTCGGTGCCGGTCAGATCGGCACCCGAAAAATCACACAGCATAAAGCTGCCGTTTTCAATCTTCTCGCCGGTAAAGCGGTTACGTTCGATCTTCTCACCCTTCAGCGCCAGGCTCATTGCAACACCCCTGTTTATTTATACAGCCAGGGCAGCATTTAATCCTATTCCGACAGGGTTGGCAACCGTCGTCGATCAGCGTGCCTCAGCCGCAGGCCGTGCTAACGCCACCTTGACGATGCTGAACGTCCTGATGCTCTCCGCCTGAGCGACGTCAGCAAACAGTTTGGGGTAACGGGAGTTGACCACCCACACCTCGCCATCGCGCAACGCGGCGCCGGTCGGCCCATCCAATCCCGGCGGCGTGGCGACCGCGGCGACATGGGCGCTGGCCCAGCCGTCGGCCGAGGCGAGCAGCGTCACGTCGCCGGACATGCTCCCCTTTTCAGCCGGAAAAGACTGTACGATCACCAATTCGTTGGCGTTTTTGAGCCGCAGCCCGTCCGGCCCTTTCAGCCGATGCGGCAGCCTGATTTCACTTATCGCAGGCGTGTTATCCAGCGTCACCTTCCACAGCAGCCCGCGGGTGTAGTCCGACGCAATCAGGTAGCCATCTGGGTGATACACGATGCCATTGAGATAAGGCTGTGTGCCCTGCGCAGCGGCGGGTGCGTCGGCGGGCAGCAGAAGCGATGAGCGCACCAGGATCGACACGTGGCGCGTTGCCCGGTCGATCTTGTAAATCTGCGGCTGGAAGCTGTCGGTTACGTAGATATTTCCCTGCGCATCGAGCGTCAGATCGTTGGCCAGCGTCGGCCCACGGCTTAACGATGAGAGATCGTACGTCTGCTGCAGCGCGCCGGTATCGAGATTGAACTCCAGCACCTGCGCCACGCGATTGCGCGTGCCAGGGGCTGAATGGAGGGAGACGCCCACGTCTTCGTTGCATACCAGCACCCGGTTGCGCTCGGTGTCCACCAGCATGCCGGAGGTGGTAATCAGTCCCTTGTCGGTGGAAAACCGCCGATAGCGGCCATCCGGGTAGACCAGGCCCAGCTGGCCACCGCGCAGGGAGGAGATCAGGAACGCACCGGCGCGCGGCTCCCAGGCGATGCCCTCAGGGTAGGCGCCGGCGGGATCCGGCGAAAAATCGATGCGTTGCGTGGCCTGCGCCTGCATAACGACGCCGAGAAGCAGTGTGGCGCCGGCCAGCTGGGTGACGCGCCGGCGGCGCAACAATAAGAAAGACAAGAGACTGAAGCGGAACATGAGCATGACCCTGATGAGGACTCGGATCGCTAGAGTAGGATCGCGCCGCTTACGGCACCAGCCGGGAAAAAGGCAATGCGCCACTAAAAAAATCGCAGTAATCAGCGCAAAAAAAAACCGCCCGATGCGGGCGGTTGAGGTGACGGCGAACCGTTACTTCAGGGCTTCCTGAATGGCGTCGGCCATTGGGCCGATGTGCTTTTCCGCCGCTTTCAGCTGGAAGTCCACGCCGTTGCCGTCGTTGGTATCCGACAGCGTGGCCTTGATCAGTTCCAGCGCCGCCTGCACCGCCACCAGCCGTTTGTGCTGTTCGTCCGTGACCGGTTCGGCGCCCATATTGGCCGGATAGTAATGTTCTAACATCGCGATCTCCTTTTGATGACGTTAACCTCTAACCTACCAGAAAACCGCGCATTTACTAAGGAAACCAAGCCGGGCGCGGCCGAGTGACGATAAATTGCACTATACTGGGCAAACACTCCCCCCTGATACAGGATCATCGCCATGTCATTCCAGGGAAGCTGCCACTGTGGCGCCGTCACCTTCTCCGTAGACGCCGAACTGCCCACCGAAGCCCTCAGCTGCAACTGTTCTATTTGCCGCCGCAAAGGGCTGCTGCTGTCGTTCTTCCCCATCAGCGCTTTCACGCTCAACAGCGATCAGGACCAGCTCAGCACTTACACTTTCAATCACCACAGGATCCGCCATCAGTTCTGCCGGACCTGCGGTGCCCAGCCCTTCGCCTACGGAACCGCGCCGGACGGCGCCGCGATGTGCGCCGTTAACCTGCGCTGCGTGCCTGACGTCGCGCTGGATGCGTTACAGATCCACAGCTACGACGGGGCCAGCGTCTGAGCGAATCGCGCACTCAGTCGAAGGCAACCCAGCCGGCGTCGGTTTCAGCGGATTGCACGCAGCGCGCCACCCACTTCACGCCCAGTGCGCCAGCCTGCACGTCCGGGTACCAGAAGTCGGCCAGGAAGGCCGCGTCGCGCCGATCGGTGGCGTCCATCGCCAGCGCGAAGCGGCGGTAGAGATTCGACCAGGCTTCAAACAACCCCTCCGCATGACCGCCGCCGATGCGATCGTCCGCCAACGCCGGCGCATCGAGATACGGCATGCCGCGCTCCAGGATCCGCACCGGCTCGCCCTGCACTTCGAAGCGTAGCTGATTGGGTTGTTCATCCCACCACTCCAGGCTAGCCTTTTCACCGACGATGCGCACCTTTTGACCGTGCATCGAACCGCAGTTGACCGCCGAACACCACACGGAGCCGACGGCGCCGTTGTGATACTCCATCAGCACATAGGCGTTGTCCTCCAACGGCGCGCGCGACGGCACAAAGCTTTGCCGGCTGCAGATCAACCGCCGGATCTTCAGCTGCGGCGCCATGGTTTCCGCCAGAAACAGCGTGTGGGTCGCCAGATCGCCCAGCACATAGCTGGGGCCGACAAAGCGCGGATCGACCCGCCAGCGAGTGCTGGGATTATCCTGCTCCACCGGCGCGGCGTGAAAGCCGTGAGCGAACTGCATATTCACCAGCCGGATTTCCCCCAGACGGCCATCGGCAATCATCTGCCGGGCCTGTAAAATCATCTGGTGCCCGGCATAGCCGTAGGTCACGCCGATGACTTTGCGCTGCCGCTCGCACAACGCCGCCAGCGCCTGCGCCTCATCGACGCTGAAACACAGCGGCTTCTCGCACACCACGTGCAATCCCGCCTCCAGCGCCGCCCGGCAAATGGCGTAATGGGTGTTGTTCGGCGTGGCGATCGAGACCGCTTCGATGCCGTCCGCCCGCGCGGCTTCGGCGCGGAACATCTCGGCATAATCCGCATAACAACGCTCCGCCACCACGCCCAGGCTCCGACCAAAATCACGCCCGCGTTCGGCGTCAATGTCAAACGCGCCGGCCAACAGAGTAAACGCGCCGTCGCGCAAGGCCGCCGAACGGTGGATGTAACCGATCTGGCTGGTGCCGCCGCCGCCGACCATGCCCCAACGCAACGATCTCGCCAAAGGTTTGCTGCCGTTGATCATCGTGTTTCTCCTGATTAAAAGCCGAGGCCGCGCAAGTAGCGCAAGCTGGCGGTGACGTCCTGCAGGCTGCCCTGCACATTGCGCGGATCGCGTTCCTGCTCGATAGTGATCCAGCCCCGGTATCCGCGCTCGGCCAACAGCGCGCGCAGCTGCGGATAATCGATCGCCCCGCTGCCCAACGGACACATGACACCCTCGGCGCAGGCGGTGAAAAAATCGACGCCGCGCGCCAGCACCTCGCGGAACACCAGCGGATCGACGTCTTTAAAGTGCAGATAATCGAGACGTTCAAAGTGCTTGCTCAGCCAGGCCGCCGGGTCCAGCCCGGCGTAATACAGATGGCCGGTATCCAGGCACAATCCGGCGGTGTGATGCGGAATGTCCGCCGCCAACCGGTCGATTTCGTCGGCGAACTCGATGCAGCCGCCGGCGTGCGGATGCACCACCGGCCGCACGCCGTATTCCCGCCAGGCCAATTCGCTGATGCGCGTAATGTGCCCGATCATCCTCTGCCACTCTGCCTGCGACAAACGCGGCGCTAAATCTGAACGCCCGGCGAACCTGGCGCGTTGCGGATTGCCGAAATCGATAATCACCAAGAACGGCGGCGCGGCGCGATCGCCCTCGGTCGGCTCCGCCCTAGGCGCCCGCGAGAGGTTGCGGCATATCCGATGAGTCAGGGCCAGCAGGCGCTCAATGTTCGCCTCGCTGACCAGATCGTCAAAAATCGTGCCGGCCACCAGCGACAGACGATGCTGCTCCAGCGCGGCGCACAGCGCCTCGCTCTGCGTCGGCAAATAGCCCCACGGCCCCAGCTCGATGCTGCGGTAGCCGGCCGACGACGCTTCTTGCAGAACCGTGGCGTAGGGCGGCAAATGGGGATTGTTTGGGTCATCCACGCCCCAACTGCAGGGCGCATTGGCGATAGGCAAAGTCATGGCGACGGCTCCTTTCTTGCGGGGAATGCCGGCAGTATCAAACAAAAATTCCAAAACCATCAATAATGAAAATTTTATTTTTTGATAGAGATCGCGCTATTTTTGATGAATTATTTGATAGTTTTTAATCAAATTGAGGCGACGCCTGACTGCGCCATGACCTCGGCAAACACCACTCAGCGGCCGTCAGAGGTTTTCTTTGGTGATCACATCGAAGCGATTAATGATGTGGCGTAATCCCGGTTGTTCATCGGCAGCGAGCAGCGTCTCGACAATCGTGGCGGCCAACTCAGAAATGCGGTGACACAGCAACAGATCCACCGTGCCGTCGAGCAGCGCCATTTCACCGCCCTGCACCGGGCCGTGGCACACCAGCGTGATGTCGCGCTGCCGGCCGCTCTCTCGTAACGCCTGAATAATGCCTTCTACACCGCCGCTCGGCGCGTACAGCGCCGCCAGCTCCGGGTGGTTCGCCAGCAGTTCACGCGTGACCCGGCGCGCCGTTTCCGCGTCCTCGAGGCTGCGCACCGGTTCCAGCACACGCTGGCCGCTCATCTGCTCACGCAGGTAGGAGCGAAAACCGATCTCGCAGGCTTCCTGGCAAGTAAAACGGTTGTCGCCGATGATCACGCCAACATCTCCCTGACGCCGGCACAGACGGTCCACCGCCCAACCGGCGGTGCGGCCCGCTTTTTGATTATCCAGACCGATGTAGCCGGCGCGGCTGGGCACCGATAAATCCGACAGCAGCGCGAAAACGTTGATGCCCGCCTGGGAGGCTTCTTCTACGGCATAGTGGATCAGGGGGTGATCCAGCGCCAACACACCGATCGCGTCCACCTGGCGGCTCAATTGGCTAATGGCGGCGGCGGTATCGCCGATGGCATTGAGAGAGTGGAAGATGAACTGCGGCGGCTGCCCCGGCTCATGATACGGCGCCGCTTGCACCATCAGTTCATCAGCCAGTTGCGCATAGAAAGAGTGTTCGCGCCGCAGTAGGATGAACCCCATTCTCAGGCGGCGTTCCGGCCTGCCCAGCACCGCCGACAGGCAGTGGGACTTTTCCAACGCGAACCCCAACTTTTTCGCCGCCTCAATCACCCGGCGCTGGGTGGCGGGCCGCACCGACGCGCGTTGGTTGATCACCCGATCGACGGTGGCGATGCCGACCCGCGCCTCTCTGGCGATGGCCGCCATGGTGGTTTTCTTGCCGCTCATGTTCATCTCCATCAACGATTTGATGGAAAAATATCATAGACGTTGCCGCCCCTGATGTGATGCCGTTCGCGATTAACGGTAGACGGAGAACTTCTTGGTGAGCGGCTTAAGCTGTTCAGTGTCGCCGTAGAGCGCCACCGCCACGAAGTCCAACTGCTCGTAGGGGGTATTGGCGGTGTCGGCGATCTGTTGTTCGGCGGAGTGCGACAGCATGGTGGTGGTGAAGAAGTTGGACAGCACGCCCTCCTCCTTGCACTTGAGGATCAGGTTGCTGAGCTGGCTGCTGTTCTTGGCCTGCAGGATGACGATCGGGTAGTGGCTCATATTGGCGCTGACGCCGTCGAGGCTGCTCGGGTAGTGGTGAAACTCGCGCTGCTCGATAAGATCGGTGATGCCCGCCGTCAGATGGCAGGAGGCGTTAAACAGAGTGGCCGGTTCGTGGTTGCGGTTGAGGATAATGTAGAATTTTTTCTCGTTGTCGCTGTACATACTCTTCTCCTTGAATAGACAACCCTTTTTACCCAAGCCAAGGGCGGTTTTCAAGGCGAGATAAGGGCCGCGTCCGGCCCCGTGATGACGTTTCAGCCTCAGATCCCGCCTTCGCCCGGGCCCAGCGGCTGCGCCACCTGATGCAGCACGGTGATGTTCTGCAGGATAGTGCCGCCGTCAATCGGTTTCATCTGGCCGTCGCGATCTTTATAGTGCGTCGGTTTGGCGCCGTGGAAAAACAGGCCAGCGTTAACCTGCACGCCCAGATAGCCTGCGCTGGCCGGCAGGCGCTGCACGTCGGTCCAGGGGTTGGAAACCGGCACGTACTGGAAGCCCTCGCCCGTCTTGGCGTATAGCGGGCGCAGCAGCGTGACAAAGGCCATCATCGGCGACAGCGCTTCTTTAAAGATCTGCACCGGCCGATCGACCGTCATCAAGAAACCCTGCGGTTGCTCCTCAACCGTGTCGAGGCTCAGGCTGCTGCTGATATCATCACCCCGGCCGCCATAGCTCCACTCCATCACCGGCGCTCCATTTTCATTCATCATCTCTGACATACACTGCTCCTTATAAATAAAATTGATCGGGCACGCTCGCTGCGTGCCGGAACAGTAAACCGCTGAACGGACACCCGCGTCCACGCAGGGTGGTACGCTGGCGAACCAAACAACGAGGCGCGCAAAATAAAGCTCGAAATGAATAATTTCCCCGCGTGACAGCGCAGCATTTGAACGACTTCTGTTGTAGCGCAGACGCATAGTGAGGGCGTTACCGCCTCAGGAGAGTGTTATGACCGCGATTAAACCGGACGCCATCGACCGCGTCCTTCCCGCCGCTACGCCCTGGCTAGCCGTCATCAACGTGCTGTTCGCCGGCATCGCCGCGGCGCTGCACGTAGGTAAGGCCACCATCGCGCTACCGGCGCTGCAGGCCGAATTCGGCCGTTCGCTCGAAACGCTGAGCTGGGTCATCTCGGCCTTTCCTTTCGTCGGGGTGTTCGGCGGCATCGCCGCCGGGCTGCTGGTGCGCCGCTGGGGCGATCGGCGCCTGCTGGCGGCGGGGTTACTGATCGTCAGCGCCGCCAGCTTTACCGGCGCCACGCTGCACAACTTCAACGGATTGATCGTCAGCCGCTTTGTCGAAGGCCTCGGCTTCGTGATCGTGGTGGTCGCCTCGCCGGCGGTGCTGAACCGCATCGTCGCCCCGGCGCAGCGCAGCCTGGTGTTCGGCATCTGGAGCACCTTCATGCCGGCGGGCATCGCCATTTCATTGTTTTTCGGCCCCCATCTCGCCGGCTGGCAACAGAGTTGGCAGGCCGGTGCGGCGTTGACGCTGCTGGCCGCCCTGCTGCTGCCGCTGACCACGCCCCGACGCGCCGCCAAGACGCACGTTCCGCCGTTGCAGCTGCGGCATGCGCTGGGCGCGATGCTGCGGGCACGCCAACCGCTGTTGCTGGCGCTGATGTTCACCACTTACAACCTGCAGTTTTTCTCGGTGATGACCTTTCTGCCGATCTTCCTGATGCAGCGCATCGGCCTGTCGCTGGCGGCCGCCGGCGGCATCAGCGCAGCGGCGGTGGCGGCGAACATCATCGGCAACCTCGCCGCCGGGTTCTTGCTGTCGCGCGGTCTGCGGGCCGGTAGCCTGCTCGCGGCCACCAGCCTGGTCATCGGCATCTTCGGCATCGGCATTTTCCTGCCGATGACGCCCAACGGCCTGCTGATCCCACTGTGTTTCCTGTTCTGCGCCATCGCTGGCATGTTGCCCGCCACCATTCTGGCCGCCACGCCGGCGGCGACGCCGGAGCCCACGCTGTTGCCGCTGAGCCTGGGGCTGGTGATGCAAGGGAACTATCTCGGCCAGGTGATCGGCCCGGTCGCGCTGAGCGCCATCGTGGCCGCAGCCGGTTGGGCGGCGCCGGCGTGGCTGGTGCTGGCGGCGGCCCTGTTAGGGGCGCTGTTGGCGCTGGCTTTTCTCAGCAGGCGGCATAATGCAGGGTGATAAGCAGAAAAGTCGTTCTGTTTGTTATAAGCGGTGCTGAATTTTCCCTGGTGCAGGTGCCTGCTTATCGCGAAGGATAAGGCCAATGATGATCGAGACCCGACAATGACAATGCGCCAGTGGCCGCGAAATACACCAGCAGGCCGGCAAAGGCGATCAGTAGCGTTTTCTCGATGACACCGAGTCGTTTGTGTTCAGTCATTTGCATACTCCTTCGTGATATCGGACGAAAGGCCGCCCTCCTAAAAACTAGGAAAGCCTGGCGCAGGCGGCAAGCGCGGCTCACAAAATGAAACACAATCGATAAATTTTGTTAATTATTTAGCCCTCATTCTTTTCTCGTGCCGCCGCCTGTTCACCCTGCAGCGCCCGCCTTTCCCTTAGTAACCCTATGGTATACGCCGTTAAAAATCCCCTACCGGTTAAGCAAAGGTGATGATAGTGTTGTTTTCATTCAGTTCATCTATGCTGAAAATTCATCTTTTGAGGGACGACTATGATGTCTAAAGGCATTTCCAAGGGATTCTTTATTCTGATCCTGTTCATCGTTACCGCCGCCTTTCTCGACGTGCTGGGGCCTTATTACTCCTCAGTGCTGTGGGCGGTTATTCTGGCGGTGATTTTCCATCCGGTGAAAAAGAAGTTGAAGCAGTACGTCGGCGAACGCAACGGCGTAGTGTCGCTGCTGACGGTGGCGCTGATCTGTCTGATCGTGTTCACGCCGTTGGCGATCATCGCCTCATCGCTGGCGATGGAATTCAACGTGATCTACACCAAGCTGCAAACCAACAACAGCCAATTGCCGACCATGCTGGCGGACTTTATGCGTCACCTGCCCGGCTGGGCGCAGCGCTTCCTGGCGGAGCATAACCTCAACAGCGCCGCCGAGATCCAAAAGCAGCTTTCCGACGTGGCGCTTAAGGGCGGGCAATATCTGGCGGGCAGCGTCTTCCTGATCGGCAAAGGCACCTTCAACTTCGTCGTCGGCTTCGGCGTGATGCTCTACCTGCTGTTCTTCCTGCTGAAAGACGGCCCCTATCTGGTGAACCTGGCGCTCGAAGCGCTGCCGCTCTCCCAGCACGTGAAGCACCACCTGTTCGTGAAGTTCGCCGCCGTCTCCCGCGCCACCGTCAAGGGCACGGTGGTGGTCGCCGTGGTGCAAGGTGCGCTCGGCGGGCTGGCATTTTACTTTACCGGCATCGACGGCAGCCTGCTGTGGGGCGCGCTGATGGCGTTCCTGTCGATCATCCCGGCCGTGGGCTCCGCCATCATCTGGGTACCGGCGGTGATCTACTTCTTCGCCACCGGCATGCTGTGGAAAGCCATTTTCCTGGTGGTATTCTTCGTGGTGGTGATCGGCCTGGTGGACAACATTCTGCGCCCGCTGCTGGTAGGCAAAGACACCAAAATGCCGGACTACCTGATCCTGATCTCCACCCTGGGCGGCATGGAGATTTACGGCATCAACGGCTTCGTCATCGGGCCCTTGATCGCCGCGCTGTTCATCGCCTGCTGGAACATCCTGTCCGGCCGCGACAGCGAGGAGAACATCGAAGAGATCGACGAAGAATTCATCGAGGAAGGCAAAAATCATCCCGACGCGGCGGCGGAGTAACCCTCTCGCAGCGAATCACACAGGGGCCCAATTGGGCCCCTTTTTTTGTCTGTGGTATCCTTGCCCGGCTCACAAGGAAGAACGGGTTTCATTATGCTTATTTTTTACGCCACGTTGGCCATCGCCTTCACTCTGCTGTGCCTGTTAGCCTTTATCTATTGCGCCTATCAGCTGTCAAAACACGGTGACGTCAGGTTTTTGGCCTCGCTTTCGGTGCTGATCTTCGCGCTGCTGGCCTTCTATGCCGCTTATGGTTACGTCAGCACCTGGCTGCAACAGCAGGCGGTCGATGTCCGGCTGTATTAGCGCTGCGGGATGAAAAAGACCTGCTCCGGGTCGCCGTCATCGAGATTGTCAATTTGGCCGCTGGCGACAAACCCGGCGTTCAACAGCAGCCGCTGCATCGGCAGGTTGGAACGATTGGTGGAGGTGAACAGCTTCGGATGTCGGCAATGGGATTTCAACGCCGCAATCAGCGCCTGCCCGACGCCCCGGCGGCGATAGCGCTCGCCGACCATCAGCATCTCGACAAAGCCGCAGCCGAAGAAGTGATAGTGCAGCACACCGTAGCCCATCACCACGCCCCGTTCTTCGGCAAGATAGCAGACACTCTGTGCGCACCAGGTGCGGATCTGCGCCGCGCGCTGCGGCTCGTCTTCGGCGACGCTGTCGAGGGCGATCAGGGCTGCGGCATCGGTTTCAGTGGCAAGACGAACACACATGTTTACCCCTCATTCTTATGAGTGACGGCGACACCGCTTCAACGAAACGGCAACCGAAGCGGGATAACTTTTACATCCCCGCCGAATTTTGTAATCCTATTATAGAGTTACTAAAACACACGCCAAGGAAGGAAAGCTTTTCCCGATGAGAATACCGCAAATCTCCGCCGCCCTGCTGTTTACCCTGCTGCTGGCGGGCTGCCAGTTCCACAAAACCGTGTTCCCGCCGCCGTATATCGGCACCCCGCAAGAGATCAGCACCTACGAAGTGAAAGGGCTGACGTTCGTCACCACCGTCACCTTCAGCGGCCTGTTCGCCGAAGATCTGGTGCGCGAATACGCACAGAAACATCACTATCGCTACTATGTGGTAACGATGCGCAGCAACGGTTTTAAAGATCGGGCCGAGCGCGTGAGCGCGATGATGTATCGGTAATACCAAACAAGTAGCCGGCGCGTTAAACCCAATGATAAAGTGATTTGCGACAAAGAGCTTGCCCGCACCTTAGCCGTAACCTTGTCATCTGCGCGCCAAGACGGGAAATTATCGCTCGTTCTCTCAGGGTAACATTACGATACGCTGCAACGCAGAAAAGGAACCGTTATGCCTTTACTCCCTGCCGTGCACATCGAAACCGAACGGTTGATATTACGTCCTCACAACCTGGCCGATTTCGATGCCTGGTATGCCATGTTTACAGATAAGGAACTGTTCAAATTTATCAGCGCCCCCAATCTTTCACCTGAAGACGGTTGGAATAGACTACTGCGCTATATTGGCCACTGGTCGGTTTTCGGCTATGGGCTGTTCGCCATATTTCGCAAAGTGGACGGACAGTTCCTGGGCGAGACCGGGTTGGCGGATTTTCATCGGGGTCTGGGCAATGACTTCGATGGGAGCCCTGAAGCCGCATGGATTATTGCCCGGGAGGCCCAAGGTCAGGGAGTCGCGCAAGAAGCGGCTGCCGCAGCGCATCAATGGATTGACAGCACGTTATCACCCGCTCAAACAGTTTGCCTTATCGGTGAAAACAATCGGCCTTCCGTTAAAATAGCTCAACATTTGGGTTACCAAATATTTGGCCAATGCGAATACAAAGGAGCATCTTGCTTAAAACTAAGACGGACAATAAAGACTTAAATCTAAATCCACCAGCCGCACAGGCTGGTGGAAGTCACGTGAACACCTAAATTTTTTACTAAAAGATCCCGCTGCAAAACACTGCGTTATCCCAACCCCTTATTTCATCTAGCTGCTTAAGGACGCAGTTGCAACGTGATAATTTGGAACGCATTATGGGCCTCTGCCGTCGGCGGCTTAGGGAAGCGCGAATCGGCAATTGCCTTCATGGCGGCGCGGCAAAGATCCGGATCGCCTCCTTCAGTTCGAACACCGATTGGCATACCGTCCGGCGCCAGCGTGATACGCAATGTGCAACGCTTGCCCGAGTAGGCTTCGGCATCTTTCAAATGGCTTTGAATCACGGCCTGCAACTGGGCGATATAGCGTTCTTTCTCTTTTCCCGGTGCCGGCGCCTTTGGGTCGCCAAGATTGGCGAAAAGATCGTCAACCTTTTTATTTTCCGGATTGCTTTGGCTGGGGGCTGTACTCTTGGCACACCCCGTTAATGCCAGTGCGAACATTCCCGCCAATAATATGGCGGCGCCGGTTTTGTAGCCTGAATGCGTAATTTTCATATCCCTGTCCTTATGGATGATTATCAGCCAAATCAACGTGGTATTTGACAAGACCCCCGGTCAATACTTATACAGAATTCACGTAAAACCGCCAATGACATCAAGCTCTGGCGCGCGGAAAATCGTGAGTAGATGATGATATGAAACCCTAACCCCATCGGCGGGCCGTACGCCTGAAGGCCATGGCTTATCGACATCCCTCGAATGGGCAATCATCCCATCAATAAATTAAGAAATTCTTAATTTTTATCGCATTAAAAGCACTTTTAACGCTAGCAATCTGGAGATTCTGCCTATACTTACTTTCCTGCCATTAAATTCATTTAAGTAACCAGGATGGTAAGTATGAAAAGTAAACGACTCTTTGCCGCGCTTCTTACTGCGACCACGGTGATGTTCATGGCGGGCTGCGCTTCCAATCAGGCGATTAAAACAACGGATGGCAAGACTATTGTCACCGACGGCAAGCCTCAAGTCGATAAAGATACCGGGTTAGTCTCCTACCGAAATGCAGAAACGGGCAAAACGGAACAGATCAATCGAGACCAGATTGCAAACATGAGTGAGTTGGATAACTAAAAGGAGCTTCAAATGAAAAAAGCGCTTGTTCTTCCCGCGATCGCCCTGGTTGCTATCGCCACACTGTCAGGCTGCACACGCACCAGCTACGCTATTCATACCCACGATGGCCGAACGCTCATCAGTGACGGTAAACCGAAAGAAACCTCTGCCGGTTTGCTCGGTTATACCGATGCCAATGGCGTTAAACAGCAAATCAACAAGACGGAAGTCAAAGAGGTTTCAGAGATCCCTCATTAAGGTTCCGATAATCTTAGCCCGCTAAAACCTAGGGAGCCCATGGCTCCCTCCCAACTCAAACACCAACCGTGCCTGCCCGCGTTTAATGAGAACGTCGATAACCACCTGACATTTCAGCAGACAACGCTCTCAGGTTTGCCATACGGATCTCCCCTTTCCCGGCGTCGAACGGCTATAATCCAAGAAGTGGAGTTATTTGATAACGATAAGGAGGGAGTATGTACAAAACTATTTTGGTTCCCGTGGATATTACCGAGCCGGAATTAACACAGCAGGTCATCCCGCATGTCAATGCGCTCGCCAGGCTCGAAGACTCCCACGTCCATTTCCTGGCGGTGATCCCGTCGCGCGCCACCTACGCGGCCTTCGGCTTTGCCGCCACCGCGGCGGTGGAAACCAAAGATGAAACTATTGCGGTAGCGACCGAGGGGCTGGCAAAAGCGGCGAAACAATTCAGCGTTCCCGAGGATAGAGTGACCACCCATGTGGCCGTCGGCGATCCCAAAGATCAGATCCTGGAACTCGCTGATGCGCTTAACGCGGAGATTATTGTGATGGGTTCCAACCGCCCTTCTGCAATGACTTACCTCCTCGGCTCGAATGCCACCGCCGTCGTCCGCCACGCCAATTGCCCGGTGCTGGTCGTGCGTGAATCGGCTAACGCTTGATATCTCTTACTCATTTGAACAATAAAAAACGGGAGCCCTAAGGCTCCCGCTCCCATTCAAGCGCCAAACACGCTTACATGTGTTTAATGATAGCATCGCAAGATTACTAGGCAGCGTTTGAATCTAGAGTGTATGACCAGCGATTTTCAACATTACTGATAACAACATCGATACATGGTCAATGCGATACTATCGGCCATAATCACAGTGACATGCCCCCATGGATTAATACAGTTCGCACTCTAACGAAAGTCCGCTTCTGGCAGAGAACTGCCCATCAGATTGGGATTGGTTCTGTACCGTATCAGGTCTGAACTAATACACTTGAGGGTCCCCCTCAAGCTTTTACTCTTTCTCGAACCCAAACGTCACGCGGTGCCGTTTTAAGTATTTTTTATTCTCCCCAAACAGCCCATCAATTTTTGAGTCCAAGGGAATTTTTAAATCATGAAGCAAACCTGCATATTCTTTCTTGTGCAATAAGCGTCCATTATCATCAAAACTGATCATGCCCCGGTCGAACAATCTGTCCAGGTTAGGAATCAGGGGGAATCCGTTGTAAGGGTCAACTTTCTCTTTGTCATTTGAGATAGACCACGAAACAATATGAGAAGCGGTTAGCATTGACTCAAGCGCAATGCCGGTGACCGCGCATTTTCCGCCCCACTTCTTAAATAATTTATCGCGGTAGGGGCCGTGACCAACGCGAGCCTGAATGACGGCTGCTTTAGTGCTTCCTCTCGCCTCTTTTACCGTGGCCGTCTGTTTATTGAAGTCTATTGAAACGTTATCGTTAATAAAACTTGCTATCATTTTTGCTGCAGCCTCGGGTATTTCGCACATGTAAGTCTGCGTACAAAACCCGTTTTCAGCAAAAACTGTTGGCCGACTTAACTCATTAAACACAGTCAGAAATATGTCACTGAACTGCAAAACATCGATCGGGTGCTCTAAAACGGTCAAATCTACTTCTACTCGGGTACCTTCACGCTCCCACTTATCAAAAGATCGATTAGGTGGCCGCGGTGCATCATCAGCATCGGCTGTAGCAGTCGCTACATAGACAATCTCTCGATCCTTATTACAAAAGATGACGTCACCTGCTTTTACATCCTTCACTGTCTCCCAGGAGGCATTACTAAACTTTTTCCCGTGCTTATTCATGCCATATTGTGGAGCCCAGAGGAAATTTTGTTCTTTAACCTCATTAAAACTGCTACCAATATTCACCCAGAAAAAGCTCATTAACACTCCTTGTAGAATTTTATCTCATGCAAAAAAATGCGGCTGCAGGCAGTTTATCGTCCATTTCATTGCAAAGTTTAGACGCAGCTCAACCTTTAGATCTATACGCTCTAAAGCGCCAAAATGGCCGAGTTTTGATAACCGTTGCAGTTTGAATAATAAAAAACGGGAACCATCAGGCTCCCGTTATCATTTAACGCTAAAACACCATTACATGTGTTTAACGATAGCGTCGCCAAACTCTGAACATTTCAGCAGCTTAGCGCCTTCCATCAGGCGTTCGAAGTCATAGGTCACGGTCTTGGCAGCGATTGCGCCTTCCATGCCTTTAACAATCAGGTCAGCCGCTTCGAACCAACCCATGTGGCGCAACATCATCTCTGCGGACAGGATGATGGAGCCTGGGTTCACTTTGTCCTGGCCGGCGTACTTCGGCGCGGTGCCGTGAGTCGCTTCGAACAGCGCGCAGTCGGAGCCGATGTTGGCGCCCGGCGCGATACCGATGCCGCCAACCTGGGCCGCCAGGGCGTCGGAGATGTAGTCGCCGTTCAGGTTCATACAGGCGATCACGTCGTATTCCGCCGGGCGCAGCAGGATTTGCTGCAGGAAGGCGTCGGCGATCACGTCTTTAACCACGATCTCTTTGCCGGTGTTCGGGTTCTTGATCTTCAGCCATGGGCCGCCGTCGATCAGCTCGCCGCCGAACTCTTCGCGCGCCAGCTCATAGCCCCAATCCTTGAAGGCACCTTCGGTGAACTTCATGATGTTGCCTTTGTGAACCAGGGTCACGGAGTCGCGGTCGTTGGTGATGGCGTATTCGATCGCCGCACGCACCAGACGCTTGGTCCCTTCTTCGGAGCATGGCTTCACGCCGATACCGCACTGCTCTGGGAAGCGGATTTTCTTCACGCCCATTTCGTCGCGCAGGAATTTGATCACTTTGTCCGCTTCGGCGGAGCCGGCTTTCCACTCGATGCCGGCGTAGATGTCTTCGGCGTTTTCGCGGAAGATCACCATGTCGGTCAGCTCAGGCTGTTTCACCGGGCTTGGAGTGCCCTGGTAGTAACGCACCGGGCGCAGGCACACGTACAGGTCCAGCTGCTGGCGCAGGGCCACGTTCAGAGAACGGATGCCGCCGCCGACCGGGGTGGTCAGGGGGCCTTTGATGGCGACGCGGTAGTCGCGGATCAGGTCCAGAGTTTCGTCCGGCAGCCACACGTCTTTACCGTAAACGTGGGTAGATTTTTCGCCGGTGTAGATTTCCATCCAGGAGATTTTACGTTCGCCGTGGTAAGCCTTTTTAACGGCCGCATCAACCACGTGGATCATGGCAGGAGTCACGTCAACGCCAATGCCGTCGCCTTCGATGAACGGGATGATCGGGTTATGAGGAACAACCAGTTTACCCTGGGCGTCAACCGTGATTTTTTTACCTTCTGCCGGAACAACTACTTTGCTTTCCATCAACCTCTCCTTCAAGCGCAATTTTGTTAATGCTTTGTAAGATGCGTGTAGATACTACTTGAATATTCGGTCCGCGCCAATCCGAAACGGATTCGGTTATAATGCGCTTATCATCCGTAATCTCAACTGTTATGAAAAAATTCTCTGTTAGAAATCACAACGTTAAACGATTCAGCAAGCCGAATACCGCCAAACCCGCAGCGCCGAAGGGGCCGCGTCGAATTGTGTTATTCAACAAGCCCTTCGACGTGCTGCCGCAGTTCACCGATGAAGCCGGCCGCGCCACGCTGAAAGAGTACATCCCCTTCCCCGACGTTTACGCCGCCGGGCGTCTGGATCGCGATAGCGAAGGGCTGCTGGTGCTGACCAACGACGGACAGCTGCAGGCGCAGCTCACCCAGCCGGGCAAGCGCACCGGCAAAATCTATTATGTGCAGGTCGAGGGCGCGCCGCAGGAGAGCGATCTGGCGCCATTGCGCAGCGGCGTCACGCTGAAAGACGGCCCGACGCTACCCGCCGGTGTTGAGTTGGTGGCCGAGCCTCAGTGGCTATGGCCGCGCAACCCGCCGATCCGCGAGCGTAAATCCATCCCCACCAGTTGGCTGAAAATCACCCTGTTCGAAGGGCGAAACCGCCAGGTGCGTCGCATGACGGCGCATATCGGGTTCCCTACCCTGCGCCTGATTCGCTACAGTATGGGTAATCTTTCGCTGGGTTCACTGCAGCCTGGTGAATGGAAAAGCATCGATTCCCTGTAGACCGATAACTGATGGAGGCGCCATGAAATCCACGCCGATCGCGCTGCTGCTCGCCGCTCTGGCGGCCCCGTTCGCGGCCCAGGCCGCCAGCTTCGACTGCGCCAAGGCGGCAAACCGCGATGAGCAAGCCATCTGCGCCAACCGCACGCTGAACGATTTGGATGTGCAAATGGCCACCCAATACCAATTCCTGCGCGGCCTGTTCGCCATGGGCGCGCGTGGCGCGATGCAGGACAGCCAGCAGGCCTGGCTGGCAAAACGCCAGCGGTGCGGCGGCGATACCGCCTGCCTGCTGCAAAGTTATCGCACCCGCATCGCCGAGCTGGACGACATCTACCGGCGCATCGACAAACCGCTGTAAGGAGACCGCATGTTCAAACCGCACGTCACTGTGGCCTGCGTGGTACACGCCGCCGGCAAATTTTTGGTGGTCGAAGAGACCATCAACGGCAAAGCGCTATGGAACCAGCCGGCCGGCCACCTGGAGGCCAACGAGACGCTGGTGCAGGCCGCCGAGCGCGAGCTGTGGGAAGAGACCGGTATCCGCGCCACGCCGCAGGCGTTCCTGCGCCTGCACCAGTGGATAGCGCCGGATCGCACGCCGTTTCTGCGTTTTTGCTTCGTTATCGAGCTGGAACAGCCGCTGCCGACCGAGCCGCACGACAGCGACATCGATCGCTGCCTGTGGCTGAGCGCCGACGAGATTTTGCAGGCGCCCAACCTGCGTTCCGCGCTGGTGGCGGAGAGCATTCGCAGCTACCAGCAGCCGGAGCGCTATCCTCTGTCGCTGGTCGGCAGCTTCGCCTGGCCGTTTTAAGGGCGCCGAGCAGCACAAGATGACCAGTGCGCCGGCGCGGCCAACGTGGTAAAATCCTGCGCTTGTTTTTATCAGCACGGTTCGTGTTCAAGTTCGTGAGATCCCCATGTCAGACAACAGCCAGAAAAAAGTAATCGTCGGTATGTCCGGCGGCGTCGACTCCTCCGTTACCGCCTATCTGTTACAGCAACAGGGCTATCAGGTCGCTGGGCTGTTCATGAAAAACTGGGAAGAAGACGACGACGAAGAGTACTGCTCCGCCGCGACCGATCTGGCCGACGCGCAAGCGGTCTGCGACAAGCTGGGCATCGAACTGCACACGGTGAACTTCGCGGCGGAATACTGGGACAACGTGTTTGAGCTGTTCCTGGAAGAGTACAAGGCCGGCCGCACGCCGAACCCGGACATCCTGTGCAATAAAGAGATCAAATTCAAAGCCTTCCTGGAGTTTGCCGCCGAAGATCTTGGGGCCGATTTTATCGCCACCGGCCACTACGTGCGTCGCCAGGACGTGGACGGCAAGAGCCGCCTGCTGCGCGGCGTCGACGGCAATAAAGATCAGAGCTACTTCCTCTATACCCTGAGCCACGAGCAGGTGGCGCAAAGCCTGTTCCCGGTCGGGGAGCTGGAGAAGCCGGAGGTGCGCCGCATCGCCGAGCAGCTGGAGCTGGTCACCGCCAAGAAGAAAGACTCCACCGGCATCTGCTTTATCGGCGAGCGTAAGTTCCGTGACTTCCTCGGCCGCTACCTGCCGGCCCAGCCGGGCCCGATCGTCAGCGTCGACGGCCAGACCGTCGGCGAACACCAGGGCCTGATGTATCACACCCTGGGCCAGCGCAAAGGGCTGGGCATCGGCGGCATGAAAGACAGCAGCGAAGATCCGTGGTACGTGGTCGATAAAGACGTGGCCAACAACGTGCTGGTGGTTGCGCAGGGGCACGATCACCCACGCCTGATGTCCGTCGGCCTTATCGCGCAGCAGCTGCACTGGGTTGATCGCCTGCCGCTGAGCGGCCCGTTCCGCTGCACGGTGAAGACCCGCTATCGCCAGCAGGATATCCCTTGCACCGTGACCCCGCTCGACGATGAACGCATCGAAGTGCATTTCGACGAGCCGGTCTCCGCCGTCACCCCCGGCCAGTCGGCGGTGTTCTACCAGGGCGAAATCTGCCTCGGCGGCGGCATTATCGAACAGCGCCTGGCATAATTCGTCTGTCGCAAGAAAAACGCTGCGTTTACCGCAGCGTTTTTTTTTATTCAAAATTCCACCTGTGCCCCCAGTTCAATCACCCGATTCGGCGGGATTTCGAACAGATCCGGCGCCCTCAGCGCGTTGCGCTGCAACAGCTGAAATACCTTGCCACGCACGCGCAGATACCAGGGGCGCTTGCCCAATACCAGCGTATCGCGCGACATGAAGAACGAGGTCTCGTTCATGGTGAAGCTCATCCCCTCCAGCCCGCAGCGATAAAGGATGTCCGTCACGTTGGGCGTCTCGCGCCAGCCGTAGCTTGCCACCACCCGCCAAAAGCTCGCCGACAGCTGTTCAATCGCCACCCGCTGCACGTTGTGCACGTACGGCATGTCGGTGGTGACGATGGTCAGCAGCACCACACGCTCATGCAACACCTTGTTGTGCTTCAGGTTGTGCAACAATACCAGCGGCACCGCATGCGGTGTGCGCTCCATAAACACCGCGGTGCCCGGCACCCGCTTCGGCGGCGCTTTCTCCAGCGACTCGATCAGCGCGCTCAGCCCTTCCTGATTGTCGCGCAACCGGCGGATCAGGCGCAAACGCTCGGTCTTCCAGGTCAGCATGATCAGCAGAATCGTCAGCCCAAGCGCCACCGGCAGCCAACCGCCGGTCGCCAGCTTGATCAGGTTGGCACCGAACAGCGGTACGTCGATGCACAGCATGACCAGCAGCATCAGCCCGCCCAACGCGCGCGGCCAGCCCCAGTTTTTCACCGCCACAATGCTCAGCAAAATCGACGACAGCAGCATGGTGCCGGTCACCACGATGCCGTAAGCCGACGCCAGGTTGCTGGAGTGTTTGAAACTGATAATCACGATCAGCACCGCTGCGAACAGCAGCCAGTTCACCACCGGAATGTAAATCTGCCCGGATTCCTGATCGGAGGTATAGATGATACGCATCGGCGGCAGGTAGCCCAGCCGCACCGCCTGGCGCGTCAGCGAGAACACGCCGGAGATCACCGCCTGCGAGGCGATCACCGTCGCCAGCGTGGCGATCACCAGCAGCGGGATCAGCGCCCAGGTCGGCGCCAGCAGGAAGAACGGGTTGTTGATCGCCGCCGGATTGGCCAACAGCAGCGCCCCCTGGCCGAAATAATTCAACACCAGCGCCGGTGCCACCAGCGTAAACCACGCCAAACGGATCGGCTTTTTACCGAAGTGGCCCATATCGGCGTACAGCGCTTCGGCACCGGTGACCGACAGCACCACCATGCCCAACGCAAAGAATGACACCGCCTTGTATTCGAGGAAGAAATTCACCGCCCAGTAAGGGTTCAGTGCCCGCAGCACGCCGGGGTGATGCAGAATACCGCCGATGCCCAGCAGCGCCAGCGTCAGGAACCAGATAACCATCGCCGGGGCGAACAATTTGCCGACGCTGCCGGTGCCGCGTTTTTGGATCGCGAACAACGCGGTCAGCACCAGCAGCGACAGCGGCACGATAAAGCTGTCCAGCTCGGGGGCGATAATCTGCAGCCCCTCGATGGCCGAGAGCACCGAAATGGCCGGAGTGATCACCCCGTCGCCGTAAAAGAAGCTGCCGCCCACCAGCCCGATCAGCACCGCCGCCGGTACCCAGCGTGCATCCAGCTTGCGGATCGCCAGCGACATCAGTGTCAGAATGCCTCCCTCGCCGTCGTTGTCGGCACGCATCACAAAACAAATGTACTTAATTGACACCACCAGCGTCAGCAGCCAGAAAATCAGCGACAAAAAGCCGTAAATCGAGGCCGGCGTCAGGGTGATGCCCTCCTCCGCCGTCAGGCATTCGCGCAAGGTATACAGCGGGCTGGTACCGATATCGCCGTACACCACGCCGATGGCCGCCAGCGTTACCGCCGGCAGTGGCTGCTTGTTTTTTACGTGCATATAGAGGTCTTTATTTAAGGGGTCACGTTGGCAGTATAGATGCAGCCACCGCACTTTATTTGTCGCCGCAACAATAAGTTCGCACCGCCGCGCCGGCGATTTTCGCCGCCTATTTGCGCAGTTCTGCGCCGCACGGCGCATCCGCCTTGCCGCAGGCGTATTAGACGCTGGGTTTACCCTCGATTTTGTGGCATGATCCGCGGCATTCGTTGTCATCGTTGTTACAGCCACGCCCGATCGTTCCCGTTCGCGGCCGCCGCCGTTACCCTGGCGATACACACAACCTTATGCAGTAAGCCATGTACCGTTCACAGCGTTTACAGGAGTATTCGTGGCGAAGAATTATTATGACATCACGCTGGCCATGGCGGGCATCAGCCAGGCGGCGCGTTTGGTTCAGCAGCTGGCCCACGAAGGGCAATGCAATCGCGAAGCCTTTCAGACCTCGCTGAAAAGCCTGCTGCAGATGGACCCGCCCTCCACGCTGGCGGTGTTCGGCGGCGAGGAGCGCAATTTGATGGTCGGCCTCGAAACCCTGATGGGCGTGCTTAACGCCAACAACAAAGGGCCGGGCGCGGAACTGACCCGCTACACCATCAGCCTGATGGTGCTGGAGCGCAAGCTCAACGCCAACAAACAGGCGATGAACACGCTCGGTGAACGCCTCGGCCAACTCGAACGCCAGCTGGCGCACTTCGATCTTGAGTCAGACACCATCATCAGCGCGCTGGCCGGCATTTACGTCGACGTGGTCAGCCCGCTCGGGCCGCGTATCCAGGTAACCGGCTCGCCGGCTATCTTGCAGAACCCGCAGGTGCAGGCCAAGGTTCGCGCCACGCTGCTGGCCGGCATTCGCGCCGCCGTGCTGTGGCAACAGGTTGGCGGCAGCCGCCTGCAGTTAATGTTTTCCCGTAATCGTCTGTTCAAGCAGGCGCAAAATATCGTTGCTCATTGTTAATCGATCCCAGGAGTTGCTACCGATGGAATTATCCTCACTGACCGCCGTTTCCCCCGTTGATGGACGCTACGGTGATAAAGTCAGCGCACTGCGCCCCATTTTCAGCGAATACGGTCTGCTGAAATTCCGCGTACAGGTTGAAGTACGTTGGCTGCAAAAACTGGCCGCCTGCGCAGAAATCAAGGAAGTTCCCGCTTTTGACGCCGACGCAAACGCTTTCCTCGACAAAATCGTCGCTGAATTCAACGAAGAAGACGCTCAGCGTATCAAAACCATCGAGCGCACCACCAACCACGACGTGAAAGCGGTCGAGTATTTCCTGAAGGAAAAAGTGGCGGCGGTGCCTGCGCTGCACGCGGTGTCCGAGTTCATCCACTTCGCCTGCACCTCCGAAGACATCAACAACCTGTCGCACGCGCTGATGCTGCAAAGCGCCCGTCAGGACGTGGTGCTGCCTTACTGGCGTAAAATCATCGATGCGCTGAAAGGGCTGGCGCTGGAATACCGCGATATCCCGCTGCTGTCGCGCACCCATGGCCAGCCGGCGACCCCGTCGACCGTCGGCAAAGAGTTCGCCAACGTGGCTTACCGCATGGAGCGCCAATACCGCCAGCTGGAGCGCGTGGAGATCATGGGTAAAATCAACGGCGCGGTCGGCAACTACAACGCCCACATCGTCGCTTACCCGGAAGTGGACTGGCATCAGTTCAGCGAAGCGTTCGTGACCTCGCTCGGCATCACCTGGAACCCGTACACCACCCAGATCGAGCCGCATGACTACATCGCCGAGCTGTTCGACTGCGTAGCGCGTTTCAACACCATTCTGATCGACTTCGACCGCGACATCTGGGGCTACATCGCCCTGAACCACTTCAAGCAGAAGACCATCGCCGGCGAAATCGGTTCTTCCACCATGCCGCACAAGGTCAACCCGATCGACTTCGAAAACTCCGAAGGCAACCTGGGCCTGGCCAACGCCGTGCTGGGCCACCTGGCGGGCAAACTGCCGGTCTCCCGTTGGCAGCGCGACCTGACCGATTCCACCGTGCTGCGTAACCTGGGCGTGGGCCTGGGCTATGCGCTGATCGCCTACCAGGCCACCCTGAAAGGCATCAGCAAGCTGGAAGTGAATCAGGCACACCTGCTGGACGAACTGGATCACAACTGGGAAGTGCTGGCCGAGCCGATCCAGACCGTGATGCGCCGCTACGGCATCGAAAAGCCTTACGAGAAGTTGAAAGAGCTGACCCGCGGCAAGCGCGTGGACGCTGCCGGCATGCAGGCGTTCATCGATGGCCTGGCGCTGCCGGAAGAAGAGAAAACCCGTCTGAAGGCGATGACCCCGGCCAACTACATCGGCCGCGCCACCACCCTGGTCGACGAGCTGAAGTAAGCGCTTTAGCCCGATAAAAAGGCGGCCCGCGGGCCGCCTTTTTGCTTATTATTCGCCGCGCAACACCTGCAGCCGAGCTATCTGCCGCCCCTGCGCATCGAAGTTGTCCGCGCTCAGCCAGCGCGCCAGCGCCTGTCGTACCGTCGGCCACCGGTCGGCGGTGATGGCGAACCAGTCGGTATCCCGGCTGCGCCCCTTGACGATCACCGCATAGCGGAAGTTACCCTCGTAGCGAAAGCCAAAGCGCAGCGCAGCCTGGCGGGAGGGCGCGTTATGGCTGTCGCACTTCCACTCGCAGCGGCGGTAGCCCAGCGTGTCGAAGGCATAGCGCAGCAGCAGCGCGATAGCCTCGGTGGCGCTGGAGCGCTGTTTCATCAACGGCGACCAGCTGACGTGGCCGATCTCCAGCACGCCATTGGCCTCGTCGATGCGCATCAGCGCCACCGTGCCCACCGGCGCGTCGCTGGCGGCGTCGAACACCGTCAGATTAACCAGCGTCGGGTTGGCCTGCAGCGTTTCCAGATGCTGCAGCATCGCCGCCGGCGTATCGGGCCGCTCGATAGACAGATAGGTCCAGTCGCGGCCGTCCGGCGCCAGTTGAAACGCCTCGAACAGCGCGGCGTAATCCCGCTGCGGCTCGAGCGGCGCCAGCGAGCAGAAACGCCCGCCGAGCGTCGCGCCGCCCGGACGGCGAGCCGGCTGCCAATCCGGCATCGGTTCGCCAATCGGCTGACCATAACGATTCATTGCCATACACGCCTCCTGCGGTTAACGGGTATAAACGATAAACGAGCTTCTTCTGCCGATTTTGTCGTACAGCGAGCGCGCCGGCGCGTTGTACTCCTGGGTCATCCAGTAGACCCGATCGCTGCCGCGCGTCTCTGCCAATCGGTACGCCTGTTCGAACAGCTTTTCCGACACCTTATGGCCACGCGCCTGCGGCGACACATAGAGATCTTCGATATAACAATAGCCGACTGCGCTCCAGGTGGACGGGTGGAACACCAGGTTCATCAGCCCCAGTAGCTGGCCGTTGGCATCCTCCGCCACCAGCCCGTACACCTGTTCATCCTGCCCCAGGCGTTCGAAGGTGCGATCGGTCACCTGCGGCGCGACATCGGCGCGGTAAAAGTCGAGATAGCCCTGCCAGAGCGCCAGCCATTGCGCTTTGTCGTCGCCATTGATTCTGCGGATAGTCACTTCAGGGTTTGATGGGTTCATAGCGCCTCACGGTGTAAGATATTATTTCCATTAGGGAAATAATCGGATAGCGGCAGAATACACCGCATGGCGGCGGTACAATACGGACCAATTCAAAACGCCGAGCAGACCAATTTTAGCCATCGCTTTCCACCGGCAGCGCGTTGAACACCTGCGCCAGCGTGGCGATAAAGCGCACGATCTCATCCGGCGTATAGGCCGAGAAGCCGAGCACCAACGCCCCGCGCTGCGGTGTGCCGGTGTAGAAGTCCGCCAGGCCGTACAGCCGTATCCCCCTTTCGGCGGCCGCCGCCACCAGCCGCCGCTCCGTCGCCGCATCCGCCAACGGGCAAACCAGCTGCAGCCCGCCCTGCGGCAGCGCCGGACGCGTCCAGGCAGCAAGGTGACGATGCACCGCGTCGTACAGCACGTCCAGCCGCGCTTTGTACAGCGTGCGCATATTGCGCAGATGCTCAGCGTAGCCGCCCTCGTGCAGGAAGTGGAACAGCGTCATCTGCGCCAGCGCCGACGTGTAGCCGTCCTGAAACTGCCTGGCGGCGACCAAGGGCCGCACCAATTGAGGCGGCGCGATCATGAAACCGATGCGCAGCCCCGGAAACAGCGTCTTGCTGAAGGTGCCGATGTACAGCGTACGCCCGCCGCTGTCCAGCCCCTGCAGCGCCGCCTTGGTTTGCCGGTCGTAGTTGAACTCGGCGTCGTAGTCGTCTTCGATGATCCAGGCCCGGCAGCGCTGCGCCCACTGCAACAGCGCCAGCCGCCGCTCGAGGCTCAGCGAATACCCCAGCGGGTAATGATGGGACGGCGTAATGTAAACGCCCCGCCCGCCGCCCGAAGCCTGCATCAACTGCCCGACGTCCAGCCCTTGTTCATCGATGCCGATCGGCCGCGCCTGCAGCCCCGCCGACTGCACCAGTTTTTTTGCCCCCTGGTAACCCGGCTCTTCGACGAATACCGCATCGCCGGGATCGAACAGCACCTGCGTACACAGCGCCAACGCCTGCTGAGAGCTGGTGACCACGATCACCTGTTCCGCCGTCGCCTTGACGCCCCGCTCCCGCTGCAGATAGTGCGCGATCTCCGCGCGCAGCTCCGGCAGCCCTTGCGGATCGGCATACCCCAACAGCCGCTCGCCGTGCCGCCGCAGCGCCTGCTTTTCCTGCTGCAGCCATTGCTCGATGGGGAACGCCCGCAGATCCGCCAGCGAAGGCGTCAGCGAAGCCTGGCGGCAGGTGTGCGGCGTATGGCTGACCGCCAGCAGCGCCCGGCCGCGATCGCTCAGCTCGCGCTCCGCCAGCCGCGCCTCTTGCCCCGTCGCCGTCGTCAGCAGTTCACGGCCGAGCAGCGTGTCACTACGATAACGCACAAAGCTGCCGCGCCCCACCGTTCGGCTGATGAACCCCTCAGCCTCCAGCCGCGCGTAGGTCAGTTCCACCGTGTCGCGCGCCACCGTCAGCCGGGCAGCCAACGCACGGCTCGGCGGCAGCTTCGCCCGCCAGGGCAGTTCTCCGGCGGCAATCAGTTGCAACAGAGCCTGATGCAGCGCCGAACGCCGGGTCAGGCCTTGTTGCAGACCTGGCGAAAAAGCCGCCGCGATCGCCTCTTCTATGGCATACGGCTCGTTGATGCAGTTTTCCATGGCACTCCAATGTGAGTTAAGCGGAACACGACCTTATTGCACTTCGCCGGCTCACCGTGAATGTTAACAAATTGATCCCGATCAACTGAAATGTAAAAAAAACGTTTTGAAACAGATCATTTATTGTTTCTTCACACTTCTCGATCTTAGACTCAATTACCATACAAGTAGCTTGCTAACTATATATGGTGATAGACGACCTCTCCTTTCCCCGCCTGTTTACCGTCGCTGGAGAGCGACGGCGCAGGTGATGCAAAACCTGCGCGGGCATTACTGTGAAGCATGTTCAAGGTGGAATTATGTCGCAACAGCATATCCCTACGCCGCCCCGGCGTGAATTTTTGAAAAAAACGCTGGCGCTGATCCCGTTAGCCGCTGCCGGTAACGGTCTCATGATGGTAAACGCCCAGGCAGAGCCGGCTGCAGGCATCTCGCCGAATTACGTTCCGGTTTATTTCAACAACGAAGAGTGGCGATTCTTGCTGGCGGCCTGCGATCGGCTGATCCCCAGCGACGAGAACGGCCCCGGAGCCGTCGATCAGGGGGTCCCGGTATTCATCGATCGCCAAATGGAAACACCCTACGGCCATGGCGGCCTGTGGTACATGCACCCGCCGTTCGTGCCATCGGCGCCGGAGTTGGGCTATCAGTCCAAACTGACGCCGCGCGAGACCTATCGCAACGGTATCCTCGCGTTCAATGAGCTCTGTCAACGTCAGTTCGGCAAAGTTTTCGCCGAGCTGTCTCATGGCGAGCAAGAACAGCTGTTGACCGCGTTGGAAAGCGGCCAACTCGATGCGGATACCTTGCCGGGTAAAGCTTTCTTCGAACAGCTGCTGCAAAACACCAAAGAAGGTTATCTGGCCGATCCGATCCACGGCGGCAACCAAACGCTGGCATCATGGAAATTGATAGGCTTCCCCGGTGCGCGCGCGGACTTCGCCGATTGGGTCAACAAACCCAACCAACCCTATCCTCTTCACCCGGTCAGTATCTCCAGCAAAAGGAATGCATAATCATGAGCACAATAAAAAAACCACCGGTAGATGTGGTGATCGTCGGCTTTGGCTGGACCGGCGCCATTATGGGAATGGAATTGACCGACAGCGGCCTGCAGGTGCTGGCGCTGGAACGCGGTGAACGGCGCGATACCTACCCTGATTTCGCTTATCCGCGTATCGCCGATGAACTGACTTACGGCATTCGCCTCAAGCTGGCGCAGGAAATGGCGCATGAAACCGTCACCGTGCGCCATACGCCGGCGGATTTCGCGGTGCCTTATCGCCAGCTCGGCTCTTTTTTGCCGGGCAACGGCGTCGGCGGAGCCGGCGTGCACTGGAACGGCATGCACTGGCGCGCCCTGCCTTCCGATCTCAAACTGCACACCACCCTCACTGAAAAATACGGCGCCAACTGGATCCCGGAAGGCATGACGTTACAGGACTACCCCCTCAGCTACCAGGAGTTGGAGCCTTACTTCGACAAGTTCGAGAAGGTGTGCGGCACCGCCGGTAAGGCCGGTAATCTGCAGGGTGAGCTCATCAAGGGCGGCAATCCGTTCGAAGGGCCGCGTAGCAATGACTACCCGACGCCGCCGCTTAAACAGCTCTACTCGGGCTCACTGTTTGGCAAAGCCGCCGAATCGCTAGGCTACCATCCGTTTGCTATCCCCGCCGCCAACTGTTCCGAACCCTATACCAACCCGTACGGCGTGCAGCTTGGCCCCTGTAACTTCTGCGGTTACTGCGAACGTTTCGGCTGCTTCATGTACTCCAAGGCCTCGCCGCAGTCGACCATCCTGCCGGTACTGACACAGCGTAAAAACTTTGAGCTGCGCACCCAGGCGCAGGTGATCAAGGTCAATCTGGACAGCAGCGGCAAAAAGGCCACCGGCGTCACCTACATCGACGAGCAAGGGCGTGAAGTAGAGCAACCCGCCGATCTGGTGATCCTCAGCGCTTTCCAACTCCATAATGTTCGCCTGCTGCTGCTTTCCGGCATCGGAAAACCCTATGATCCGGTCACTGGTGAGGGCGTGGTCGGCAAGAACTACGCCTATCAAATGAACAGCGGCATTTCTCTCTTTTACGATCGCGATACCCATTTCAATCCCTTTATCGGCGCCGGTGCCGCCGGAACGGTGATCGACGATCTTAACGGGGAAAACTTCGACCACGCCGATCTCGGTTTTATCGGCGGCGCCTACATCTCCGCCACCCGCACCGGCGGTCGGCCTATCCAGCAAATGATGCTGCCGCCGGGCACGCCGAACTGGGGCAGCGGCTGGAAACAAGGCATCCGCGACAATTACCCGCACTCAATGAGCATCGGCTCGGAAGGATCGGTGATGCCATACCGCGATTGCTATCTGGATTTGGATCCCACCTATAAAGACGCCTACGGTCAGCCTCTGCTGCGTATGACCTTCGACTGGAAATCGAATGAGATCAAAATGACCCAGCATATCACCGCTAAAATGGCGGACATCGCCAACGCTATGAAACCAAAGCAGATGGCTATCTCGGTAAGAAAAACCGGCGATCATTATGACGTGCGCCCCTACCAATCCACTCACACTACCGGCGGTGCCATCATCGGCGACAATCCGGTCACCAGCGTGGTGAACAAATACCTGCAATGCTGGGACGTGCCCAATGTATTCGTCACTGGCGCCTGTGCATTCCCGCAGAACCTGGCCTACAACCCAACCGGCATCGTCGGCGCGCTGGCTTATCACTCTGCCGAAGCGATCCGCGAGCAATACCTGAAAAACCCTGGCCCGCTGGTGCAGGCATAACGCCTAAGGAGCTCAAGATGAAAGGATTTACACCCACATTGCCGGTGCTGCTGTTGCTCGCCGCAGGTGCGGTTAAGGCGGCCGACGCCCTCCCTTCCACGGCGCGAATTGAACACGGTGAATATCTGGCGCGCGCAGGGGATTGCGCGGCCTGCCACACCGCGCCCGGCGGCGCCCTCTTCGCAGGTGGCCTGAAGATGACCACGCCGATCGGCGCTATTTACTCCACCAACATCACGCCCGATCGCCAAACCGGTATCGGCGGGTACAGCCTGCCCGAGTTCGCCGATGCGCTTCGCAAAGGCATCGCGCGCGACGGCAGGCGGCTGTACCCGGCCATGCCCTACCCGTCGTTTGCCAAAATCAACGATGACGATATCCGCGATCTTTATCTGTATTTCACGCAAAAGGTCAGCGCAGTGGCGCAGCCGAATCGGGAAAGCGACATTCCCTGGCCGCTCAGCATGCGTTGGCCGCTGGCATTGTGGGATCTGATCTTTCGCGAAGACGGTGTTTATCAGCTGGATGCGCAGCGCGGCGCCGAGTGGAATCGCGGTGCCTATCTGGTTCAGGGGCTCGGTCACTGCGGCACATGTCACACGCCGCGCGGTATCGGCTTCCAGGAAAAGGCGCTCAGCCAAAGCGATACAGCCTATCTGAGCGGCGGGACGTTGGAGGGCTGGCATGCCGCTAACCTGCGCGCCGATACCGCCAGCGGCTTAGGGGACTGGAGTGCGCAGGAGATCACGCGCTTTCTGAAAACCGGCCATACCCAACGTTTCGCCGCCTTCGGCTCAATGGTGGAGGTGGTACAGGACAGCACGCAACATCTGAACGATGACGATCTGAAAGCGATCGCGGTCTACCTGAAATCGCTGCCTGCCGGTGATGAGAAGTCATCGCCGCCGCGCAACGACGGCATCGCCCAGGCGTTGTTCACCGGTAAGGTCAACACGCCCGGCGCACAAACCTACCTGGACAACTGCGCTGCCTGCCACCGTAGCGACGGCCAGGGGTATCGCAACACGTTTCCTCAGCTGGCACGCAATCCGGCGTTGCTGAGCGAAGATCCGTCGTCGCTGATCAGCATCATCCTCCACGGCTCACGGACGCCGGTAACCATCGGTGCGCCTACCGGCCTGACCATGCCGGACTTCGGTTGGCGGTTGAGCGATGAACAGGTCGCTCAGCTCGCGACCTTCGTGCGCACCAGTTGGGGTAACAGCGCCCCGGCGGTCAGCGCCGATCAGGTGAAAAACATTCGCTCCGGCGATAACCCGTCTCAGCCATGAACCAGTGGGCATCCTATGCCCACCCATCGTTATCGCCGGGCGGCGGCAGTTGCGCTGCCCGGCGAAATCCCCTTAAATAAGCCATCGCAATGCGGCTACAGGATTTCCGTCGGCTATGAGCAAGGAGACCAACCAGCGTCTGCTGGACAAACTGCAGCAGGATCTGGCCAGCGCGGGCGCGATGCCGCTGTATTTGCGCTTCAACGCCTCGGTGCGCCAGGCTATCGATCAAGGATTGCTGAATGCGGGAGATTTTTTGCCCAGCGAGCGCCTGTTCACCGAACGGCTCGGCATCTCGCGCATCACGGTACGCAAAGCGTTGGCCTGCCTCGAGCAGGACGGCCTCATCGGCCGTTCACGCGGTTACGGCACCTTTATCCAACTGCAACGGCCCGAACCGAAGCTGTTCTATTCTTTGGCAGACGTCAAAGGATTCTCGAGCGAGGTGTTACAGCAGGGGCGCCGGCCAGATACGCAATGGATCAGCCGCGGGCGGGTACCCGCCAGCGCTGAACTGGCTGAAAAGCTGCAGCTGGCGGCCGGAACGCCGATCTACACACTCAAACGCATTCACTTGATCGATCGGCGGCCGATGTCGGTGGCGGTGTCCTACGTGGTGGTGGCGGCGATTGCCAACGTCGACGAGATTGGCATCTCGCTCTATGACTACTTCCGCCGAAATAACGTGGAGATGGGGTCGCTGCGCAGCCAGGTCAGCGCGACGATGGCCGACGACGACATCCGTCGGGCGCTGCAATTATCAGAACCGATGCCGCTGCTGATCGTGCGTCAAACGCTGTTCGACCACAGCAAGAAGCCGATCGAATACAGCGAAAGCTTCTGCCGCAGCGACATGTACGAGTTTACCAGCGAAAGCTGATCCGTTATGCCTCGCCCTGCCGGCGGCGGCGAAAGCGCACGAACGCCTGAACGTAAGCCTCGATATCCAGCGGATTCATCCGTTTTAACTCCGCCAGCAACCCGGCTTCGATCGCTTCTGCGCCATGCAGCGCGCCGCAAATCGCAGTGGCCATCGCACCGATGGTGTCGGTATCGCCGCCCAGGTTGGCGCACAGCACGGCGCACCGGGTAGGGTCGGTTTGCGCCAGCTGCACCATCGCCAGCGCCGCCGGCACCGACTCGATGGTGCTGACCCCGGCGCCGATCAGTTGATACACCCGCTCGGAGGCCTGCTCGGGATCGCTGGCTTCATCCACCACCTGAAACGCCAGCTCGATACGCGCCGCCAACGAGGGGCTGAACGTCGTCTCCTGACGGCGCTGGGCATACTCCGCCACGCCCGGCAGCGCCAGGCGAATCGAGGCCCAGTCCGCGCCCTCCACCGCCCGCGCAACCGCCCAAGCGATCGCGACGGCCCCGGCGACGGCGATGTCAGATTTGTGCGTCGGGCTGGAGGCCAGCCACACCTGCTGACAGAACTCCTCCAGCGGCGCAGACGGCAGCACGCAGCCTAAAGGCGAAATGCGCATCGCCGCACCGTTGGTGATGCCGTTGTTTTCCAACTCGGCGATCGGCGTTCCCGCTTTCTGCTCGCTCAGCGCCAGTTTGGAACTGGGGCCGAGAATGTTCTTGTTGAAGGCGTCAAAACTGTCCACCCAGCGGATCACGTTGCGGGCGATCAACTCTGGCACCACCTCGCCTTTCGCTTCCCGCAGCGCATCGGCCAGCGCTAACGCCATCGCGGTATCGTCGGTATATTGCCCGGCCTTGAAGTAGCAGGCGGCCGAGTTCTCCGCCGGCCCATCAAGGAAACCGTCTATCCAACCGAAATGGCGCTTAACCCGCTCGCGCGGCCACAGCTCGGAAGGCATGCCGAGCGCGTCGCCCAGCATCTGTCCGTAAAGTGCGCCCGCTATGCGTTCTGCCTGGGTTAACTGCTTCATCCGTCGCTCCTGAGAAAATATGCCGATACCTCGATAATACCTTATTAGTACCTTTAAAGCTTATCAAGCGCCCCGGTTCACATTTTGCTTTCGCGACAATGCCTGGCGCGTTTAAGTTGCGTTTAACGTTGCCCCGTCGCTGTTTATCCGACGTTTATCAGAACTTGTCGATAATGTCGGCGAACAAATTGATAACGCTTATTTTAATACATTGCTTCGGTTCTCTTGCGAGCCGGGCGGGTTATACCTACCATAGCCTCAGCACTTTTTGTCAAAATGGTTCAGGTGGCCGCGTTATCCCCTGACACGCCGCAGAGCGTGTTCCCTTTTATCGCGTGGGTGACAGGACGTTCACCCGCACAGTCACAGGAGTTCGCCATGCGAGTACTGGTTGTTGAAGATAATGGTTTGCTGCGCCACCACCTTTCCGTTCAGATGCGCGAGATGGGCCATCAGGTCGACGCGGCCGAAGACGCCAAGGAAGCCGATTATTTCCTGCAGGAACACGCGCCGGATATTGCCATCGTCGATCTCGGCCTGCCGGGCGAAGACGGCCTGAGCCTGATCCGCCGTTGGCGCGCGCACCAGACCAAACTGCCGATCCTGGTGCTGACCGCCCGCGAAAGCTGGCAGGACAAAGTGGCGGTGCTGGAAGCCGGCGCCGACGACTATGTCACCAAGCCGTTCCACCTGGAAGAAGTGATCGCCCGCATGCAGGCGCTGATGCGCCGCAACAGCGGCCTGGCTTCGCAGGTGATCGTGCTGCCCCCGTTCCAGATCGATCTGTCGCGCCGCGAACTGAGCGTCAACGATCGGCAGATCAAGCTGACCGCTTTTGAATACACCATCATCGAGACCCTGATCCGCAACGCCGGCAAGGTGGTGAGCAAGGATTCGTTGATGCTGCAGCTCTACCCGGACGCCGAACTGCGCGAAAGCCACACCATCGACGTGCTGATGGGACGTTTGCGTAAAAAGGTGCAGGCGGAATACCCGCATGAAGTGATCACCACGGTACGTGGCCAGGGTTATCGTTTTGACGCGAAGTGAACATGATGTTCAACAAGAATAAAAAACCGTTTTCGCTGCGCGCCCGCTTCCTGATGGCGACCGCCGGGGTGATCCTGGCGCTGTCGCTCTCTTACGGTTTGGTGGCGGTCGTCGGCTACATCGTCAGCTTCGACAAGACCGCCTTCCGCCTGCTGCGCGGCGAGAGCAACCTGTTCTTCAGCCTGGCGCAGTGGAAAGACAACAAGCTCACCATCGCCATCCCCCCCGATATCGATCTCAACTTCCCGACGCTGGTCTTTATCTACGACGATAAGGGCAACCTGCTGTGGAGCCAGCGCAAAGTGCCGGAGCTGGAGAAGCTGATCAACAAGGAATGGCTGGAAGAGTCCGGCTTCTACGAAATTGACACCGATACCCGCATCAGTAGCGAAGTGCTGGGGGATAACCCCAAGGCACAGGATCAGCTGAAGAATTATGACGATACCGATCAGAACGCGCTGACGCACTCGGTGGCGGTCAACACCTATGCCGCCACGGCGCGGCTGCCGGCGTTGACCATCGTGGTGGTCGACAGCATTCCGCAGGAGCTGCAGCGCTCAGACGTGGTGTGGGAGTGGTTCAGCTACGTGCTGCTGGCCAACCTGCTGCTGGTGGTGCCACTGCTGTGGCTGGCGGCCTACTGGAGCCTACGGCCGATCAAGGCGCTGGTCAATCAGGTGGGCGAACTGGAGAACGGCGAACGCGATCAGTTGGATGAGAACCCGCCCAGCGAACTGCGCGGCCTGGTGCGCAATCTGAACATTCTGGTGCGCAACGAGCGCCAACGCTACACCAAATATCGCACCACCCTGTCGGATCTGACCCACAGCCTGAAAACGCCGCTGGCGGTGCTGCAAAGCACCCTGCGCTCGCTGCGCAGCGGCAAACAGACCACCATCGAAGAAGCCGAGCCGATCATGCTGGATCAGATCGGGCGCATCTCTCAGCAAATCGGTTACTACCTGCACCGGGCCAGCATCAACTCCGGCCAGACGGTGCTGACGCGCGAGATCCACTCGGTGCCGGCGCTGCTCGACAGCCTGGTGGTGGCGCTGAACAAGGTTTACCAGCGCAAAGGGGTGGTGATCACGCTGGATATCTCGCCGGAAGTGACCTTTATGGGCGAGAAGAACGACTTTATGGAAGTGATGGGCAACGTGTTGGAAAACGCCTGCAAATACTGCCTGGAGTTCGTTGAGATCACCTCGCTGCACTCCGAGAAAAACCTCACCATCGTCATCGACGACGACGGCCCGGGCATCCCGGAAAGCAAGCGCCAGCTGATCTTCCAGCGCGGCCAGCGGGTGGATACCCTGCGCCCCGGCCAGGGCCTTGGCCTGTCGGTGGCGGCGGAGATCATCGAGCAATACGACGGCGAAATCGTCATCAGCGACAGTCCGCTCGGCGGCGCGCGCATGCAGGTCACCTTCGCCCGCCAGCACGACACCCACCACAACGAGTAAATTATGCCGCTGCGGCCCCGATCCACGGGGCCAAACTTCCGTTATAATCGCACTCAGGCTCACTCCTCTATCCTGGAATAGAACATGGATTATCAATTAGATCTGGACTGGAACGATTTTTTGCAACGCTATTGGCAAAAGCGTCCGGTGATTCTGAAGCGCGGCTTCAAAAACTTTATCGATCCGATCTCCCCGGATGAGCTGGCCGGGCTGGCGATGGAAAACGAAGTGGACAGCCGCCTGGTCAGCCACCAGGACGGCCGTTGGCAGGTTGCGCACGGCCCCTTCGAGAGCTTCGATCACCTGAGCGAAAACAACTGGTCGCTGCTGGTGCAGGCGGTGGACCACTGGCATGAGCCTTCCGCCGCGCTGATGCGCCCGTTCCGCCAGCTGCCGGACTGGCGGATGGATGACCTGATGATCTCCTTCTCGGTGCCTGGTGGCGGCGTCGGCCCGCACCTCGATCAGTACGACGTGTTCATCATTCAGGGCACTGGCCGCCGCCGCTGGCGCGTCGGGGAAAAAACGCCGCTGAAACAGCACTGCCCGCACCCAGATCTGCTGCAGGTCGAACCGTTCGACGCCATCATCGACGAAGAGATGGAGCCGGGCGACATTCTCTACATTCCGCCGGGCTTCCCGCATGAAGGCTACGCGCTGGAAAACGCGCTCAATTACTCGGTGGGCTTCCGCGCGCCGAACGGCCGCGAGCTGGTGAGCGGCTTCGCCGATTACGTGCTGGCGCGCGAGCTGGGCAGCAAACGCTACGGCGATCCGGACGTTAAACTGCGCGAACACCCGGCGGAGATCCTGCCGCAGGAAGTGGACGCCTTACGGCAGATGATGCTGGATCTGGTGCAACAGCCGGAACACTTCCAGCACTGGTTCGGCGAGTTCATCTCCCAGTCGCGCCACGAGCTGGATCTGGCGCCGCCGGAGCCGCCGTATCAGGCCGGGGAAATCTACGAACTGCTGCAACAGGGTGAAGCGCTGCAGCGCCTGGGCGGGTTGCGCGTGCTGCGGGTCGGCGATCGCTGCTTCGTCAACGGCGAACTGATCGACACCGACCAGCTGCAGGCCGCAGATGCCCTGTGCCAGCACTTCAGCGTCGACGCCGCCCTGCTCGGCGACGCGGTGGACGACCCGTCATTCCTGGCGCTGCTGACCGCGCTGGTCAACAGCGGCTATTGGTACTTTAACGACTGATTGCGAGTACGCGAACAAGCCGCCCTATCGGGTGGCTTTTTTTATGCCTGCCGCGCCTGCGCGCGAAAGCCGGCCAGCGCTTCATTCGCCATGCCCGCCTGCTCCGCCGCCGCGCAAATCTGCCGCCAGGTATTGGCGTCTATCGGTATGCCCTGCTCCAGCCGCGCCGCGCGGTTGGCCTCTTCCCATTCTCCCGGCACCGCGATCGGCTGTTCGCCGCTCGGCGGCGACGCCTTCACCCAGCCGATAAACGCTTCGGCCTCGGCCTGCATTTGCGGGGCGTCGAAGGCCTGAGGATCGAGGATCAGGGTCGTCATGCAGTTGAAGATGGCGTCGCTGTCGGCTTTCAGCGTAGCGTCGTGGGTGGTGCGGCCGCCGGAGAGCGCGCCGCCGAGGATCTCGCACATCGCCGCCAGCGCATAGCCTTTGTGCAAGCCGAACGGCAGCAGCGACCCGAACGGCGCTTCGTGCATCACCTTCGGTTCGGTGGTGGGTTGCCCGTGTTCGTCGATCAGATAGCCCGGCGCCACCGACAAGCCTTTGTTATAGGCCACCCGAGTCTTGCCGAAGGCGATGCCGCTGGTGGCGAAATCCAACAGCAGCGGCGTGCGGCCCGGCCGCGGGAAAATGGCGCAGAACGGGTTGGTGCCGAAGCGGCGATCGCTGCCGCCGAACGGCGCCACCATCGGATCGCCCACCACGTTGACGAAGTGAATCGAGATAAAACCGGCGCGGGCACACTGTTCCGCCCAATGGCCGATGCGGCCGATATGGTGCGCATTGTGCAGCGCCACCGCCGCCAGGCCCAGCTTGCCGGCGCGTTCAATGCCCAGCGCCATCGCTTCGCTGGCCACCACCTGACCGAAGCCGCGCGCGCCGTCGAGCGTCAGCACCGCGCCAGCGTCGCGCACCACTTCGGCGTGCTGATTGAGCTGTAATTGCCCCTGCGCCAACGACGCCATGTAGCTGGGGATCATGCCGACGCCGTGCGAATCGTGCCCGGCCAGATTGGCCTGCACCAGATGATCGGCCACCAGCTCGGCTTCGCGCGCCGTACTGCCGGCCTGGCGCCAAATCGCCTGAACGAACTGCGCCAAATGCGGGCTGGCGATACGGTATTCGGTGCTCATCATGCGGTCCTTATGCGTGGGGAATGTGCCTCCACACTATGAGCAACGCCTTGTTGCGGCAAGCGATTATGCCGATCGCAAGCGTCCCGTTTTAACTACAGTGTCCGCACGTTAGCCTGCGACAAAAATAGCGGGCGCCGCTACTTTAGCCCCCGGCAAAAGGCTCTCGTTACGGTGCCCTTCCACCTGCCAAAAAAGAAAACCCCCAACAAACTTTCGTTTGCTGGGGGTTAAAGATGCACTAATCAGACCATAACTATGGCTATTCGATACCGTATTTTTTCTCGGTTACGAATTTCGGCTCTTTCCAGTTGGGGCCTTTCACTACTTTTCCATTTTGATCTTGAAGCACCCCTTTTTGGAATAATGCATCATAAGTAGAAGAGAGCTCCCCGCTGGAAATTGCATCAAAGCGATTATAGGTATATAGACGATCCAATTTACGGTAATCAGCGGTCGGCCCCAAAAAAGTTAGCACATCTTCTACACTTTCATTTTTAACGATATCTTTTAAAGGCATTATTTCTTCCCTCCCATAGCATCTTTCAGTTCCTGTTCATATGCGGCTTGTAGGGCCCCATCTGTATAAAGCGCCTGTTCCTTTTCATTTATTCTATAGTCTTCAAGCGTAGCAGTATGTGTATTATTCCATACGGCCTTCTGTTCTTGAACACTGTGCGGAACCTCACCATCTTTTATGCCAAGATTCCTGTACCTCTCCAACTCTCTGATTTCATGAGTATAAAATCGCCTATCAGTGTCAGTAGGTTGTAGCTCCCCTTTCAAAATTTTATCCAAACGGTCAATCATCACTTGGTTTTCCGGAGTCTGTTCAAAACGCCCTGTATGCAGCTTCACCTTATCCACGCCGGCACGGTCGATGCTAGCCCCTTTCCAATCCAGGTTCTGAATGGGGCCCCCTGCTTTATTGGTGTTGTATTCACGCCCGCTGTATTTGCCCCTGGCGTTGGTTTCACCATAGGGCTTGCTCACCATCACATAAACAGCTTCAACTCCGGTTTCCAGCGCATCCGGCTGCCACAGGATAAAATCTTGCAGATCCTGCACCACATCCGCCGGGAAGGTGGTAACCACGATGCTGTCCGCCTGCCTGATGCCGGTGCCGGTATGCACTGGCGATTTGGGCCCCGGTGAGCCGTTGCCGGTATGCGCCGGCGCAGCCGGCCCGGTCGGCACCGGGTTGATCAGTATCGTTCTGGCCGGCGCGCCCGCCACCGCCGGCAGCGTGATTTTGTCCAGCCCCGTCAGGTCATCGCGAACGGGTCTGAATACCGGCACGCTCGGCGATACGCCGCCGACGCCCGTTCTGACGAAGTTGACGCTCTGTCTCCCGTTATCGTCAGTGGTGATAAATCCGCGCACCGGCAAATCGACCGAGGTCATGCCGGGCTGAATGGTCGCCCTGCCCGCCGCCGCCAGGCTCGCCTGCAGGGCAAACAGATTGACATCCCGCCCGGGCACCCGATCACTCCCTGCACCGACCTCCGTCGGGTAGAAGCCGAGAGCAAAAGCCCCCAGCACCGATCCGGCGGCGACCGCGGTGCCGGCGCGTATACTGCCGACTTCGTAGGCCGCCCGCCACGATGCGCTCGCTGCCCAGCCGGCCAGTTCGCTCGTGGTCGTCATCACACCTTGCCCGACCATCGACGTCTGCAGCATGGCGGGGGCGCGGTTGAGCACCATGGCGCCTGCCGCCGCCAGCGCCGCATTGGCCGCTTTTAGCTTTTCCGGCGTATACGCCGGAGCGTCCATAATACCCGCTTTAGCGAACAACGCTTTTCTGGCGGCTTCCACCTTGCGGGCCTCTTCAGCCTTACGGGCTTCCTCGGCTTTGCGAGCCTCTTCAGCCTTACGAGCCTCTTCGACTCTGCGGGCCTCTTCCGCCTTTCGGGCCTCCTCAGCTTTACGGGCCTCTTCGGCCACTTCTCGTTCTACCTGTTTAAATTGTTGATAGGCCGAGGTCAAAGAAGGTACTTCGACATTGCGTTGCCGATACCCTGTGCGATCGTCCCCTTTGCCGCCTCCGTTGATTTCATATTGCTCCGTAATTTCGGTCATCATCCTATTATTATCAAGCCAGAAACCCGGCGGGATTTTTCCATTAAGCACCTCGGAATAGGTGGCTAATGACACCTTATCTTCAGCGGTAGAATTGTTACCATTACTGTTCCCGTTGGGTGCACTCTGATAATTACCGATCTTATGGCCAGTATCAATATGACCGACAAAACCGGTCACTCCAGACTTATTAAAATCAAAACCAATGACATTTTTTAATTGTGGCTCAGACTTTAATGCGTTACGCACACCTATTTCATCAACCGCGCGAACGTCACTTACCTGAACCTGCAATCTGCCACTATCATCCAACCCCGTCAAAGATACTGAGGCATAAGGTGCAAGGGCTCGTCTTATTTTTAGCAAACTACCCAGTATACTCTTGACGCTAGGGTCATTTTTGATGGCATTGACCTGTCGTTGCTTCGCAGCCTCTCGGGAGTTCCCACTGATACTACTGTCTCTGCCGCCATTACCGTTCGAGCCGCCTGGCGTCGAACCATCAGGTCGAGCATTGAGATTATCGCCGCTGCCGCCCATATAATCTCCAGCGGTAGGACCATGGCCATTCAGTTCCTGTGGCATATTATTTTCTCCTGGATATTACTATTCCATCAGATGCACTGAAGGCGATTTATTCCCTGTCTGGCAAACGTCGACATGCAAAAATATTTCCGCGTCGCTGAGTTCTCAATTTGATTCCCGGTTTGGAGAGATTGAATAAATCGCCGTTTTATTATCGTTATTGGCTGGAAATCATGCCTTCCAACGCCGCCAACCGCGATTCCAACCCTTCTCGGGCCGCTCGCTCTTCCTTAAGCGCCTCAACCAGCAACGCCACCACGCCGTTGATATTGATGCCCCGCGCGTCCTTCAGCACGCTGCCGTCGTTGAGCTTCAATTCGGTTTGGGTTACCGACTGCGGCAATACGCTCTCCACTTCCTGAGCGATCACCCCGGCCTCCGGCACGCCCTGTTTGAGGTAGGTGTAGCCGCCTATCTTGGCCAGCTTGTCCAATGCGCCGTCAATTTGGGTGATGTCCGTTTTCATGCGGGCGTCGGAGCTGCTGTGCCAAGCGCCGTTGGTGAAGGCGTTTCCATTATTACGGAATTCAAATAGGCCACTGCTTTTGTCATCACCAACCTGAATCTCCACAAACTGGTTTTCCCGTATCCGCTCGCCAAGGTACAGGTTGGCATAGACTCTTCCATTTCCCTGCAGGTGCAGACCATGGGTGACGCTTAACGCGTCATTTTTTTTGACAACCCCTTCAGCCCAGAACCAGCCATTGGGATTGCGCTTGGTCAATTGCCCCACCGAAAGCTCAGCGTTAGGCTTCACCTGGAGTTCGTTCCAGTTTCCTTTCATGTCACGATAAGACAGCAGGCCGTAATCCTGCTCATTGCCGACAATCCGTGAGCCCATCAGCATCGTTGAGGTCTTATCGCCGCTGGTGAACTTGCTCTCAACAGGGGAAGAATAATAGATTTGTCCATTGATAAGCGGGATCGGACCAGTGGTCGAGGTGGAGATACCCGCGTTGTGCGAGACCATCGCCCCGCCGGAAATGTCCACCCCATTGCGCAAGGCAACCCGGCCAGACGCCAAATTGAACGAGAACGGGCGCAGGGTGTTCCACTGTCCGTTAAGCGCTTGGCCACCCGGCGTCGTCAGCGCATAAAAATCGCGTCCATCATTACGCAGCATCACGCCGGTATTGCCATTTGCCAGCCGAAAACCGTTGGCCGATTTGGAGACGATTTCACCGTCGCTGACCACGCGCTGGCGCAGCGTAGAAAGCGATTTCAGTTCCGCGATATCGTCATTAACGCCGTTAATCACCTGCGCATTTTTCTTTTCTTCTGCCATGATTGTTACCCTCTTACGTCCTGTTTGATGGCGGTTAACAGCGCTCATTCCCCCAGCATTCCCCGGCCACTGGGCTCACCGCACCGAAGCTGTAAAACCGGTTAAGCACACAGCAACACTGTATGCATAACCAGAACTTTATCTCGAAGAATAATGGGATTCCCTCACCACGGGTTGTGTGATGAACGGGACAACCAAGCGGCGGGAACTATAAAGAGAACAGAAGCAGAGAACGGCGGGCGCGCTGAGCCCCTCCGGGCATATCAGAAAAAGGAATACGGGCCGGCGCAAGCCGGCCGGGGAACGAAGGGGTTTACCGCGCCCGCTCGGCGGCCAGCGCCGCGATGCGCATGATCACCGCCACCGCTTGCTCCATGCCCTCCAGCGTCACGAACTCGTGCTTGCCGTGGTAGTTGTAGCCGCCGGTGAACAGGTTCGGGCACGGCAAGCCGCGGAACGACAGCTGCGCGCCGTCGGTGCCGCCGCGGATCGGTTTCATCACCGGTTCGATGTCGCAGTCGCGCATCGCCTGCTGCGCCAGCGCGATCACGTGCGGGTGCTCCGCCACCTGTTCGCGCATGTTGTAATAGCTGTCTTCGATGCTCACTTCGATATAGCAATCGCGGGGCAGGCCTTTGCCGACCTCGCGGGCGATGTCCACCATTTTGCGTTTGCGCGCCTCGAACCCCTCGCGCTCGAAGTCGCGCAGGATATAGTGCATTTCGGCGCGCTCTACGCTGCCCTTGATGCTGCTGAGGTGATAAAAGCCCTGGTAGCCTTCGGTGGTCTCCGGCGCTTCGTCCGCCGGCAGCGCCTGATGAATGCGGGTGGCCAGCGACAGCGCGTTGACCATCACGCCCTTGGCGCTGCCGGGGTGCACGCTGTTGCCGAGGATTTTGATCGTCACCGAGGCGGCGTTGAAGTTCTCGCACTCCAGCTCGCCGACGCCGCCGCCGTCCACGGTGTAAGCCCATTCGGCATTGAAGGCCGCCACGTCGAACAGCTGAGCCCCCTTGCCCACCTCCTCGTCCGGGGTGAAGGCCACGCGGATGTCACCGTGCGGGATTTTGCGCGCGCGCAGGCGCACCATGGCGGTGAGGATCTCGGCGATGCCGGCCTTGTCGTCGGCGCCCAGCAGCGTTTTGCCGTCGGTGGTGATCAGGGTCTGCCCCAGCATCTGGTGCAGGATCGGGAACATCACCGGCGACAGCACTTCATCGCCGATGCCGAGCGCAATGTCGCCGCCGCGATAGTTCTCGACGATTTGCGGATTGACGTGTTTGCCGCTGAAATCCGGCGAGGTATCCAGATGGGCGATAAAACCGACCGCCGGCACCGGCCAGGCGACGTTGCCCGGCCAGGTGCCCATCACGCAGCCGTGTTCGCTGAGCGACACCCGCTCGAAACCGAGCGCGATCATTTCCTGCTGCAACGCACGCGCCAGCTTCAACTGCCCGTCGGTGCTCGGCACATGCTTTACGTTCGCTTTGGACTGGGTGTCGAAAGAGACGTAGTTGAAAAAGCGGTCAAGTAATTTGTCCATGGTAGCGGCCCCTCAGAATATCGCGTTTCATTATGCGGAACCGATCAGGATCAAATATTGCGTCAGGTCATTTTTAACCAGAATTCGCCAATATCATTAATCTTTGTGATGATTTCAGAGGGAAATAACGCTGTCATCACAGGGTCATTTGTCGCTATCATGATGAAAAACGCGGCATCTGGGCCGGATCGGCTTTCAATTCCGGCATTCAGCGTCTATCATGCGCGCTCGAAAAATTTCCATTGGCGTAACTGGTTTGAGCTTCATTTGATCAGCGGGCATCCCGCAAGCTCCGGCAGTCTTTTCCAGTTGCGGTTCTATCTGCATTAGCCCACGGGATAGAGTAATACGATAAATGACTGAGATATCCTCTCGAGCACCCCTTGTTGAACTGCATGCCCTGAGCAAAGCGTTCGATGGCAAAACCATCATTGCCGATCTGGATCTGACGATTAATCACGGCGAATTCCTCACCATTCTCGGCCCCTCCGGCTGTGGCAAAACCACGGTGCTGCGCCTGATCGCCGGTCTGGAAGACGCCGATCGGGGCCGCATCGCGCTCGACGGCCAGGACATCACCGCCATTGCGGCCGAGCATCGCCACGTCAACACCGTGTTTCAGAGCTATGCCCTGTTTCCGCACATGTCAGTGTTCGACAACGTCGCCTTCGGCCTGCGCATGCAAAAGGTGCCAGCGGCGGAACTGACGCCGCGCGTCGAAGAGGCGCTGCGCATGGTGCAGTTGGACGACTTCGCCAAGCGGCGGCCGGGCCAGCTCTCCGGTGGCCAACAGCAGCGCGTGGCCATCGCCCGCGCGGTGGTCAACAAGCCGAAGGTGCTGCTGCTGGACGAATCGCTGTCGGCGCTGGACTACAAGCTGCGCAAGCAGATGCAGAACGAGCTGAAGGCGCTGCAGCGCAAGCTGGGTATCACCTTCGTGTTCGTCACCCACGATCAGGAAGAAGCGCTGACCATGTCGGACCGCATCGTGGTGATGCGCGAAGGCCGCATCGAGCAGGACGGCACGCCGCGTGAGATCTACGAAGAGCCGAAGAATCTGTTCGTCGCCAGCTTCATCGGCGAGATTAACATCTTCGACGCGGTGGTTTTGGAGCGCCTCGATCCACAGCGGGTGCGCGCCAACGTCGAAGGCCGCGAGTGCGACATCTATGCCGATCTGCCGGTGGAGCCGGGCCAAAAGCTGAAGGTGCTGCTGCGCCCGGAAGATCTGCGGGTGGAAGAAGTGAACGACAGCGCGCAGCACGACGGGCTGATCGGTTACGTGCGTGAGCGCAACTACAAAGGCATGACGCTGGAGTCGGTGGTCGAGCTGGAGAATGGCAAAACGGTGATGGTCAGCGAGTTCTTCAACGAAGACGATCCGGACGTCGATCACTCGCTCAACCAGAAGATGGCGGTGACCTGGGTCGAAAGCTGGGAGGTGGTGCTGGCCGATGAAGAAATCGCGTAAAGTCTTCCAGAATGTGGTGATCGTCGGCGTCGTCGCCTGGCTGCTGTTGTTCGTGTTCATGCCGAACCTGATGATCATCGGCACCAGCTTCCTGACCCGCGACGACGCCAATCTGGTGCAGATGGTGTTCACGCTGGATAACTACCGGCGCTTGTTCGACCCGTTGTACGCCCAGGTGCTGCTGCACTCGCTGAACATGGCGCTGATCGCCACCCTGTGCTGCCTGGTGGTTGGCTATCCGTTCGCCTTTATCCTGGCGCGCTTGCCGCAGAAAGTGCGGCCGCTGCTGCTGTTTCTGCTGATCGTGCCCTTCTGGACCAACTCGCTGATCCGCATCTACGGCCTGAAGCTGTTTCTCAGCACCCGCGGCTATCTCAACGACGCGCTGCTGTGGATCGGCGTCATCGACAAGCCGCTGCGCATCATGTACACCTCGGAAGCGGTGATCCTCGGCCTGGTGTATATCCTGCTGCCGTTTATGGTGATGCCGCTCTACTCCAGCATCGAAAAGCTCGATAAATCCTGCCTGGAGGCGGCGCGCGATCTCGGCGCCAGCAAGCTGCAGACCTTTATCCGCATCATCGTGCCGCTGACCATGCCGGGCATTATCGCCGGCTGCCTGCTGGTGGTGCTGCCGGCGATGGGGCTGTTCTTCGTCGCCGATCTGATGGGCGGCGCCAAAAACCTGCTGATCGGCAACGTGATTAAAAGCCAGTTCCTCAATATCCGCGATTGGCCGTTCGGCGCGGCCACCAGCATCTGCCTGACGCTGGTGATGGGGCTGTTGCTGCTGGTCTATTACCGGGCCGCACGCCTGCTGAACAAGAAGGAGGATCTGGCATGATCGGACGTCTGCTGCGCGGCGGCTTTATGACGCTGGTATACGCCTATCTGTATATCCCGATCGTCATCCTGATCGTCAACTCCTTCAACGCCTCGCGCTTTGGCATCAACTGGCAAGGGTTCACCGCCAAGTGGTACAGCACGCTGCTGAATAACGACAGCCTGCTGCAGGCCGCGGGGCACTCGCTGACCATGGCGGTGCTCTCCGCCACCTTCGCCACCCTGATCGGCTCGCTGACCGCGGTGGCGCTGTACCGCTACCGCTTTCGCGGCAAGCCGTTCGTCGGCGGCATGCTGTTCGTGGTGATGATGTCGCCGGACATCGTAATGGCCATCTCGCTGCTGGTGCTGTTCATGCTGCTGGGCATTTCGCTCGGCTTCTGGTCGCTGCTGTTCTCGCACATCACCTTCTGCCTGCCGTTCGTGGTGGTGACCGTCTACGCGCGCCTGAAAGGCTTCGACGTGAAGATGCTGGAAGCCGCGCGCGATCTCGGCGCAAGCGAGTTCACCATCCTGCGCAAAATCATCCTGCCGCTGGCGATGCCGGCGGTGGCGGCCGGTTGGCTGCTGAGCTTCACCCTGTCGATGGACGACGTGGTCGTCTCCTCCTTCGTCACCGGGCCGAGCTACGAGATTTTGCCGCTGAAGATCTACTCGATGGTGAAAGTCGGCGTCTCGCCGGAGGTCAATGCGCTGGCCACCATTTTGCTGCTGCTGTCGCTGGTGCTGGTGATCGCCAGCCAGTGGGTGATGCGCGATCGCGCGCCCAAGGCAGAATAATCCTTCCCGCCGGGCGCCGCAGCGCCCGGTTGTGATCCCCTTCACAACCGGCACCGGTTGTCACTCTCTGACCATCGGTGCCTATTTCCGCCCCGCCGATTGCAGCGGCGAAAACTTCCCCCTATAACTGAATCCAGGCAAGGCGCCTTATTTTTTCTCGCTTTCAGGGAGTTTATTCAGCAACGTCGTCATCCATTAAAATATAAAAAGGAACTGCCATGAAAGGTATTATCGATAATATCTTAAATAAGCTGCAGCTTTTCTCCAAAGCCATGATGGGGCCGATATTTTTCCTGCCGGTAATCGGTCTGATTCTGGCGCTCAGTTCTATTCTTACCAATGCCACATTAATCAATGAACATTCCGCCGTCTTCTCTATCGGTAAAATGATCGGCGATACCTTCTGGCCGTTATTCGGCAATCTCGGGCTGATTTTCTGTATCGGTATTACCTACGGCCTGGCCAAAGACAAGAAAAGCGAAGCGGCGCTGGTCGCGGTGATGTGCTTTATCATGTTCCTCGGCGCCAATTCGTCTTATCTGCAATTCAGCGGCCACGTCGCGGCCAAGATCAACGGTGAGTATTACGGCACCGGGCAAACGGAACTGCTGGGATTTACCGTGGTAGATATGGGCATTTTCCTCGGTCTTATCCTCGGCGTCACGATTGCCTGGGTGCATAACCGCCTGTGCAACGTCGAACTCAACGGCGTGTTCTCGGTCTACGGCGGCGCCAAGCTGGTGCTGATTGCCATGACGCCGATCATCATGCTGTACGCCGTCGCCTTCAGCTACCTGTGGCCGGCTATCTCACAGGGCCTGATCGCGCTTACCGGCTTTATGAAAAGCGCCGGCTCGCTCGGGGTATTCGTCTACGGCTTCTTCGAGAAATTCCTGATCCCCACCGGGCTGCACCACTTTATCTGGTCGCCGTTCCAGCTCACCAGTATCGGCGGTTCGATCGTACAAGACGGCCAGACCGTCTCCGGCTCGCAGGCGATTTTCCTGGCCTACATGCGCGACCCAAGCATCTCGCCGCTGATGAACGAGGCGCTGCGTTTCTCGCAGCAAGGGATGGTGACCATCTTCGGCCTGTCGGGCGCGGCATTGGCTTTCTATCACACCGCCAAACCGGAAAAGAAAATGCTGGCCAAGGCGATTCTGATCCCGGCCATCACCACCTCGATCCTGGTCGGCATCACCGAGCCGATAGAGTTCACCTTCCTGTTTATCTCTCCGCTGCTGTGGGTGATCCACGCCGTGTTGACCGCGCTCTCGCAGGTAGCCTGCAACCTGTTCCAAGTGCGCCCCTGGGGCGCCAGCGGGCTGGTCGAGTTCCTGGCCTACAACCTGCCACTGCCGGTCTCCCTCACCCGCTGGCCGCTGTATGTGGTCATCGGGCTGGTGCAGTTTGCGGTGTATTACCTGGTGTTCAAAACGCTGGTGCTGAAGCTCAATCTGAAGACGCCGGGCCGTGAAGATGATCAGGACGTCAAACTCTATTCCAAACAGGATTACCGGAACCGTAAAAATACCCCGGACGAGCCAAGCGGCATCATTATTCGCGCGCTGGGTGGCAAGGAAAACATTATTTCCGTCGATAACTGCTTTACCCGGCTGCGGGTGGAATTAAAGGATATGGCGCGGGTGGATGAGGCCGCGTTGAAAAGTACCGGCGCCAAAGGCGTGGTGAAGAATCGCCGTGAAGTGCAGGTGATTTACGGCGTCACGGTCGGCAAGGTCAAAAATCAGGTAGAGAAATATTTAGCGGCACTCTAACGCTTTATTAATGGGAGATATCGAATGAAATTAACCGTTCTCGGCGGCGGCGGCGTGCGTTCCCCGTTCCTCGCCAAATCCATCGCCTATAACGCCCATCGCATCGGCATTACCGAAGTAGTGTTTATGGATACCGATGAGCGCCATCTGGCGATCTACGGCGCCCTCGCGCAGGGCGTATTCCAGCGCATTCGCGGCGACATTGCTTTCAGCCTCAGCAGCGATCCGCGCCAGGCGCTGCAAGACGCCGATTACATCATCACCACCCTGCGCATCGGCGGCGAGGAAGGCCGCATCCATGACGAGCGCATCGCGCTCAATCACCAGTTGCTCGGGCAAGAAACCACCGGCGCCGGCGGCTTCGCCATGGCGATGCGTTCAATTCCGGCGATCCTCGACTATTGCCGCCTGATCGAGCAGGTTTCCTCGCCGGACGCGGTCCTGTTCAACTTCACCAATCCTTCCGGCATGGTGACCGAGGCGATCATCAAATCCGGCTTCCAGCGCCGGGTCTACGGCATCTGCGACGCCCCCAGCGAGTTTATCCGCGAACTGGCCGAGCTGCTGGACTGCCGCGAAGACCAACTGAGCGTCGACTGCTTCGGCCTCAACCATCTTTCCTGGTTCCGCAATGCGCGCGTCAACGGCGAGCCGGTCACGGAACAGTTGCTGGCGGATCCGCGCCTGTATCGCGATACCTGCATGAAATACTTCTCGCCGGAGCTGGTGGCGCTGTCGGACAATTTGATGCTCAACGAGTATCTCTACTATTACTACTACCGTGAGCAGGCGATCGCCGCCATCGTCGCGGGCGGCGAGACCCGCGGCGAACAAATCGCGGCGATCAACCGCCAAATGCTGTCAGAGTTAGGCGAGCTGGACATCCCCCACCAGTTGGAACACGCCTTCTCTGTCTACTTCAGCCATTATCTGCAGCGCGAAAACTCCTACATGCAGCGCGAGTCCAACCAGGGCAAGGTGAAAAAACGTGAGATGCTGACGCTGCAACAGTTTATCGAGCAGCCGGACAGCGGCGGCTATGCCGGGGTGGCGATCGACATTCTGGAGGCGGTCAACAGCGGCCGGCAAAAACGCGTAGTGGTATCGATGCAAAACCGCGACACGCTCGATTTTCTGCACCCGGAAGACGTGATCGAAATCAGCTGCGAATTGAGCAGCGCCGGGATTCAGCCGGTCAAAATGCGCGATATTCCCGACACCCAGAAAAACCTGATTTCGCAGGTGAAAGAGTACGAACGGCTGGCGGTGGCGGCGATCCTGACCGGCAACCGCCAACTGGCCATCAAGGCGCTGATGGTGCACCCGCTGGTCAACTCCTACTCGCTGGCGAAAACGCTGGTGGAGGAGTACCTGCTGGCCCACCGTCAGTATGCCAGGCACTGGCGCTAAACGGTGCGATGCGGCCGTCAGCGGCCGCGTCGTTCAAACCAGGCGGTGATCACATTCTCGAATCCCAACAGACAGTGGCCGAAAAATGGGTTGGGATAGTAGATATCGTGATCGTATTTTTGCCGATCCTCAAACAGAAAGGTCATATCGGCCTGCTGCGCCAGCGGGCTGTCGCCGTCGCCGCAGAAGGCCGCCAGCAGAATGTGATTACGCTTCACCGCTTCGCTCCAGCTCAGCGCCGAGCCGCTGTTGCCCGACTTTGAAATCACGATCACCATGTCGAAGCGAAAGCGCGTCTCGCGGTCAAGAATGTCGAAATCCGGCCACAGCGACAGGTAACTGTCTACGCCCAGCGTCATAAACTTGTTGTACATATACTGCGCCACCAGCTGTGAAAAACCGCTGCCGTGGATCAGGATCTTGCCGCTGTCGAGCAGATCGAGAAACTGCGCCTGCTGGGCCGGCGGTGCCGCCGACGTAGGGCGTGCCGCCTGGTAGGCCGGCGCCATCGTCAGGTTGAACTTGATGAAATAGACCAGTTCGAGATAGCCGCGAAAGCCCAGCTTTTTAGCCAGCCGCACCAGCGTCGAGGGGGAACTGTAGCAGCGTGCGGACACCGCGCGGATGCCGTCGTCGATGCAGGCGTCCGGGTTGTCGAGAATGCAGTGCAAAATCGTCAGATCCGTCTTGCTGAGCTCCGCCTGGCTGAAGACCTGTTTGAAATTCATCGCCGCCCTCGTTTATTCGCCAAAATTATTGTTTCGCACGCGCTTCACCGCCTGTCCAGCGCGAGACACACAAATTGTGATGCGCTTTAAGCCGCCGAACCCCTTGATTTGCCAACGGGATAACCGCCTTTACCCACCCCGCCCCGGCCCCTATAATGGCCCCTTTCTGGGGTATGGCGCGGCCGAAAACGGCAGCCCATACGGGTTCGGCTCACTACTGCTGAAGGATACGCTGCATGAAAAAGTGGTCACATCTGCTCGCAGCCGGGATGATGGCGCTGAGTTTCTGCTCTGCAAACGCCTCTGACGGCAAGACACTGTACTTCTATAACTGGACTGAATACGTCCCGCCGGGGCTGCTGGAGCAGTTCACCAAGGAAACCGGCATCAAGGTGATCTATTCCACCTATGAATCCAACGAAAGCATGTACGCCAAGCTGAAAACCTACAAAGACGGCGCGTACGATCTGGTGGTGCCTTCCACTTACTTCATCGCCAAGATGAGCAAGGAAGGCATGCTGCAAAAAATCGACAAGAGCAAGCTCAGCCACTTCAAGGATCTCGATCCCACCCTGCTGAACAAGCCGTTCGATCCCAACAACGACTATTCCATTCCTTACATCTGGGGCGCTACTGCCATCGGCGTTAACAGCGACGCGCAAGATCCCTCTACCGTTACCGCCTGGGCCGATCTGTGGCAACCGCAGTACAAGGGCCGCCTGCTGTTGACTGACGACGCACGCGAAGTGTTCCAAATGGCGCTGCTCAAGCTGGGCTATTCCGGCAACACCACCGACCCGAAAGAGATCGAAGCCGCCTACCACGAACTGCAAAAATTGATGCCAAACGTGCTGGCCTTCAACTCCGACAACCCGGGCAACCCGTTTATGGAAGGGGAAGTCAACGTCGGCATGGTGTGGAACGGTTCGGCCTTTGTGGCGCGCCAGGCCGGCACGCCGCTGGAGATCGTCTGGCCGAAGGAAGGCGGGATCTTCTGGATGGACAGCCTGGCCATTCCGGCCAACGCGCGCAACGTCGAAGGGGCGCTGAAGCTGATCGACTTCCTGCTGCGGCCGGAAATCGCGGTGCAGGTGGCGGAGACCATCGGTTACCCGACGCCGAACCTGGCGGCGAAGAAGCTGCTGTCGCCGGAGATCGCCAACGATCCGTCTCTCTACCCGGATAAGACGGTGATTGAGCACGGCGAGTGGCAAAACGACGTCGGCGACGCCAGCACGCTGTACGAAAGCTACTTCCAAAAGTTGAAAGCCGGGCGCTAATACGCCCCGCCATCACATCAGGGCGCGCAGTGCGCCCTGATGCCTTTCTCAGGGCCTGTCGGCCCGCGCCACCTTGCCCACCAGGAATTTGTGCACAAAACGCGGCACCACTTCACTGGCCAGACCGTAGTGTTTCTCGTCGAACTGGCTTTCCACCTGACTCGGCTCCAGGTTCAGCTCCATCGCATAGGCGCCGCCCAGCCGCGCCTCATGCACGAAGCCGGCCGCCGGATAGACGTGGCCTGAGGTGCCGATGGCGACGAAGAAATCGGCCTTGCTCAACGCCTGATAGATGTCGTCCATGCCCAGCGGCATCTCACCGAACCACACCACGTGCGGCCGCAGCGGCGCCGGGAACTGGCAGCAGTGGCAACGATCGTCGACGCTGAGATCGCCGGGCCATTCGAACACCTGCCCCGACTGGGTGCAGCGCACCTTCAGCAATTCGCCGTGCATGTGCAGCACCCGCTTGCTGCCGGCGCGTTCATGCAGGTTATCGATGTTTTGCGTGACCAGCAGGAAGTTGTCTCCCAGCCACTCTTCCAGATCCGCCAGCGCGCGGTGCGCGGCGTTCGGGACGATCTCCTCCGTCTGCAGCTGACGGCGGCGTTCGTTGTAAAACGCCTGCACCAGCGCCGGATCGCGCTGGAAACCTTCCGGCGTGGCGACGTCCTCCACCCGGTGCTCTTCCCACAGCCCATCCGCGGCGCGGAAGGTGCGAATGCCCGACTCGGCCGAAATGCCGGCCCCGGTCAACACCACCACAAACGGCTTTTTCAGCTCTGCCGCCGCCATGGTGTCACGGTGAAAAATACGTGAACGAAAGCGCTGATGCAGCACATGCTTACTCTTGCGAAACTGACACAGCCGATGGCGAGTGTGCATTAACTCTCTCCTTACTTTTCCCTGTTTACCCTTCTTACTGGACGTTGCGGCGTTGTTGGCTGCATATATTCACGCCTGGCCGCAACGCCCATTACTTTGGGCGAGCCAAATTGAGAAACGCTGCGCCGCGCACGCCGCCGGCGTCGCCATAGCGCGCTTTCTCGATGCGCGGTAGCCGGGCCACCCGCAGCAGGTGAGCCGGCAGCCGCTGCGGCAACGCCTGATAAATGGCGTCGAAGTTCGACAACCCGCCGCCGATCACCACCAGATGCGGATCCAGCACCGTCAGCAGGTTGCCCAGGCAGATCGCCAGCACGTCCATAAAGCGGTCGACGTGGGCCACCGCCTGCGGCTCACCCGCCTGATAATGCGCAATGATCTCGGTGGCAGGCAAGCGCCGGCCATAGAAATGGGCGTACATCCATTCGAAACCGCGGCCCGATATGTAATTTTCGATGCAACCCTGATGGCCGCACCCGCAGGCAACGCGAGGCACATCACGCCCCAGCACCTCGAGCGCGTCCACCGGCAGGCGCAAATGGCCGAACTCGCCGGCGATATAGTTGCGCCCAGGCACCGTCTTGCCGTCGACGATCAGGCCGCCGCCTACGCCGGTGCCGAGGATGATGCCCAGCACCGTCGGGTAGCGGCGGAACTCGTCGTCCCAGGCTTCCGACAGCGCAAAGCAGTTGGCGTCGTTATCGACCCGCACCTCGCGCCCGATCAGCGCCGCCAGATCGCGCGGCAGCGGACGCCCCATCGCCGCCGGCACGTTGGCGGTAAACAGCGTGCCGTCATCGTCGTTGGGCAGGCCCGGAATACCGATGCCGACGCTGCCGCGCCGGCCGCAAAACGCATCCGCCTCCAGGGTCAGATCGCACAGCGTGGCCAGCAGTTGCCGATAATCGTCGCGCGGCGTCGGCACCCGCTTTTGCCAAATGCGCCGCAGGTTGTCGTCGAACACTCCCAGCTCAATCTTGGTGCCGCCCATATCGAAACCGTAGTACATAACCCATTCCCAGGCTAAAAAAACGGGGCGGCATCGCTGCCTCCCCGTGGGTTTTATTGTCCGCTCAGCACCCGCGCCGGATCGATGCGGCTGGCGCGCCTCGCCGGATACCAACTGGCCAGCAGGCTCAGCACGATGGCGGTCGCCAGCACGATCAGCACATCCAGCCAGTGCAGCTCGGAAGGCAGGAAGTCGATGAAGTAGATATCGCCCGACAGGAAGGAATGGCCGACCAGTTTCTCGATGCCCCGGATGATGTTGGTCAGCTGCAGCGAGGCGATCACCCCGATCACCACGCCGCTCAGGCTGCCCAGCAGCCCGGCCAGCAGCCCGTACCAGATGAAGATGGCGCGGATAAAACCGTCTTTGGCGCCCAGGGTGCGCAGCACCGCGATATCGGCGCTTTTGTCTTTCACCGCCATCACCAGCGTGGAGACAATGTTGAAGCAGGCTACGCCGATCACCAGCACCATCGCCAGGTACATGATGGCGCGGATCATCTGGATGTCGCGATACATATAGCCGTACTTGCCGATCCAGCTTTTGATGTAGATATAAGAATTGGTCACTTCGCCGGCGTCGCGCACCAGTTTGTTGGCGGCGAACACGTCGTTCATCTTGAGGGCGATGCCCGTGACGCTGTCACCCATGTCGAGATACTGCTGCGCATCGGCCAGCGGCACCAGCGCCAGGCTGTGATCGAGCTGGCCGCTGAGCTGCAAAATGCCGGTCACATGCAGGCGAATGCGCTTCGGCTGCAGCAGCTTCATTTCCGGGTCGCTGTTGGGGATCATCACCGTGACATAGGCGCCCTGCTTGACGCCCAGCGCGTCGGCCACGCCCTTGCCGAGGATCACCTGCTGCTCGCCGGGCTTGAAGTTGGCCCAGGCGTCGCCCTGCACATACTGCGGCAGCGCGCTCAGCCGGCTCTCCTGCTGCGGATCAACGCCTTTGACTTCCACCGCGCGCAGCTGCGCGCCGTTTTCCATCAGGCCGGTAAAGTTGATGTACGGTGCGGCGGCCACAATGCCCGGCACCTTTTCCACCCGTTGCAGAATCGACGGCCAGCCGCTGAACGGCTGATTGACCGGTTCGAGTTCGCCATGCGGCACCACCGCCAGAATGCGGTTCTTCAGCTCGCGCTCAAAGCCGTTCATCGCGCTCAGGCCGACGATCAGCACCGCCACCCCCAACGCAATGCCGATGGTGGAGATAACCGAGATCAGCGACACCATGCCGCCGCGTTTACGGCCGCGGCTGAAACGCAGGGCCGTCAGGAAGGACAGTGAGGCTCCCGCCATTACTCGGCCCCCATCAGGGTCAGCTGCGCCTGCAGGTGGCCGTCGGCCATTTCCAGCTGGCGGCTCAGACGCTTGGCCAGTTGCAGATCGTGCGTCACCACCAGGAACGCGGTGCCCTGACGCACATTCAGCTCGCCCAGCAGATCGAAGATGCTGTCCGCGGTGCGTTTATCCAGGTTACCGGTCGGTTCGTCCGCCAGCACCAGCGCCGGGTTGTTGACCAGCGCGCGGGCGATCGCTACGCGCTGACGCTCGCCGCCGGAAAGCTCGGACGGACGGTGTTTGCTGCGCTTTTCCAGCCCGACCGCCGCCAGCATCTCCCGCGCTTTCTCCTGCGCCTGCGCCGGTTTGGCGCCGCCGATCAGCAGCGGCATGGCGGCGTTTTCCAGCGCGGTGAAGTCCGGCAACAGGTGGTGGAACTGATAGATGAAGCCCAACTGGCGGTTGCGCAGCTCAGCCTTGGCCGCCGAAGACATGGCGTTCAGCGATTCGCCCTTGAAAATCACCTCGCCGGAGGTCGGTGAGTCCAACCCGCCCAGCAGGTGCAACAGGGTGCTCTTGCCGGAACCCGAGCTGCCGACGATCGCCATCATTTCGCCCTGCTGCATAGCAAAGCTGACGTTGCGCAGCACGTCGGTGTGCAGGTTGCCTTCCTGATAGGTCTTGCACAGGTTGTCACACTGCAACAAAAGATGGTTACTCATAACGTAAAGCCTCAGCGGGTTGTACGGCGGCAGCGCGCCATGAAGGATAAAGCGTGGACAATAGGGAAACCGCCATCGCCACCACGGCGATGATCGTCACCTGCAGCGGATCGACCGCCACCGGCAGCGAAGCGCCGTCGATCAAGGCGCCGAGGATCGGCATCAGGTTATTCAGGTTGGTGGCCAGCAGCACGCCGAGCAGCGTGCCGAGCAGCGAACCGATGATGCCGGCGCTGGCGCCCTGCACCATGAATACCGACATGATCTGGCGGCGGGTCAGCCCCTGGGTCTGCAGAATGGCAACCTCGCCCTGCTTCTCCATCACCAGCAGGCCGAGCGACGTAATGATGTTAAACGCCGCCACCGCCACGATAAGGCTGAGCAGCAGCCCCATCATGTTCTTCTCCATGCGCACCGCCTGGAACAGCTCGCCCTTGCGATCGCGCCAGTCTTTCCAGACGGTGCCCGCCGGCAGCGCCTGTTGGCTGAGGGTATCGACCGTCAGCGGCTGTTGCAGGAACAGGCGCCAGCCGGTGATGTTGCCGGCCGGGTAACGCATCAGGCGCGAGGCATCCTGTTGGTTGACCAACAGCTGATAGCCGTCCACCTCGCTATTGGCATGGAAGGTGCCGATGAGGGTGAACAGGCGCTGGCTGGGGATGCGGCCCATCGGTGTGAACTGGCTGGCGCTCGGCACCATCACGCGCAGCGAATCGCCGCGCTTGACGCCCAGTTGCCCCGCCAGCTGTTCGCCGATGATGATGTTGTATTGGCCCGGCTGCAGCTGTTGCTGCTTGACGTTGACCAGATAGGGGGTTAGCGGATCGGCCTCGTCGGGATTGACGCCAAGCATCACCCCAACCGCCACGCTGCGGGCGCTTTGCAGCACCACGTCACCGGTGGTCAGCGGCGCAACGCGCGTGACGCCCTGCAGCTTCTGCACCTCGGAGGCCGGCAGCTGCTGCGGGTTGACCGATCCCTGTGGACTGGTGACCAACGCCTGCGGCATCAGGCCGAGGATGTTGTTCTCCAGATCCTTTTCGAAACCGTTCATCACCGACAGCACGGTGACCAACGCCATCACCCCCAGCGTAATGCCGATGGTGGAAAGCCAGGAAACAAACCGCCCGAAGCGGTCTGAGGCTCGCCCGCGCATGTAGCGCAGGCCAATGAATAACGCGACAGGTTGATACATGAAATCCGTTTGATAGCCGTGGCTTAAGCAAAGTGATCATGGATAATAAAGGCTCTCCCTCGTTTAGGGAACACCCGACGGCCTTTTATTGCGTGGCGGCGAAGAGGGAGACGGCGGCAGCTTCGCGCGTTATTTATCCTCAGCCGCAAAAAACAGACGGCATTAACCGGTTAAATAACCGGCAGAAAATTGATGAGCAGCGCTTTTTGCTGTGTCAGTTTGCCGGCCGCTGGGCTACTATAAACAGCATAAAGGCGCTGGGTTATCCGTGCCGGGACGCCATCCAACACATTGATTAAAGATACCTGAATGAGCACTTCCGATAGCCGTAACCGTTCTTCATCCCCTCGTTATTCTCTGCCCGATCGCGCGGGCGATCTGCGCCAACTGGGGCAACTGACCGGCGCGGCCTGTGCCGTGGAATGCGCCGAGATCGTAGAACGCCACCCTGGCCCGGTGATGCTGATCGCGCCGGATATGCAAAACGCCCTGCGGCTGCGCGACGAGATCCAGCAGTTCACTGACCAGATGGTGACCACGCTGTCCGACTGGGAAACCCTGCCGTACGACAGCTTCTCGCCGCACCAGGAAATCATCTCAGATCGTTTGTCGAGCCTGTATCACCTGCCGACCATGGCGCGCGGCGTGATCATTCTGCCGGTCAACACCCTGATGCAGCGCGTCTGCCCGCACGAATTCCTGCACGGCTACGCGCTGGTGATGAAGAAAGGCCAGCGCCTGTCGCGCGACAAGCTGCGCGCGCAGTTGGAACAGGCCGGCTACCGCAGCGTCGATCAGGTGATGGAGCACGGCGAATTCGCCACCCGCGGCGCGCTGCTCGATCTTTACCCGATGGGCAGCGATGAGCCTTACCGCATCGACTTTTTCGATGACGAAATCGACAGTCTGCGTATCTTCGACGTCGATACCCAGCGTACGCTGAGCGAAGTCGAGGCCATCAATCTGTTGCCGGCCCACGAGTTCCCCACCGACAAGAACGCCATCGAGCTGTTCCGTAGCCAGTGGCGCGAGCAGTTTGAGGTGCGTCGCGACGCCGAACACATCTATCAGCAGGTCAGCAAAAGCGCCTGGCCCGCCGGTATCGAATACTGGCAGCCGCTGTTCTTCAGCCAGCCGCTGCCGTCGCTGTTCAGCTACCTGCCAGGCAATACGCTGATCGTCAACACCGGCGATCTGGAGGGCGCCGCCGAGCGCTTCTGGCAGGACGTCAACCAGCGTTACGAAAGCCGCCGCGTCGATCCGATGCGCCCGCTGCTGGCGCCGGATACGCTGTGGCTGCGCGTCGACGCACTGTTCGGCGAGCTGAAGGCCTGGCCGCGCATCGCGCTGAAAACCGATGAGCTGCCGGCCAAGGCCGGCAATACCAATCTGGACTACCATACCCTGCCCGATCTGGCGGTGCAGGCGCAGCATAAATCCCCGCTGGATAATCTGCGGCGCTTTATCGAAGGCTTCGACGGCAGCGTGATTTTCTCCGTCGAGAGCGAGGGGCGGCGTGAAACGCTGCAGGATCTGCTCGGCCGCATCAAGCTGGCGCCGGCGCTGATTCAGCGCCTCGATCAGGCGGAAACGGCGGGCCGTTACATGATGGTCGGCGCCGCCGAACACGGCTTCCTCGACGGCCTGCGCCGGCGGGCGCTGATCTGCGAAAGCGATCTGCTCGGCGAGCGCGTCAGCCGCCGCCGGCAGGACAACCGGCGCACCATCAACACCGATACCCTGATCCGCAACCTGGCGGAGCTGCATCCCGGCCAGCCGGTGGTGCACCTGGAACACGGTGTCGGCCGCTATGTCGGCCTGACCACGCTGGAGGCCGGCGGCATCAAGGCCGAGTACCTGATCCTCTCCTACGCCGGTGAGGACAAGCTGTACGTGCCGGTGTCATCGCTGCATCTGATCAGCCGCTACGCCGGCGGCGCGGACGAAAACGCCCCGCTGCACAAACTGGGCGGCGACGCCTGGACGCGCGCGCGGCAGAAAGCCGCCGAGCGGGTGCGCGACGTGGCGGCCGAGCTGCTGGATATTTACGCCCAGCGCGCCGCCAAGGCCGGTTTCGCCTTCAAACACAACCGCGAGCAGTACCAGCTGTTCTGCCAGAGCTTCCCGTTCGAAACCACGCCGGATCAGGAACAGGCGATCAACGCGGTGCTGAGCGACATGTGCCAGCCGCTGGCGATGGACCGCCTGGTGTGCGGCGACGTCGGCTTCGGCAAAACCGAAGTGGCGATGCGCGCCGCCTTCCTGGCGGTGGAAAACGGCAAGCAGGTGGCGGTGCTGGTGCCGACGACGCTGCTGGCGCAGCAGCACTTCGACAACTTCCGCGATCGCTTCGCCACCTGGCCGATCCGCATCGAGATGATGTCGCGCTTCCGCAGCGCCAAAGAGCAGCAACAGGTGCTGGACGACGCGGCCGAAGGCAAAGTGGACATCATCATCGGCACCCACAAACTGCTGCAGAGCGATCTGCGCTGGAAGGATTTGGGGCTGCTGATCGTCGATGAAGAGCACCGCTTTGGCGTGCGCCACAAGGAGCGCATCAAGGCGATGCGCGCCGATGTCGATATCCTGACGCTGACCGCCACGCCAATCCCGCGGACGCTGAACATGGCGATGAGCGGCATGCGCGATCTGTCGATCATCGCCACTCCGCCGGCGCGCCGCTTGGCGGTGAAGACCTTCGTGCGCGAATACGACAGCCTGGTGGTGCGCGAGGCGATCCTGCGCGAAGTGCTGCGCGGCGGCCAGGTTTACTACCTTTACAACGACGTGGAAAACATCGAGAAAGCGGCGCAGCGCCTGGCTGAGCTGGTGCCTGAAGCGCGCATCGCCATCGGCCACGGCCAGATGCGTGAACGCGATCTGGAGCGGGTGATGAACGATTTCCACCACCAGCGCTTCAACGTGCTGGTGTGCACCACCATCATCGAAACCGGCATCGATATCCCCAGCGCCAACACCATCATCATCGAGCGGGCCGATCGCTTCGGCCTGGCGCAGCTGCATCAATTGCGCGGCCGCGTCGGGCGTTCGCACCACCAGGCTTACGCCTATCTGCTGACGCCAAACCCGAAAGCCATGGGCACCGACGCCCATAAACGGCTCGAGGCCATCGCGTCTCTGGAAGATCTCGGCGCCGGGTTCGCGCTGGCAACCCACGATCTGGAGATCCGCGGCGCCGGTGAACTGCTGGGTGAAGACCAGAGCGGCCAAATGACCACCGTCGGTTTCTCGCTCTATATGGAACTGCTGGAAAGCGCCGTCGACGCGTTGAAAAACGGTCGCGAACCATCGTTGGAAGATCTCACCAGCAGCCAGACCGAGGTAGAACTGCGCATGCCGACGCTGCTGCCGGAAGACTTCATTCCCGACGTCAATACCCGTCTGTCACTGTATAAGCGTATCGCCAGCGCGAAGAACGACGGTGAGCTTGACGAGTTGAAGGTCGAACTGATCGACCGCTTCGGCCAGCTGCCGGATGCGGCGCGCAACCTGTTGCAATGCGCGGCGCTGCGCCTGCATGCGCAGAGGCTGGGGATCAAACGCATCGAGAGCAACGAGCGCGGCGGCTTTATCGAGTTCGGCGACAACAACCGCGTTGACCCGGGTTATCTGATCGGCCTGTTGCAGGGCAATCCGCAGGTTTACCGCCTGGACGGCCCGAGTAAGCTGAAGTTCACGCTCGATCTGGCCGATCGCCAGAAACGCCTGACGTTCACCGAAGAGCTGCTGAACGCCTTCCGCGAACACACGCTGGCGGCCTAAGGCAACGCCCCCGTCGCTACGACGGGGGCGGCTTATCCGCGCGGAAAACCGGCGCCCAGCGGCGCCAGCTGCATCACGCGGCTGGTCACCACCCGGTTTTTGCCGCTGCGCTTCGCCTCGTACAACGCTTCGTCGGTCATGGCGATCGCCTTGTCCAACGTCATGCCGGGCAGATACAGCGACACGCCGATGGACATCGTGATGTGCGCTTCGTCGTGTGCATTCAGCAAGAACGTCGAGCTTTCCACCGCGCTGCGAATACGTTCGGCTACCCCACCGATGACCTGCGGATCGTAGCTGGCGGTGATCACCATAAACTCCTCGCCACCGTAGCGCCCGACGAAGTCCTCGTTACGCACGCTGTTTTGCAGCAGCCGACCGACGCTGGCCAGCAGCACGTCACCGGCCGGATGACCGTAGGTATCGTTGATGCTTTTAAAGTTATCCAAATCGAGGATCATCAACCCGCACGGGCGACGCTCGGCACGCTGCAGCATCAGCTGATAATCGACGCTGGCGCGGTTGTTGATGTGGGTCACACTGTCGGTCGTGGCACGCGCACGCATCGCGAAATAGGCGTAGATGTGGCGCTCTTTGAAATTCAGCGCATGATAGCAAATCGCCAGACAGAGCGCGGAGACCGCCTGGTACAGCAACACATCCGGCCACAGCCCGCTCATGTCCACCAGCAGCCACACCACCGCGATGCGATACAGCGCGATAATGCCGATCGTCAGGTAAAACGTCCGGTGGGATTTTTTCAGCCACACCTGCGACAGCAGCAGCGGCGCGATGATCGAGGCGATGAACAGGTTATCGACGGTGAAACCGCCGGTCAGCGCCATGGCGAACAGAAAACTCACCAGTCCGCTGACGCCGCCGCCGAAGAACGTCACCAGTATCATCGGGATCATCGCAAAGCTGTAATGTACCTTATCGGTCAACACCAGCCGATCCTGACTCAAATACAGCACCGCCACCCCGGCCAGCAGGCCGAACACGACGCGCTTCCACAGTGCGGAACGGTAGGAAAACGGGGCATTCTTGCTGAGAACGAAATAGCTTACCGACAGCGTGGCATAGGTGATGCAAGCGTCGCTGTAAAGGGTGGAAATGGACGCAATGTAAGTCATAAATAGTCAGCGCGCTCCTCGGGATCGCCAGGGGTAATGTAAAGACGTTGAATAACGCATCCCTGTCGTCTCCGCTTCGGCGGCGGCCATTTTACACAGTCTATTAATAGAGTAGCAGTTCTATCTTATCGCCAAGCCGTCTATCTCACGATGCTCGCTTCAGGCTACTCTGTCCTTTGTATATCGGGGGAGAAACGCATGAATATCGACGATGAACTGCAGGCGCTCAGCGAACAGGAAGCGACGCTGGCCTTTACCCATTTTGACGCCACCACCGCCTGGGAGCTGGGCGCGGCGCTGAAAACCGCCGCCGAGCGACGCGGCCTGAGCATCGCCATCGAAATCCAACTGGCCGGGCAGACGCTGTTTTATTACGCCATGCCGGGCGCCACGCCGGACATCGCCGACTGGGTGCGGCGCAAGCGCAATCTGGTGAACCATTTTCACAAAAGTTCTTACGCCATCGGCCTGCGTCTGCAGCAGCGGCAAACGTCGCTGGAGGAGCGTTACGGGCTGAGCGTGCGCGACTATTCGGTGCACGGCGGCGCCTTCCCGCTCACCCTGACCGGCCTCGGCTGCGTCGGCAGCATCAGCATTTCCGGCGCGCCGCAGAAGGAAGATCACCAGCTGTTGGTAAGCACTTTAGCCCACTTTCTCGGCTTATCCCTACCCGCTCTGCACTAACCGCCAAAACCTTGATGATTCCTTTCTTTTTCAGCCGCAGAATCTGCGGCTTACTTACCTCTTAACGGCATTTAGCGCCGGATAAAACGACGACTCTCTGATTTCCTGTGCCAAATTGACGCAGGTCTGGTAATCCGCTGAACAAAAGGCGTATGGTATCTGTCACGTGACAAGACGGACCTCATCGGGCCCGCCATTCCTTTCACTTTTGAAGATTTGGTACGCACCGTAGATGAAAACGCATGAAATAAACAAAATTCGCCCCTTCAGCGCGCTGATAGATGCCTGCTGGCGGGAACCTTATAGCCTGGCGCGGTTGCTGAAAGACGCCATCGCCGGGGTGACGGTCGGTATTATCGCCATTCCGCTGGCGATGGCGCTGGCGATCGCCAGCGGCGTGCCGCCGCAGTACGGCCTGTATACCGCCGCCATCGCCGGCATCGTCATCGCCGTCAGCGGCGGTTCGCGCTACAGCGTCTCCGGCCCCACCGCCGCCTTCGTGGTGATCCTCTATCCGGTCTCGCAGCAGTTCGGCCTGGCCGGCCTGCTGGTCGCCACGCTGATCTCCGGGGTATTTCTGCTGCTGATGGGGCTGGCGCGCCTTGGCCGGCTGATCGAGTACATTCCGCTGCCGGTGACGCTGGGCTTTACCTCCGGCATCGCCATCACCATCGCCACCATGCAGATCAAGGACTTCTTCGGGCTGCAGCTGGCGCACACGCCGGAAAATTACGTCGGCAAGCTGTACGCCCTGCTGCAGGCGCTGCCGACGCTGGATTTCGGCGATACCCTAATCGGCGCGGTGACGCTGCTGATCCTGATCTTCTGGCCCAAGCTCGGCCTGCGGGTGCCGGGCCACCTGCCGGCGCTGCTGGCGGGCACCGCGCTGATGGGGCTGCTGACGCTGTTTGACCACCCGGTGGCAACCATCGGTTCCCGCTTCAGCTACCTGCTGGCCGATGGCAGCAGCGGCCAGGGCATTCCGCCGATCCTGCCGCAGCTGCTGCTGCCCTGGGATCTGCCGGGCGGCGGCGGGCAGCCGTTCACCCTGAGCTGGCAAACCATTTCCGCCCTGTTGCCGGCGGCATTTTCGATGGCAATGCTCGGCGCGATCGAGTCGCTGCTGTGCGCAGTGGTGCTCGACGGCATGACCGGTAAGAAGCATAACTCGAACAGCGAATTGATCGGCCAAGGCGCGGGCAACATCATCGCGCCGTTCTTCGGCGGCATCACCGCGACCGCCGCAATTGCCCGTTCAGCGGCCAACGTGCGCGCCGGTGCCACCTCACCGGTATCCGCCATCATCCACGCGCTGCTGGTGCTGTTGGCGCTGCTGGTGCTGGCGCCGTGGCTCTCTTATCTGCCGCTGGCGGCGATGGCGGCGCTGCTGTTGATGGTCGCCTGGAACATGAGTGAGGCCCACAAGGTGGTTTACCTGCTGCGCCGGGCGCCGAAGGACGACATTCTGGTGCTGCTGCTGTGCATGTCGCTGACGGTGCTGTTCGACATGGTGATCGCCATTACCGTGGGCATCGTGCTGGCTTCGCTGCTGTTTATGCGCCGCATCGCCCGCATGACGCGGTTGAGCGAGCTGAGTGCCGGCGACGGCCGCCTGGTGCTGCGGGTGAACGGCCCGCTGTTCTTCGCCGCCGCCGAGCGCATCTTTACCGAACTGCTGGCGCGCAGCGAAGGTTACCGCACGATCGTGCTGCAATGGGATGCGGTGCCGGTGCTCGATGCCGGCGGTCTGAGCGCCCTGCGTCGCTTTATCGACGTGCTGCCGGCGGACAAGAAACTGGTGATCACCGACGTGCCGTTCCAGCCGCTGAAAACCCTGGCGCGTGCGCGGGTGCAGCCGATCGAGGGCCGCTTGCAGTTCTACCCGACGCTGCCGGAAGCGCTGGCGGCCACCGGCGCCTAAACGTAAAAAAGCCCGACGAGTCGGGCTTTTTTTATGGCGACGAGCGCTTAGTTGCTGGTATCCAACTCCGGGAAGCTCTTCACCAGGTCGTCGATGGCTTTCATCTGCGCCAAGAACGGCTCCAGCTTGTCCAACGGCAGCGCGGAAGGACCGTCGCACTTGGCGTTGTTCGGATCCGGGTGCGCTTCGAGGAACAGGCCGGCCAGGCCAACCGCCATGCCGGCGCGCGCCAACTCGGCCACCTGAGCGCGGCGGCCGCCGGACGCGGCGCCGAACGGATCGCGGGTCTGCAGCGCGTGGGTCACGTCGAAGATCACCGGATGGCCGCCGGTCACGTTCTTCATCACGTTGATGCCCAGCATGTCGACCACCAGGTTGTCATAACCAAAGTTGCTGCCGCGATCGCACAGGATCACCTGGTCGTTGCCGCCTTCTTTGAATTTGTCGACGATGTTGCCCATCTGCCCCGGGCTGACGAACTGTGGCTTCTTGACGTTGATCACCGCGCCGGTTTTCGCCATCGCTTCCACCAGATCGGTCTGACGCGCCAGGAAGGCCGGCAGTTGGATCACGTCAACCACTTCAGAAACCGGCTGCGCCTGCGCCACTTCATGCACGTCGGTGATGATTTTCACGCCGAAGGTTTTCTTCAGCTCTTCGAAGATCTTCATCCCTTCTTCCAGGCCCGGACCGCGGTACGAGTGGATGGAAGAACGGTTGGCTTTGTCGAAAGAGGCTTTGAATACGTAAGGAATGCCCAGTTTTTGCGTCACGGTGACGTAGTGCTCGCAGATGCTCATCGCCAGATCGCGCGATTCCAGCACGTTCATACCGCCAAACAGCACAAACGGCAGGTCGTTTGCTACGTCGATGTCGCCAATGCTAACCACTTTCTGTTTCATGCTTTCGCCTTTGTTAAGGTTGTAACCGTCGCCTTGCAAACTGCACGGAGTCATTGAATTAATGCAGCGTCACCTGTTTCGGCTCAATCGAGTGGATCTGTACTTTGATCACTTCGCTGACCGGGTCTTCAGGACACTGCTCGACAAAATAGTTGAGATCGGAAATCGCGATGTGGTTGCACTCCAGCTGGGCATAAATCAGCCCGCGGTCGCGGATCTCGTAAGGATCTTCCGGATCGAAGCACAGCACCGTTTCGCTGGTGCGCAGCGCCATTTCCAGCTGCTTTTCTTCCATCAGGGCGGCCTTCAGCGTATCCAACATCTTGCGCACCACCATGATGTTCTCCGACTCGTCGAGGTCGTCGTCTTCCAGTTCGGCGCCCAGCCCCAGGTTGCCCTTGATCCACACTTCCAGCTGGTGCTCGCTCAGGGTTTCGCCGTTCAGCGGGTTGATCAGCCACAGCTCTTCGTCCAGCCAATCGGCGCGCAGGATCAGCTGAGTGGGGAAAATCACCGGCAACAGAGGCAGATCCAGCGCGTTGGCGATGTGCAGGAAAATGGTGCCTAGCGAGACCGGCGTGCCCTGCCGCCCTTCCAGCACCTTGTCCAGCCAGATGGCGTCCGACAGGCGGTAAACGCCGCTGGCGCCGCCGAACCCCCAGGTCTTGTAGAACAGTTCGATGAGCGCATCCAGTTGCTGCTCCTGAGTGATATCGACCGGCACCGCCGCGCGCGCTTCATCCACCAGCTGTTGCAGCTTGCGCTCCACGTCGGCAGCGGGAAAATCGCGCCGCACCGACTGCGACACCAGGATCACCCCTTCGCTCAGCGGCGAGGTGTTAAATTCAAAATCAGCAATGCTACTCATAGGTATCCCATCAGAAACGGTATTTTCGTCGTGGCAAGTTTAATTATCAGATACAGACAGCCCAACGCCAGCACGAACGCCACGGTTCGCAGCCGCTGACTTTTGGTCTTCTTGCCCAATGCGACGTAGCCAAGCAGGATATAGATAATAACGCCAAACAGCTTCTCGGTCAGCCATGAGTCCATACCCAGCAGCGGATAAAACCCGAACGTCACCACCAGCGCGATGCCGCTGACGAACAGCAGCGTATCGTTCAGGTGCGGCGCTATCTTGACCCAGCGGCGGCCCATGATCGGCGAGCGGCGCCACTGCCAAAAGAAACGCAGCACAAACAAGGTAATACTGATGGCGACCGTCAGCAAATGGAAATGTTTCAACGCGGTGTATGCAGTCATGATGCTCCCTTAAATGGCTCGGGCGTCGTTATTATGAGAGGCGCTTACCCCGGCCATTGGCCGAGCGTCACGCGGTCGTTGTCGCCGTAATCACGGTGGGTGGCGACAGCGGAAAATCCGGCGGCCTGCAGCAGCGCGCGCACGCTCTCGCCCTGCTGCCAACCATGTTCCAACAGCAGCCAGCCCTGCGACTGCAAATAATGCGGCGCCTGGCGCACGATGGCGGCCAGATCCGCCAGCCCGTGCTCGGCGGCAACCAGCGCGCTACCGGGTTCAAAGCGCACGTCGCCCTGCGACAAATGCGGATCGGCGGCGTCGATATAGGGCGGATTGCTGGCGATCAGCGCGAAGCGTTGCCCCGCCACCGGCGCAAACCAGCTGCCCTGTAGAAATCGGACGTTGTCGATCTTCAGCTTGTGCGCATTGTGCTGCGCCAGCGCAACCGCCTCCGGCTGCACATCGATGCCGATAGCCGAACAATCCGGGCGCTCACTGGCCAGCGCCAGCGCGATGGCGCCGGTGCCGGTGCCAAGATCGAGGAAATGGCAGGGTTGCGGCGGCAGGCGCGCCAGCGCCAGTTCCACCAGGCATTCGGTATCAGGGCGTGGGATCAGCGTCGCCGGCGAGACCGACAGCGGCAGCGACCAAAACTCGCGCTCGCCCACCAGATAGGCCACCGGCTCACCGCGTTCGCGGCGCGCCAGCAGCGTCTCCAGCTGCTGTTGCTGCGGCGGCGTCAGCAGGGTTTCCCCGAACGCCATCAGGAAGGTTCTGGCCTTGCCGGTCACGAAACCCAACAGGATTTCCGCGTCGCGCCGGGCGCTGTCGCTGTGGGTCAAACGCGCGGCGACGGCTTTCAGCCAGTATTGATAATCCATCACTCTTGCTCGGCGGACAGCGCAGCCAGCTGATCGGCCTGATACTCCTGCACGATCGGCTGGATCAGCATATCCAGTTTGCCTTCCATCACTTCGTCCAGACGGTAGAGCGTCAGGTTGATGCGGTGGTCGGTTACCCGCCCCTGCGGAAAGTTGTAGGTGCGGTTGCGGTCGGAACGATCGCCGCTGCCCAGCAGGTTGCGGCGAGTGGACGCCTCGGCCTGCTGGCGCTTGGCCATCTCGGCGGCGCGAATGCGCGCGCCCAGCACCGACATCGCCTTGGCTTTGTTTTTGTGCTGCGAACGTTCGTCCTGGCACTCCACCACGATGCCGGTCGGCAGGTGGGTGATACGGATCGCCGAGTCGGTGGTGTTAACGTGCTGGCCGCCGGCGCCGGAGGAGCGGAAGGTGTCGATTTTCAGATCGCCCGGGTTGATGTCCGGCAGCTCGGCTTCCGGCACTTCCGGCATCACCGCCACGGTACAGGCGGAGGTGTGGATGCGCCCCTGGGATTCGGTTTCCGGCACGCGCTGCACGCGGTGCCCGCCGGATTCAAACTTCAGCTGACCGTACACGCCATCGCCGGAAACTTTGGCAATCACTTCTTTGAAACCGCCGTGTTCGCCTTCGTTGGCGCTCATCACCTCGACACGCCAGCGGCGGCTTTCCGCATAGCGGCTGTACATGCGGAACAGATCGCCGGCAAAGATCGCCGCCTCATCGCCGCCGGTGCCGGCGCGCACTTCGAGGAAGCAGCTGCGCTCATCGTCCGGATCTTTCGGCAGCAGCAACACCTGCAGCTGCTGCTCCAGCGCTTCGCTGGTCGCCCGCGCCTGTTTCAGCTCTTCCTGCGCCATCTCGCGCATTTCCGGATCGTCCAGCATCATTTCCGCCGTCTCCAGATCCTCCTGCACCTGACGCCATTCCAGGAAGCAGCGGCTGACGTCGGTCAGCTGCGCGTATTCTCGCGACAGCGCGCGGAACCGGTCTTGCTCGGCGATGACGCCGGCATCGCCGAGCAGCGCCTGCACTTCTTCATGGCGCTCTTGTAACGCTTCCAGTTTGGCAACAATAGAAGGCTTCATGCGTGGTAATAAACCCTGTTAATAGAGAAAACTAATGCTGATCCAGCCCGAGGCTGTCGCGTAATAACTGCAACCGCTCCACGTCGCCGTCGCCGGCGGCCTGCTGGAGGGATTTGGTAGGGGCATGAATAAGACGGTTGGTCAGTTTATGGGCCAGCTCGTGAATAACCTGCTCCACGTTGGCGCCCTGCGCGATGGCGGCCAGCGCTTTGGCCTCCATTTCCGCGCGAATTTGGTCAGCCTGCGAACGGTAGTCGCGGATGGTTTCCACCGCGCCCTGCGAACGCAGCCAGGCCATGAAGTTGATGCTTTCCTGCTGCACGATCGACTCCGCCTGCACCGCCGCCGCTTTGCGCTGCGCCAGGTTGCTTTGAATGATGGCGTGCAGATCGTCCACGCTGTACAGATAAGCGTTGGCCAGTTTGCCGACTTCCGGCTCGATATCGCGCGGTACGGCGATATCCACCAGCAGCATCGGCTGGTTGCGGCGCGCCTTCAGCGCGCGCTCCACCATCCCCTTACCGATGATCGGCAGCGGGCTGGCGGTGGAGCTGATGATGATGTCGGCGTCCGCCAGGCGTTCGTCGATCTCCGGCAGGGTGATCACTTCTGCGCCCACCTCGTCCGCCAGCAGCTGCGCGCGCTCGCGGGTGCGGTTGGCGATGATCATGTGCCGCACTTTGTGTTCGCGCAGGTGGCGCGCCACCAGCTCGATGGTTTCACCGGCGCCCACCAGCAAGACGTTGAGATCGGCCAGCGATTCGAAGATCTGCCGCGCTAGGGTACAGGCAGCAAACGCTACGGAGACCGCGCTGGCGCCGATGTCGGTTTCGGTGCGCACGCGCTTGGCGACGGAGAAGGATTTCTGGAACAGACGCTCCAGCTCGCCGGACAGCGACTGGCCGCGTTGCGACTCGGCGAAGGCCTTTTTCACCTGGCCGAGGATCTGCGGTTCGCCCAATACCAGTGAGTCCAACCCGCTGGCCACCCGCATCAGATGGCTGACCGCGTCGTTGCCCTGATGCCAGTACAGGCTTTTCTTCACCTCTTCCGGGCGCAGGTTGTGATATGCGCACAGCCAGGCGACCAGCTGCTCGTGCATGTGTTCCTGTTGCTCTACGCTGAGGTACAGCTCGGTGCGGTTGCAGGTGGACAACACGACACCGCCCTGCACCAACGGTTGTTGGAGCAAGCTGGTCAGCGCCTCATCGATGGACTCTGGCGAGAAGGTCACCCTTTCACGCAGAGAAACCGGAGCGGTTTTGTGATTTATACCTAACGCCAGCAGGGTCATTGCTTCGAGTAATACTTATCTTGGTACGGGTTCTCGTTGAACGGCATTCTACTTGATGCGCGGGATCAATAAAAGTAACAACCGCATCTTCCGTTCAATCGCTGTCATAGATGACATCAATTAATGAATAAGCAATAAATACAGCGGGATAAATAGTCATAGGCTAGGTTGATTGCTTAAATTTTAGCGCAGTTTGCGATAACGCGCACGCTATTCGGCGTACGCAACGGCGGCGTTTGCGCAACTCCGGCACCGCTTATCGGGCGCGCCTCCCCGCCTTTAGGCGATTGTGTTACGCTTAATGGCGACCCCGACGCGCGTACCGGGTTGGCATTGCGCCGGCAAAAGCGGAAAGATTCAACGCGATGCAGCAAAAAATTGACGCGCCGCCGCCGCCCCGTTAGCGTGAGCGCTGAATCCGGGTTTCGTCGCGCATGCCCGCAAGGACAAAAGGACAAGAGAAAGTTATGCCAATACGCAAAGTTAGTTTGCTCCGTCTGATCCCGCTGGCCAGCCTGGTGCTGGCCGCCTGTACCACCACCAAGCCGACCGGCCCGGCCACCAGCCCGACTTCACCGCAGTGGCGCGCCCATGAGCAGGCAGTGCAACAGCTCAGCACCTATCAGACCCGCGGCTCCTTCGCCTACTTGTCTGATCAGAAAAAAGTCTACGCCCGCTTCTTCTGGCAGCAGTTCTCGCCGGAGCGCTACCGCCTGCTGCTGACCAACCCGCTGGGCAGCACGGAAATGGATCTCAACGTGCAGAAAAACGTGGTGCAGCTGACCGACAACCAGGGCAAACGCTACGTCAGCGACAACCCGGAAGAGATGATCCGCAAGCTGACCGGCATGGCGATCCCGCTGAACAACCTGCGCCAGTGGATGCTCGGCCTGCCGGGCGAAGCCAGCGATTTTGCGCTGGATGACCAATATCGCCTGAGCAAGCTGACCTACCAGCAAGGCGGCCAGACCTGGAAAGTGGATTACCAGGGCTACAGCAACGAGGTGCAGCCGACGCTGCCGAACCGCCTGGAGCTGCAGCAGGGCGACCAGCGCATCAAGCTGAAGATGGATAACTGGGCGCTCAAATGATCCGCCAGTGGCCCTCCCCCGCGAAACTCAACCTGTTTTTGTACATCACCGGCCGCCGTGAAGACGGCTATCACCTGCTGCAGACGCTGTTCCAGTTTTTGGACTACGGCGATACCCTGACCATCGACCCTCGCCAGGACGACCGCATTCATCTGCTGACGCCGGTCGACGGCGTTCCAGACGAGCAGAACCTGATCGTGCGCGCCGCCCGCCTGCTGCAGCGCTATTGCGATGAACGCGGCCTGCAAACCGCGCCGCGCGGCGCCGACATCAGCATCGACAAGCGCCTGCCGATGGGCGGCGGTTTGGGCGGCGGTTCCTCCAACGCCGCCACCGTGCTGGTGGCGCTGAACGAACTGTGGCGCTGCGGTCTTGGCGACGACCAACTGGCAGCGCTGGGGCTCAGCCTCGGCGCCGACGTGCCGGTGTTCGTGCGCGGCCACGCCGCCTTCGCCGAAGGCATCGGCGAGCGCCTGCAGCCGGCCGAGCCGCAGGAAAAATGGTATCTGGTGGCGCATCCTGGCGTCGGCATCCCGACGCCGGTTATCTTCGGCGACCCCGAATTAAAAAGAAACACCCCGGTTCGCTCCTTAAGTGAGCTGTTGCAGGCGCCGTACGCAAATGATTGCGAACCGATCGCAAGAAAACGTTTTCGCGAGGTTGAACAGCTTCTTTCATGGCTGTTAGAATACGCCCCGTCACGCCTGACTGGCACAGGTGCTTGTGTGTTTGCTGAATTCGACACAGAAATCGCCGCCCGTCAGGTGTTAAATCAAGCCCCGGAGTGGTTGTGTGGTTTTGTAGCGCGCGGCGTTAACGTCTCCCCACTACATCGCATTCGTTCCGGGCGGTTTGAGTCGTAGCTCAACGTTTCGCTGCGCAGGGTCATGCACACCTGGCCCTGTTATCCCTGCGCTGCCTGCGGTCTCAATTTTAGTTTTACATACCCGTATGTATATTGCGCCGGCGTCGCCAACTGCCCCTTGGCGATGTCGTATGACAATATCTTCTCTGGACGCAAGCCTGAGGTTCTTCTCGTGCCTGATATGAAGCTTTTTGCTGGTAACGCCACCCCGGAACTAGCACAACGTATTGCCAACCGTTTGTACACCAGCCTTGGTGACGCCGCTGTAGGTCGTTTTAGCGACGGCGAAGTGAGCGTGCAAATCAACGAAAATGTACGCGGCGGTGATATTTTCATCATCCAGTCCACCTGTGCCCCGACCAACGACAACCTGATGGAACTGGTTGTGATGGTCGACGCCCTGCGTCGCGCCTCCGCAGGTCGTATTACCGCCGTTATCCCTTACTTCGGCTATGCCCGCCAGGATCGCCGCGTGCGTTCCGCGCGTGTACCCATCACCGCCAAGGTGGTTGCCGATTTCCTCTCCAGCGTAGGGGTTGACCGCGTTCTGACGGTGGATCTGCATGCTGAGCAGATTCAAGGCTTCTTCGACGTACCGGTAGACAACGTGTTCGGCAGCCCGATCCTGCTGGAAGACATGCTGCAGCAGAACCTGGAAAACCCGATCGTGGTTTCCCCGGACATCGGCGGCGTAGTGCGTGCTCGCGCCATCGCCAAACTGCTGAACGACACCGACATGGCCATCATCGACAAACGCCGCCCGCGCGCGAACGTTTCTCAGGTGATGCACATCATCGGTGACGTGGCAGGCCGCGACTGCGTGCTGGTCGACGACATGATCGACACCGGCGGTACCTTGTGTAAAGCGGCTGAAGCGTTGAAAGAACGCGGTGCCAAGCGCGTATTCGCCTACGCGACGCACCCGATCTTCTCCGGCAACGCCGTGGACAACATCAAGAACTCGGTGATTGATGAAGTGATCGTCTGCGACACCATTCCGCTGTCGCCGGAAATCAAGGCACTGAAAAACGTTCGCACTCTGACCCTGTCCGGCATGCTGGCTGAAGCCATCCGCCGCATCAGCAACGAAGAGTCGATCTCTGCGATGTTCGAGCATTGATTCGTCGTCTTTCCGGTGCGGTGCCCACCGTGCCGGAAAGATAGCGAGCCCGACAGCAGAAAAAGAAAAACCCGTTGGTGCGTGAGCAACAACGGGTTTTCTACTCGTAGTCCAACATGACCTCAGACCTTAATGCACGGCAGATATTCCCTTGCCCTGCTCTTGCTTCCCTTCTGATTTTTTAATCAATGCGACGAACGATGTTGGTCGTTACGGCACCGTTTATCAAAGTGTTTTACCCACCAGTAGCGATCCGCCACCTGCTCGCGGCCGCCTATACGCGCGCCCACCAGCCATAACAGCGCGCCGACGAAGATACTCATGATGGCGCCGTGGGCGAAAAATTGCGGTAAATTGAACTGGGAAACTTCAGCAATAATGGAGTATCCAACGCCGCCGATCATCACGACCAGCCCCAGCCCCATAAAAAAGTTGCCCATTCTGTCCGCGCTTCTACGTTTCATATGCCACCTCCATGATTGCCATGTGCCAACCGGGATAACGCTGCAACTTGTTAACCCACTTTGATAAGTTAAGTATAGTCCTTGTTATGGCAAGGGGATTGCGGAGGCGATCACAAATGGTAAAGAATTATTGACACTTCTTAACACGCCACTGAAAATTAGCAGACAAATTGAATGATTCAGCTAATGAATCATTCGTCTTTCTTACCAACGCCGAAGGCAGAGATCGGATTTTGTCATTCACCGCCCCGACAGGTAGACTAAGGCCCTTTCCATTACCCTGATCATAGTGAATCTCCCAGTGAGCAGTATTAAATTGATAGTCGGCCTGGCCAACCCGGGCGCGGAATACGCCCAGACACGCCACAACGCCGGCGCCTGGTACGTCGATCTGCTGGCACAGCGCCACAATCAGCAGTTGAAAGAAGAGAGCAAGTTCTTCGGCTACACCGCCCGTTTGAATCTGGCGGGCAACGACGTGCGCCTGCTGGTGCCGACCACCTTCATGAACCTGAGCGGCAAAGCGGTGCTGGCGATGGCCAATTTCTACCGCATCGAACCCAACGAGATCCTGGTGGCGCACGACGAGCTGGATCTGCCGCCCGGCGTGGCAAAAATCAAGCTCGGCGGCGGCAACGGCGGCCACAACGGCCTGAAAGACATCCAAAACAAGTTCGGCAATAACCCGAACTTCTACCGCCTGCGCATCGGCATCGGCCATCCGGGCGACAAGAACAAGGTGGTGGGCTTCGTGCTCGGCAAGCCGCCGGCCAGCGAGCAGAAGATGATTGACGAAGCGATCGACGAGTCGCTGCGCTGCACCGAGATGCTGATGAAGGACGGGCTGGAAAAAACCGTTCAGCGCCTGCACAGCTTCAAGGCGCAGGCCTGAACCTTACCGCAGCGGGCGCCCTGCCCGCTGCCGGCTTTTAGCCGCGCGGGTTGAAGGTCTCCTCGCCCACGCGGCGATCATCGGCGGCGAACCCCTCTTCCGCCACGTAATACTGCGGATCGTCCAGTTCATGGCTGCAAAACGGCCCGGCGCGCTTGAGCAGGCGCACGCAGTCACCGCTCAGGTGGCGCAGACGAATGCTTTTCCCCGCCGCCAGATAACGCGCCGTCAGCTTATCGATCGCTTCTACGCCGCTGGAATCCATCACCCGGGTGCCGGCAAAGTCCAGCACCACGTTCTGCGGATCGCCTTGCGGCTCGAACAGCTCGGCAAAAGCCGCGGCCGAGCCGAAGAACAGCGGACCATCGAGCCGATACACCGCCACGTCGCCCGTCACCTGCCGCTGGCGCACGCGGATGCGTGCCTGCTGCCAGGCGAACACCAGCGCCGAGATAATCACCCCGCTGATCACCGCCACCGCCAGATCGGTAAAGATGGTGATCAACGTGACGGCGATCATCACCAGCGCGTCCGCCTTCGGCATACGACGCAAACGGCGCAGCGAACTCCACTCGAAAGTGTTGTAACACACCACCAGCATCACCCCGGCCAGCGCCGCCACTGGCAGCAGGCCGATATAGCGCGACAGGCTAACCACAAATAAAATCAGCAGGATAGCGCCCACCGTGCCGGAGATGCGCCCGCGCCCGCCCGAGGTGAAGTTGATGATCGACTGGCCGATCATCGCACAACCGGCGAAGCAGCCGAACAGGCCGCACACCGCGTTACCGGCGCCCTGCGCGATGCTTTCGCGGTTACCGTTGCCCTTCTTGCCGCCCATTTCATCCAGCACCGTCATGGTCAGCAGCGATTCAATCAAACCGACCAGGGCAATCACTACTGCATAGGGTAGCACCACCCGCACCATCTCCAGGGTAAACGGCGCCGTCGGCAGGCTGAAGTGCGGCAGCGCGCCGGAAATGTCCGCCAGATCGCCCACCCGCAGCGTATGCAGATTGAGGCCGATCGCCAACGCCGAAACCACCAGCAGCGCCGCCAGCGAAGACGGAATGGCTTTGGTCAGGCGCGGGAACAGCACCACCACCGCAATCGCCAGCGCCACCAGGCCGTACATCAGCGGCCCCTGCCCGGCGATCATCTTCAGCTGCGCCAGCATGATGACGATCGCCAGGCCATTGACGAAGCCGTGGATCGCCGGCAGCGGCACCAGGCGAATGAACTTGCCCAGCCGGAAGGCGCCGATCAGGATTTGAATCCCCCCGGCAAACAGCGTGGCCCACAGCACGTAACCCATGCCGTACTGCGCCGCCAGACTCATCAGCACCACCACAATGGAACCTGCGGCGCCGGAAACCATGCCCGGCTTGCCGCCGAACAGCGCCGTGACCAGGCCGATAATAAACGCGGTATGTAAACCGACGATCGGCGAAAGACCGGCGACCAGCGAAAAGCCGACCGCCTCGGGGATCATCGAAACCGCCACCACAAAGCCCGCCAGGACTTCATTTTTAACGTCCGCGATCCTGACGTTACTCAGGTTAAACATGCATTATTCACTTATGACAGATGACATCATCTCCCCGCGTAGCGGGTATGGGGTACCGCAAGGCGCGGCAGACTGCAGGCGGGCACAGCTCAGGGTGGCGTAGGCAAGAAATACATCCGGCGCGTTTCCTGTCGGTTAATCGGAACGGCCAGTATGGTTAAATGTGATCCAAATCTCAATCAAAAACCGGTCGCCCGCGCTGCATTCGCCCCGGCCAAGCAAGTCTGATCGAGATAAACGCCCATTACGTGTATAATAGCGGCATTATTTTGCCCTTTATGCAGTTGGTTAAATCTAACCGACTGATAGTTAAGATATTTAAGGTGATTACAACATGGGATTCAAATGCGGTATCGTCGGCCTGCCTAACGTAGGCAAATCCACCCTGTTCAACGCGTTGACCAAAGCGGGCATTGAAGCAGCCAACTTCCCGTTCTGCACCATTGAACCGAACACCGGTGTGGTGCCGATGCCCGATCCGCGTCTGGATAAGCTGGCCGAGATCGTCAAGCCGCAGCGCATTCTGCCGACCACCATGGAATTCGTCGACATCGCCGGCCTGGTGAAAGGCGCGTCCAAGGGGGAAGGCCTGGGCAACCAGTTCCTGACCAACATCCGCGAAACCGAAGCCATCGGCCACGTGGTGCGCTGCTTCGAGAACGACAACATCATTCACGTCAACAACAAGGTCGATCCGGCCGAAGACATCGACGTGATCAACACCGAACTGGCGCTGTCTGACCTGGACACCTGCGAGCGCGCCATCCACCGCGTGCAGAAGAAAGCCAAAGGCGGCGACAAAGACGCCAAAGCCGAGCTGGCGGCGCTGGAGAAATGTCTGCCGCACCTGGAAAACGCCGGCATGCTGCGCGCACTGGATCTGACCGATGAAGACAAGGCGGCGATCAAATACCTGAGCTTCCTGACCCTGAAGCCGACCATGTACATCGCCAACGTCAACGAAGACGGCTTTGAGAACAACCCGTACCTGGACACCGTGCGTAAAATCGCCGACGCCGAAGGCTCCGTGGTGGTTGCCGTGTGCGCCGCCGTGGAATCCGACATCGCCGAGCTGGAAGACGAAGATCGCGACGAGTTCATGGCCGAACTGGGTCTGGAAGAGCCGGGCCTGAACCGCGTGATCCGCGCCGGTTATGAACTGCTGAACCTGCAGACCTACTTCACCGCCGGCGTGAAAGAAGTGCGCGCCTGGACCATCCCGGTCGGCGCAACCGCCCCGCAGGCGGCCGGCAAGATCCACACCGACTTCGAGAAAGGCTTTATCCGCGCGCAAACCATCGCCTTTGACGACTTCATCACCTACAAGGGTGAGCAAGGCGCCAAAGAAGCCGGCAAAATGCGCTCCGAAGGTAAAGACTACATCGTCAAAGACGGCGACGTAATGAACTTCTTGTTCAACGTCTAATTCCTTCCCCGCAGCGTTTTTCTCCGCTGCCGGAAACGGAAAAATCCACGCTTCGGCGTGGATTTTTTCATTCGTCGAAATCTATGCATCTACTTGGTTTCCGTACCATCACTGCTGCCTTTGAGAGTAATGATATGAATGCCTTCCATACATAGTTACCTATCAACCAAGTGTATTTCCTTATTTACAAATCCATGGTGATTCTTCCAATAAGAATAACTCACAATTTTCTCAAATAGAATAAAATCATGTTTAGCATAAATCATTTTTAACTATTAATTATATATCCCGAGTGATTTTCATTCCCACCAATAAGCGTTCAGTATAAAATCACCGATGGTGAATAACACCTATCACACTATTGGGAGGAATCATGAAGAATAGTAACTATCAAAACATAAAAAAAGAAATACAAGGTTATGCCAAGGATATGAATGACTGGTGGGGAAACTTGCAAAAAGATTCCGTGGCAGAGTGGACGTTTCTCACGACCTTGGGTTGTTGGGGGGTACCTAACCACCTTTTCCAAATAATTTCATTTATACTCGCAATTCTCTTTTTCTCCGTAAAGCTATTGAAAATTAAAAACAAAAATCCATTTTCAAAAACAGAGATTCTAATTACCAAAAAAATCAATGAGGCAGATCTTGACGAGAATGAAAAAGAGGCACTTTTCTGCAAGTTAAACAAAGTGAAAAAATTTCGGCACTATCAGAGCACTTTATTCATCTTAAAAAGGAATTGGCGCTTTATAATTAGCTATACTTTCCTAATGATGTCTTTCCTATCTATAACCATAATGTGAATAAAATCATAACCACGGAATGACACCTCCTCTAGACTGGTCACCTGAACTTCCAGACACTTCGACCCACCTTAAATTAGTGACTAGCCTTAAAACCAGTCATTAGGTTGGTAGATAAGCATGATGAAAAAGTTTCTCGGGCCAGAGCGCCGCAGGCGCCGTTCTCCACAGGAAAAAATTGCCATTGTTCAGAAAATACTTCAGCCTGGCATAACAATCTCCCATGTCGCACGGCTTCATGGTGTGAATGCCAACAGAAAACAGCGCCATGAAGGCCGGTTCTCGCTGCACCACCTCTCCCCCGTCGTTGGCAATGCGTCATGTGCAGCTACCGCCAAGGAGGCTCTTCTCTTCAAGAGCCCGTCTTCTGTTGCCGGCGGCCAAACATTATTCAAATGTTCCACGTACCAGCACATCACCATCGGCCAACATCAGCCGACCATTAGCCCACAGCGCCTCGGGATGTAAGTCATCACTTAGCAACAGCAGATCGGCATCGTTGCCCACAGCGATTTCCCCTTTGTGGGGGAGTTTCAGCCGCTGCGCCACATTTCCGGCAATCATCGGCCAGCATTGTTCCAGCGGCAGCGTAGCATTGAGATCCCGAACTTCATTGAGCAAGCTATCAAAACCGGCCACGGTCAGACCGCAAACATTACCCTCTGCATCAAAGGCCGGAATGCTGCCATTTCCATCGGAACTTAGCGTCAACTGGGCCGATGAAATCCCTGCCTCCAGCGCCTCCAGCACCGCCTCACTGGGTTTTACCGCACCGCGAGCGCCCAGATGTGGGCTGATACCGGCGGTGAGATCGAGATTGATACCGTGCAACCTTGCTAACTGCATGGCGTGCCGCCAAAGAGGACGCTGACGGTTGACGTGAGTCGGCAGGAAGTGGATCAATGGCACGTCATATTGCTCACGAATGGCATCCAGTGGGTCAAGCGCACTGGCAGCGTTTCCCAGATGCAAAACAACCAGACCGGGTTTCTGCGTCAACAACGCTGCGGCTCGAGCCTGAGTCGCCAGGCGAATCAGTTCCTCAATGCTCGGTTGTGAAGAACGGTGATCGGATATGGCTGTTTTCACGCCCAGTACGGGCTCGATAAACGTAATGTCATCCCTGACAGAACCGGTGATCGTGACGGTCGGCACCTCATAGGAGCCCGTTAGCATCCAGGCGGAAATGCCTTCGTTGCGCAACCCCATGACTTTGGCGAACAGGGATTGCACATGGCGGGTAACACCATCAGTACCGAGCAATCCCATTACGCTGGTGATGCCGCTTTGCAGCAACTGGGAAAGTTGAACCTCCGGCGTTCGCGTATGAAATCCCGCTTCGCCACCGCCACCCGTCAGATGAACGTGTTGATCAATGATTCCGGGTGCCAGTATGCGCCCGCGGGCGTCAAACAACTCACAGGGAAATAATGACGGCGGAGACAAATCTTCAGCCATCGCCAGAACTTTGCCCATGCCGATGAGCAGGTTCTGCTTAACGATCCCTTGCGGAATAATCACTCGCGCATTACGGATCAATGTAAAGTTCATGGCATCCACCCTTGCTCCAACAGCACGCAGGTTTCGTCCAGACCGGCGGCCCAAATCTGCGCCATTTCTTCGTCGCTACGTTGGTAGTCGCCGCCATAATTGCCATCGCCGATGTAAACCTTGACGGCAGCGGCAGGCAGTTGCGCCAATTTTGCCACGTTGAGTGCAGGCTTCTCTTCCCGCGGCATGTCAACATTGGGCAGACGCGTCCAAGGGAAATTTTCCATCCAGGAAGCATGCGAGGCATTGGCGGAAAAGTGCTTCACCAACCCCATAACTTTGGGAGAGGCCCACCAGTTGTGCAACTGTACGCGAGCCTCGGGATGCCGGTTGAGCCAATTGTGGATCTGAACCTGGACAGGCGAGTTACCGCCATGCCCATTGACCAGGAATAAACGGCGGAAACCGCTGCGATACAGGCTGCTCAAGACATCATCCAGAAGCGAGTTGTAAGTCTGCGGCTGCAGATTGATGGTGCCTGGAAACTCGGTAAAGTAAGGTGCCATACCAAAAGGAAGGCCGGGATAAACCGGAATACCTTGTTTTTCACCCGCTTCTTCCGCCAATCGGGAGGCCAGCAGGTGGTCGGTGCACAGGCTAAGATAAGCGTGCTGTTCAGTACTGCCGAGGGAGAGGATCACGCGATCGTCGCGGGTCAAGTAATCCTGCAGTTGAAACCAGTTCATCTCGCTGATTTTCATTGTTATCTCCTTAAGGTTCCTGGTGTTGGCAATAGTGATGCCAGGCGGGACGTAGCGTCTCGCGCAGATAGCGTGGCTCCGGCGTATGCCGATACTCAAAGGCTTCGCTCGTCGCCGGTAGCATGGGCTGCAAATGGCTATGGCAACCGGTGCTGTAGATGAGGGTGCGATGGCTGGCCAGCGAAGCAGCCAACCCTTCGTCCTCCAGCGCGATAACGTCTATTTTTCCCAGGTGTGGCGCAAAATTCTTCACACCTTCCAGCATGGCGGGCAAAAAAGTTTGATAGCGTGACACCAGCAATACGCCGGTATCGGCGGAAAGCTGTGCCAATCTGGTACGAGTTTCCTCTGATGGAATGAGATATGGCGCGAATATCGGGGTCGATTCCGCGACCCGGAGCCTCAACCGCGGGATGCAATGCGGGATGGTCAACCAGAATTGATAGCTGTCCAATTGCTCTTGCGCCAAATCAGCAAACTCCCGAAATGTATAGGTATCGATCGTTTGTCGGTGACCCAGAACCTCCTGAATGCTCTCAATGTAGCTGAGGTTGATACGGTTGGAGTTGCCGACCAACGCCATCTTCAATACCTGTGGAGAGATATCCGGAGACGCAGTCTGATTCAACGCTCCGATAAAGAACGATTCCGACAAACCGATGTTGGCTGCATCTTGCAACAGCTGTTTAAAGCGCAGTTGAAGCTGCGCTACCTGGTCTTGATGAGGCGTCTCCTGGCGATTTCGCACAACATAAGTGCCTTTGCCGGCAATGGTTTCAATCAGCCCCATACCTTTCAGGGTTTGATAGGCATTGCTGACTGTCAGTTGCGCAACGCCCAGCTGTTTGCTGAGCGCGCGTACCGAGGGCAAAGCGATGTCATCGCGAAAAGTGCCCGCCATGATGCCATATTCAATGGCGCCGACGATCTGCGTTTGCAGGGAAATCGGCAGGTTTTTGTCGATATTGATAAGACACGCCTCTTTTCAATTTATTAATGTTCAGAGTGACCCCTATGCCGCCGGGCACGTCTGACGCACAACGCTTGCAGGTCTTCAAAATGACGTTTTAGCGTCGCGTCACTGGCCGGGCAAGTGAACAGGCTGACCACCACCATCACCACCATGGTGAAACTCCAGCAGATAATCAACGGATCAAAACCAAAGGACCAGTCAGGCAGCCACAGTTTCATCGCCACATAGGCCAGTTCGCCCAAAATCACCGCACTGATGGCGCCGGCTACCGTGGCGCGTTTCCAGTACATGCCGAGGATCACCGGGGCAACCCAGATACCCAGGCCACCAAAAGCGAAGCGTATCAACGCAAAGATCCCGGCAGGTTTCATAATACCGATGATGATGGCGGCGATGCCCAACAAAACGGTCATCAGGCGCGACAACGTCAGAATCTGTTGGGACGAGGCCTGTGGACGTAGCATATTCTGGTAGATATCACGCGTTATGCCACCCGTGGCGACCACCAACAAGGCGGAAATCGTGGACATGCCGGCAGAGACAATCCCGGTTATCAGTAGCGAGGCGATCCAGGGCGACAAATTCTGCTGCAGGATCACGGGAACGATAAAGTCGGTTTCCTGCCCACTCAAACCACTGATGAAAGTCGCAGCGTTAACCCCCGACCATTCAATCATCGTCGCCGAAAACAGCATGCCCAATGTACCGAGGATGACCGCTTTAAACATCGTGCGATAGCTGTTCATGGTAAAGAACTTGGTGAATAGCGTTGGCTGGCCGATAGTAAAGAAACTCCACATCACGATCATCGAGACATAGGTCTGCCAAGGGAAGTCCCCCTTTGCGCCGGGGTGCGTCAAATGGCTCGGCATCTCCGTCGCCAGCTTTCCGGTAATGGCCTCCATTCCGCCGCCGGCATGGACGGAAACGATGAAGGTAACGACAGCAGTGGCGACCATCAGCCCGCCTTGCAAGACGTCTGTCATCATCGCGCCGGTCATGCCGCCTATCATGCAATAGAGCACCACCACCACTCCCATGACTACTACACCGATCCATTCCGGTAGCCCGGTGAAGGTGTTGAGAATGACGCCGGCCCCAACGGTCTGAGCGCCCATCATGGCTATAAGGAAAATGACCATCATAACCGCGTGAACGCCACGGATGGCATTAGACTCATAGCGATCGGACAGGTAGTCGCTCATGGTCATCAGATTATATCTGCGCCCCATCAGCATTAATTTGCGGCCGACAAACAGCGCCGGGATTAGCATGGAGAAAGCCAGTCCGGGCACAGACACACTCATACCGGCGAATCCGGTACTGTAGGTCATGGCTGGCACTCCCATAAAGGTACTCATGCTGTATTGGCTGGCAAAGTAGGCGAAACCACCAACAACTGCACCGGCTTTCCCTCCCATAACCAAAAAGTCACTGAGCGATTTGGTGGCACGGGCGGCATACCAGCCAATGCCGCCGAGCAGCAGCAAGAACAAGCTCAAAGTCGTATAGAAGGATACCGGTTCAGGCTGTAACAGCGTAGTGAGATTGCTCATGCGTTGTCCTCCTCAATATCGCCCTGGTACTCCGGGCGTTGCAAGCATTGCCAGGCAAAGAGAACAATCAAGGCAATAACTGTTACACCATGTATTAACCAGCCAAATATAAACACCGGAACACCTAACCAACCAGGTTGGTAATCGGTGTTGTAGAAGAATGGGAAAGGCATCATTATCAACAGATACATAAACATGAAGACATAAAACCATTTTCTTTCAAAACAGTTACTTGTTACGTCCATCACTCCCCCTTGGTACCGTTTATTATTATTTATCTCAGCAGTACACCAACAGATTATTTGTCGTTGCACTTACTGTTATTATTTAATATAACAGCATGAACAAAATAACAACAATTTTCTTACAAATATAAAAGCTGCAGGAGGGAGTATGGAAAGGCTGCCTTTCAAGTCACGGGTAGAGTTATTGAATACAACACTCGGCAAATCGGAAGATGCGTGTGCACAGCGCTGGTTGGCTGGCCAGGACATCTACGCGCCAGGTGAAGCGGTACAAGTCCTGCATCGACAGATTACCGAGCTCTGGCAATGCGGACAGGAAGGTGTGGCGAGTTTTATGGGAGGGCGCGCGGCCTTCTACGCGGTAGTGCGTACCCTGGGGCTTCAACCCGGTGATCAGGTCCTGATCCCAGCGTTTACTTGCCAATGCGTAACCAATGCGCTGACCTACAACGGTGTGGAAGCCAGATTTGTCGATATTGAAACCGAAACCTTTGGCATGGATGCGGAAGCATTAGCGAAATCCATTACTCCCCGCACGCGCGCAGTGATGATCCAGTACAGTTTTGGCTTGGTTTGCCGCGATCTGGAATCTCTGTTGTCGCTGGCGAGCCGCCACGGGCTGTGGATTATCGAGGATTGCGCCCACGCTACCGGAGCCAGCTACCGCGGTCAGTTGCTGGGAACGTTGGGCGACATTGCTTTTTTCAGCAGCGAGCGTTCGAAGATCGTCAACACCATTCACGGTGGGTGGGTTATCACTCGTGATCCTGCTTTGAAAACTCGCTTGCAGCAGGTGTACGCGCAGACAGCTGATGCCGATCCACTATTCATACGAGCGTTGCTGCGCACTTTGCGACACGCCGTACTGGCCAATCAACAAGGAAAGGCGACGGCGGATGCGTCGTGGCCTCAGGAACAGCGGATACCACAGATGCAGCAGACCGAACTCAGCGGTTTGTTTAGCCCACAGTATCACTGGCGAATGGCCGAACCGGTCGCGGAACTCCTGACACTGCAACTTAATCAGTTACCAGAGCTATTACTGCGGCGCCGCCGTGGTGCGGAATTCTGGCGACGCTGGGCGCTAAAACAGGGATATCCTCCTGCACTGACCCTGGTGGGAGCAGAAAACAGTTGGCTGAGGTTCCCCTTAATGCTCTCAGCGGAGCAAAAGCAACAAAAGGCAGCACTGGAACAAGCGCTGAACGTCGACGTCGGCGTATGGTTTACCACACCAATGCATCCTCAACCTTTGCTGCTGCCAGATTGCCCTACGGGTATGCTGGCTGCCGCCGGCTGTATCAATTTGCCCACCTGGTTACCCGAGTAAGGGCTGATACGATACCTCAATATGAAAATAAGCGCCTTGGCATGCCAACCCACTGCCTGACAAAATATCAGCCCCCCTCCCACACCGAAGGCCGGTTCTCGCTGCACCACTTCTCGCCTGCCGCCGTCCCCGGCGCCGGCGGTTTTAATCCGTCAATCGTCCACAGCGAGAACGGCGTTTCGTCGACGTGCAGTTCCCAGCGCAACCCGCGGGCGGCGATGTAGGGATGCAGGATGCGGGTGCAGGCCGCCAGGAATTGCTGCTGCTCTGCGTCGTTGTCCATGGCGCGCGCGATATGGTCGATGGTCACCCGCACGAAATCATCGACCGGTTCGCCGCCGAGATAGGCCGAACCTGGCGGCAGCGCGTGGAAGAACACGTTGACGTAGAAGCGCGGCAAAAAATTCTGGTACAGGGCGGTGACCTTCTGCGCAATCGCGCGTTTATCGGCGGCGCTGAAGGCCGGCTCAGGGTGGTAAATCTGCCACAGTGGCATAACGTTTTCTCCTCGGTGAAGGCGCGGGTTTCGGGCCGGCGTTCAGGCCATCAGCCGCTGTTAATGACAAACTCCAATAATAAGAGTAATAACTCCAATTATTGAAGTTATCAAGCCGAGGCGATAAAATTATCCGCATTCGGGCGTCAAACGGAGGTAAGGCAACGTGAAAGCAAAAGGGTTTGAAGGCATGACGTGCTCGGTGGCGCACGTGCTGTCGGCATTGGGCGATCGCTGGGGTGCGATCCTCATGCGCGATCTGCTGCTGGGGCTCTCGCGCTATGACGATTTGCGCCAGTCGACCGGTATCACCAACAATACGCTGACCGATCGGCTCAAGGCCCTGGAAAGCCATGGCCTTATCGAAAAGCGGCAATACCAGACGCGCCCCGATCGTTACGAGTATCTGCCGACGGAGAAGGGAAAAGATCTCGGGCTGCTGGTGATGGCGATGATTCAGATTGGCGATAAATGGAATCTGTCCGAGCTGGCCGGGCCGCCGCTGCGCGTGGTTGACCGCGTGACCGGCCACCCCGCCACCCTGCGCGTAGTGGATGGCGTGACCGGCGAATCGTTGCCGCCGCAAAACCTGGCGCTGGCGGCCGGGCCCGGCGCCGATGAGAGCACGCGATGGCGGCTGGCCGTCGGCAAAACCCGCTAACGGTGCGCTACAACAGCGCTATCATCTTCAGTAGTTCGACCCGATTGCGGATGCCGAACTTTTTGCCGGCATTGTTGAGGTGCGAATAAACGGTTTTCGGGTGCAGGTTAAGCCGCCGAGCGGTCAGGCGGATATCTTCGGTGCGGGCGGTTTCACACAGCACCGCCGCTTCGCCAGGCGTGATCGCCGCCGCCCGCTGCCGGTTCACCACGTGCCGTTCGCTCGTCTCCTGGTGGGCCAGCGTTGCGCAGGTCTCTCGCACCACCTGTAGCGCTTCCCGTTTGTGCAAAATCGCATCCGGCTGCGCCGCCGCGATAAATGCCAGGATCAGCGGCGAAGTCTTATCGACGAAGAACAATATCCGGACATTTTTATATTCAGCGCGGCAAAGGTGAATAAACGTCAAATAGGCTTCGAACCGATAAATTTCATGGGGAAAATCCATGATAATTAAACCAGGCGCCGGGCTTATATTTTTAATAATATTAATATTGGGAGAGGATAAGGTTATCACCCCACCGCCTAATAATGTTTTCATGCCCAACCGGCACAGCGGTGAACCGTCGATATAAATCACTCTCACTTTAATTCTCCTTATCAGCATGGACGCATGCTTCCACACCTCAGGCGGCTTGTCGCTGCTCTTTTTTGGGGTAATTCGCCTGCAAAGCACACCGATATAAAACATCTTGATAACATGTCTTTCAAATAATCAGGCAACCGTCAGCACGTTGATTAATACGCAAAAAAGGCATGAATGTTTCAAATTATTTCAATCACAAAAACTGGTAATCCAATAAAATCGCAACGCAATGATATAGATCTATTTTCTATTTTGTATGATATAAGCGCAAATGAAAAAAAATGTAACAGCAGGCTTTCTCGTCTTATTGCCTTATTCAAAACACCTATAGGGAAAATTCTTAGTTTGTTAGGATGAAAATCCATGCTTGCCGAGGCGTTTAAAAAACAATTGCGCAACATGATTAACCCACAACCGCACGTCAGTAATTTATTACTGTCAGGAAAGCTTTTCTCTAAAATAAATTAAAGGGCATTTCACATGAATGTTAAATTAGTCGCATTATCCATGCTGGCTCTCTCCGGCACCTGTGCGGCCGCTTCGTCCAATACGGTGCAATTTAAAGGCGAAGTCAGCACGCAAACCTGCTCGGTAAATATTAACGGCAACCAATCCAACCCGGTCGTTCTGCTGCCGACCGTCGCCGCCAGCAAGCTCGCCGCCAAAGGCGCCACCGCCGGCGACACCACGTTTACCGTCAACGTGACCGGCTGTGCGGCCGCAACCAGCGATACGGCGATCAAAACCGTGCTGGCGGGCAATAATCCGACCACAAACGGCAACCTGGGCAACGCGGGCGATGCGGCCAAAGTGTCCATTCAACTGCTGGACAGCGACGCCACCACGCCGCTGTCGTTCGCCAGCGGTTCGACCGTCACTACCTCTGCGATGACGCTGGCGAAAGACGCCACCTCCACCTCGCAGAACCTGGTGGCCCGCTACTACGCGGAAGACACCGGCGTGGCGGCCGGTTCGGTGATCGCCACCGCACAGTTCGCCATTAGCTACAAATAAGCCGGCGTCAGGCGCCATACCTGTTGATGCCAGCGCCGTTCCTTAGCGAACGGCGCTGTATGACTCGCTCCCTTTATCGGTTCACGTTTATGCCGCAGATAACCCGCTCCGCCCGCCGATGGGCCGCCCTGTCGCTTTGCCTGATAAGTTTTGCCGCTACCCACGCGTCGGCCAGCGTGACGCTGCTCGGCAACCGCGTGATCTACCCCGCCGAGGCACGGGAAAAAACGTTGCAGTTCACCAACGACGACGGCACCCCGGCGCTGATGCAAATCTGGCTCGACATCAATAACCCCAAATCCACGCCGGAAAACGCCGATGCGCCCTTTGTCGCCTCGCCGCAAATCTTCCGCATGAATCCGCACAGCGGGCAGATGGTGCGGCTGTCGTTCGTCGGCCAGCCGCTGCCGCGCGATCGCGAATCGCTGTTCTACCTCAACTTCCTGCAGGTGCCCGCGGTGCGCCAGACGGACAGCGACAAAAACAAACTGCTGCTGGTGGTCACCAATCGGCTGAAGGTGTTCTATCGCCCCGCCGGGCTGGCCGGTGACGCCAACCACGTTATCGATCGGCTCAGCCTGCGCCAGGCCGGCAACGCGCTGCACGTCGACAACCCGACCGGCTACTACGCCAACGTCAGCCAGGCCGCGATCCTCAGCGGCGCGAAACGCACCGTGATCCCGCAGGCGGATCTGATCCCGCCGTTTTCGCAGGCCAGCTGGCCGGTGAACGGGGAGGTGCGGCAGGTCGCACTGCGCGTCATCAATGACTATGGGGTGGAAATCACACGCACCCTGAGCGTCGCGCGCTGACACCAGACAGGGAGGTTTTCATGTTCGATGCTCGCAAAGCGACGCCGCTGCCCGCACGCTGGTGTTGCGCGCTGCTGGCGCTGCCGCTGGGCTGCGCCGCCGCCGACGGCTATACCTTCGATCCCACGCTGCTGCGCGGCAGCGTGCTGAGCAACAGCGCCCTGAGCCAGTTCAACCAACAGGACGCCGTCGCCCCCGGCAGCTATCAGATCGATCTGTATCTCAACGGCCAGTTTCTCGAGCGCGATCAAATTCGCTTCGTGCGCGAAGGCAAGCAGGTGTTGCCCTGTTTCGATCGGCCGCAGCTGACGCGCTTCGGGCTGAAAAATCCGCCGGCGGCCGCCGAAGCAGAATGCCTGCTGCCTGGGCGGGATCTGAAGGACATCGCGGTGAGCGCGGACATTTCGCGGCTGCGGCTGGATCTCAGCATTCCGCAGGCGCTGTTGAACGGCCAGCCGCGCGGCAGCGTCAATCCCGCCAGCCTGGACAGCGGCGAATCGATGGCCTTCGTCAATTACAACCTCAACCAGTACCACGTCAGCTACCGACAGGGGCAAACCCGCGATCTCGACTCGACCTACGCCAACCTGAACGGCGGGTTCAACCTCGGGCTATGGCGCTACCGCCAGCAGTCCAGCTACCGCTACGATCGGGAGTTCGGCGGCCACCTGGACACCAGCCGCCGCTACGTGCAGCGCGCGATCTTGCCCTGGCGCAGCGAAATGCTGTTGGGCGAAGGGTTTACCGACGGGCACTTCTTCTCCGGCCTGGGCTTTCGCGGCATTCAGCTCAGTTCGGACGACCGCATGCTGCCGGATTCACAGCGCGGCTATGCGCCGGTGGTGCGCGGCGTGGCAAAAAGCAATGCGCGCGTGACGGTGCTGCAGGGCAAAAGCACGCTGTATGAAACCACCGTCGCGCCGGGGCCGTTCGCCATCAACGATCTGTACGCCACCAACTACGCCGGCGATCTCACCGTGGTGGTGACGGAAGCCGACGGCAGCGTCAGCACCTTCACCGTGCCGTTCGCCGCGGTGCCGGAATCCATCCGCCCCGGCCAGTCGCGCTACTCCGCGATCGTCGGCCGTTCCCGCTACGTCGGCGACAACGATCTGTTCAGCGAAGTGACCTGGCAGCACGGCCTGACCAACGCCCTGACCTTCAACCTCGGCAACCAGCTGGCGGACGGCTACCAGGCGATGATGCTGGGCGGCGTGTACAGCAGCTGGCTGGGCGCCTTCGGCATGGATACCACCTATTCCCACGCCAGCCTGCCGGACGGCGGCGCCTCCGGCTGGATGCTGCACCTCTCTTACAGCCGAACCTTCAGCCCGACGGACACCACCTTATCCATCGCCGGCTACCGCTACTCTACCGAAGGCTTTCGCGATCTCAGCGACGTGCTCGGCGTACGGCGCGCCGCCACTACCGGCCAAAACTGGCAGTCCGACTCCTACCGCCAGCGTTCGCGTTTCGAGGTCGCCGTCAATCAGGGGATGGGGGCATTCGGCAGCCTGACGATGTCCGGCTCGACTCAGGACTACCGCGATCAGCGCGGCCGCGATAATCAGCTCCAGTTGGGTTGGGGGAAAACCTTCGGCAACGGCGTGGCGCTTAACCTCTCCGTCACCCGCACCCGCAGCTTGGGCTACAGCAACGGCGACTACCGCGGCTACGGGCCGCTGGACAACGTCTACAGTGCGCCGCTGGCGCAGAACACGCAGACCGTCACCGCCCTGTCGCTGAGCTTCCCGCTCGGACGTTCATCATCCGCCCCCAGCGTCTCGCTGTTGGCCAACCACAGCCAGGGTCAGGGCGGCAACTATCAGGCTGCGCTGTCGGGCAGCGTCGGCGACGAGCAGCCGGTCAGCTACGGCCTGAACTTCACCACCGACGACGATCGCCAACAAAGCATCTGGGGCGGCAACCTGCAAACCCGCCTGCCTTACGCCAACGTCACCGGCTCGTTCTCCACCGCGCGCCTGTACCGACAAGGCTCACTGTCGCTGCAGGGCGCCGTGGTGGCGCACCGCGGCGGCGTGACATTAGGGCCGTATGTCGGCGATACCTTCGCCCTGATCGATGCGCCCGGCGCCAGCGGCGCACGGGTGATGGACGGCCAGGGCGCGCGCGTCGATCGCTTCGGCTACGCCCTGGCGCCGTCGCTGGTGCCCTATCACTACAACACCGTCGCGCTGAACCCCGAGGGCATGAACGACAAAGCGGAACTGGAAGACGGCCAGCGCCGCGTCGCCCCGTACGCTGGCGCCACGGTGCGCCTGCACTTCAACACCGTGCGCGGCCAGGCGCTGCTGATCACCGCGCAGCGGCCCGATAACGCACCGATCCCGATGGGCGCCAACGTCCTTGACGCGGCAGGCAACAGCGTGGGCATGGTCGGCCAGGCCAATCAGGTGTATCTGCGCAGCGACCGGAATGCCGGTGTGCTGACGCTGAACTGGGGCGACGCGCCCAGCCAACAGTGCATGCTGCATTACCGCTTGCCCGCCGGGGAAGACGGACCGATTCAGCGGCTCAGCGCCCCATGTCGCTAGCCCATTAAACGTATTCTCAGGAGAGACGATGAAACGTATTGCTTACCCGATCGCCGCCCTGGCGCTGCTTGCTCTGTCGCTGTTCGGCGCGCCCGCCGCGCTGGCCCAATGCACCCGAGTCGCCCCCTGGATCGATTCCGGTTGCGATCCCTGCGGGGTGGGCACGGCGCTGGGCCGGGTCAATCTGACCAGCACTTACCTGCAGCCCGTCGGTACGCCGCTCGGCACCAGCGTGTTCGATCTTACGTCCGGCACGCGCTATCCCGATCCCAACAAGGTGTTGTATGAATGCGACGCTAGCGATGCGGGGCAGATCTATGAAGTCTTCGCTACCAACGGCGACGATCGCGTCGGCGGCTATTACGATCTGGGGACCCAGGACGGCAACCCCAACTACTACGCCACCTATTTCCCCTACGTCGGCATCCGCCTGACCCACCTGGATTCCGGCAAGGTTTTTACCCGCTACTGGCAGTCGGCGCCGATTACCCGCTACGCCACCGTCGGCAGCAAAATTCAGATCCGGGTGAAAGACTTCAGCGCCATCCGTGCCGACTTGATCCGCATCAGTTCGCTGCCGGGTGCGGGCGCCAGCAACTACTGTGGCTACAGCGCCGGCAACCCGCTAGTGGGCATGGCCTCGACCACCGGCAATTCGAACTATACCTGCACGCAGCCGAACGGCTATGTCACCTTTCAGGGGCCCGGCATCGCCTCGGATCCTATCGGCAGCGACTCCGCCACCAACTACGCCACCTGGGGCACCGGGCGCTGGAACGCGATGGGCATGGGCACCGCACCGATCTCCTCCTTGACCTATACCGCCACCTGCGTGGCGCGCAACGTCACGCCGCTGGTGATCCTGCCTACCCTCTCCGTCAGCCAGTTGACCGCCGGACAAACCTCACAGGCGCAGTTCACCATCAATATCGAATGTGACAACGCCGCCGTCTCCGGCGTCAGCAGCAACAATACCGCCCTCGGCCTGCAGGTGCCGTATGAAAGCTATGTCGCGGCGCAGCAACTCGGGCTGGTCAGTGCCAACGGCGGCGTGAGCTACCTGCTCTCCAGCGGCTACGGCACCGACAGCAGCGTCGCCACCGGCGTGGGTATCGCGCTCGCCAACGCCGGCAACGGCGCGCCGATGAACTTCGTCGGCTGGGCGCGCTGCAGCGCCGGGCAATGCCCGCAGGGCAACGACGCCGGCTGGTACCCGGTGCTCAACGGCGCCAGCGGCGGCGGCAGCACCGCGGCGGGATTCACCCACTACACCACTCAACTCACCGCCACGCTCGCCCGGCTGCCCGGGCAAACTGTCACCGCCGGCAAAGTGGACGCCAGGGCCTACGTCTGGGTTAAGGTGCAATAATGATGAGAAAGAAATATCTGACGATGGGATGCGCTCTGCTGCTGGCGCTGACGGCCATGGGCGCGCAGGCGGGCATCATCGCCTCGGCCACCCGGGTGATCTTCCGCGAGGGAGACACGGAAAAAACCCTGATGTTGCTCAACACCAACGGCTATCCGATCGTAGCGCAAACCTGGGTCGATAACGGCGATGTCAACGCCGCACCCGAACTGTCCCGTGCGCCGTTTGTCACCCTGCCCAGCGTATTCGCCCTGCCGCCTTCCGCGCTGAAAGGGCTGCGGATCCTGTTTACCGGCGCGAGCCTGCCCACCGACAGGGAGTCGGTGTTCTGGCTTAACCTGTATGAGATCCCGCCCAGCCGGCCGATCACGCCGCCGCAGGCGTCGCGCGTGACGATGGCGATGAACACGCAGATGAAAATCTTCTACCGCCCCAAAGCGCTGAAGGGTAACGCCGACAACGCGGCCGAGGCCGCTTCGTTCACGCTGCAAAAATCACCGCGTGGCTATCTGCTGCGCTGTCACAACCGGTCGGCGTTTTATCTCTCCTTCGCTCGCATCGCCGTGCAAACCGACAGGCGCGATGCCCCGGTGCGGCAAGAAAGCGACATGATGACCGCGCCATTCAGCACGCGGGATTATCACCTCGACGGCGTTGCGGCGTCGGGGCTCCCCTCTCAGATCACCGTTCAGGCCACCCTCATCAACGACCAAGGCCAACAGATCGTCAAGTCATACACAGCAAACCCATAACGATAAAAAGCAGCACATTTTTTTTAAGTACAGGAAATAGGGAAAATGAGTCTAAGCAGATTCCAGCTACAGTTTCACCTGGAGAAACAGGCCAACATCATCAGGCAGACACCGGCGTTTCACGCCGCCATCGTCAAACACGGGGAGTTATTAAAAGAGACCTACAAGAAACATCCGCTGTTTTATAAAATCATCTTCAGGAACAGCCGGTTCATCATTTGCTCCACTATCCTGTCCATTTATTACCACCAGCCCGCCGCCGGGCTGAAAGACATCAAAGCCTTTTTTAAAGGGAAGAATGTGATCAGCGAGAACTCCCTGGACTCCTTTCTGTTTTTTTTGCGGGTCGGCCGTAGACTGGAGGTCAAACCCTGCGAACATGACAAACGCCAGCTGCGCTATAAACCTACGCCGCACGCGCTGGCGGAAACCCAGGCGCTGATCGCCTCCATGGCGCGGCCCTATCAGGCGCTGGCGCCACAGATGCCCATCGCGACGCTGCTGGCGGCGCCCGACTTTCTGCCCACCTTTTTCGCCGCCTACGGGCAGCTGATGCTCAAGGAGATCTACCTGATCGATCTGGTGCCGCAATCCGGACTGTTTATCAGCAAGGACGCCGGCCACATGGTGCTGCTGATGCTGCATATCGAAAGCATCCGGCAGGACTCCCCTTTTCTGCTGCTCTCCTCGGCCAAAATCGCCAAGTCCTGCTCCGTCTCACGCGCGCACGTGAATCGCATTCTGCAGGCGGCGGAAAAATCCGGCCTGCTGACCACCACCAATAACGTGGTGATCGAACTCAACAGCTCGTTCTTTATCATGGCGGAGCGCTACTTCAGCCTCTATTTCGCGATGGTCGAATGCGGGCTTGAATGGGTTTGGCAAAACTGGCAAGAAGGCCAGACAGCAAAACCGTAAGTTGACGCCAAGACTAAATCGTCACATGCCAAGAGGTGAAATACTCACAAGACAGGCAATACAGTGTAAAAATCATCCTATAGAGAAATAGCGGTTCTACCTTATAAGAACCGCTATAAAGCCTCAATATGCTCTTATTCTCAAAGCATCGGCAGTTTCAATCCAAACCTTTTCGCGGCAGCAACGGCTTGCTCATAGCCAGCATCGGCATGGCGCATCACGCCGGAACCGCAGTCGTTGACCAACACCCGAGCAAGCCGCCGGTCAGCCTCCTCACTGCCATCGCACACGATCACCATTCCCGAATGCTGCGAATATCCCATCCCCACACCGCCACCATGATGCAAACTCACCCAGGTAGCGCCGCCCGCAGTATTGAGCAATGCATTCAGCAACGGCCAATCGGAAACGGCATCGGTTCCATCCTTCATGCTTTCGGTTTCACGATTGGGGCTGGCGACGGAGCCAGTATCCAGATGATCTCGGCCGATAACAACCGGCGCGCTAAGCTCCCCTCTACGCACCATCTCGTTGAAAGCCAGGCCTGCCAGATGACGCTCGCCCAACCCCAACCAACAGATACGCGCCGGCAATCCCTGGAAAGCAATGCGCTCACGCGCCATATCCAGCCAACGATGGATATGCTGGTTTTCAGGAAACAGCGCTTTAACCTTGGCGTCCGTTTTGTAGATATCTTCCGGATCGCCAGATAACGCCACCCAGCGAAACGGCCCTTTGCCCTCGCAAAACAGGGGGCGAATATAAGCCGGTACGAAGCCAGGAAAATCGAAAGCATTTTCCACGCCCATATCGCGTGCGACCTGGCGAATATTGTTACCGTAATCAACAGCCGGCACACCCATGTCAACGAAATCAAGCATTGCCTGCACATGAATGGCGCAGCTAGCGGCTGCGGCGTCAGCCAACCTGGCATGCTGCCCCGGATCGCGTTGCGCTGCTTTCCACTGCGCCACGCTCCATCCCACCGGCAAATAACCGTGGATCAGGTCGTGCGCAGACGTCTGATCGGTAACCAGATCGGGTCGGATACCGCCTGCATGCGCACGTTTGACCAGTTCAGGTAACACCTCTGCGGCATTGCCTAGCAGGCCTATAGAAACCGCCTGTCCGGCCGCCGTGTGCTCCTTGATCAAGGCGATAGCTTCATCCAGATCTTTTGCCTGTTTATCGAGATAGCGCGTACGCAAACGAAAATCCAGGCTACTCTGCTGACACTCTATATTCAACGAAACCGCGCCGGCCAATGTCGCTGCTAACGGTTGCGCCCCGCCCATCCCCCCCAGCCCGGCGGTGAGGATCCAGCGTCCGGTCAGATCCCCGCCATAGTGCTGGCGGCCCGCTTCGGCAAACGTTTCAAACGTACCCTGCACAATGCCCTGGCTACCGATGTAGATCCAACTACCGGCAGTCATTTGCCCGTACATGAACAATCCCTTGCGATCAAGCTCGCTGAAGTGTTCCCAATTGGCCCACTGTGGAACCAAATTAGAATTGGCGATTAACACTCGGGGAGCATCAGTATGGGTGCGGAATACTCCAACCGGCTTTCCGGATTGAACCAACAGAGTTTCGTCTTCATTGAGCTCTTTAAGTGAGGCCAAAATCTGATCGTAACATTGCCAATTGCGCGCAGCGCGACCGATACCGCCATACACAACCAGCCCTTGCGGGTTTTCGGCGACGTCGGGATCCAGATTATTTTGAATCATGCGATAGGCCGCCTCGGTCAGCCAATTTTTGCAGGTCAATTCGTTGCCCCTAGGGGCACAAATATTCCGGGTGGAATCGAAACGAGGATCGAGAGTATTCGTCATGGTTTGTCTCCTTCAACATGACAGACATCATGGTTCGCCAGCCTGGTCAGGCAGGCTACAGAAAGGCGTACCGCTCACATTAAAACGCCCGTTGAAAACGCCGCCGAGAGCTAAAAGGAACCGTACAATCAACGACGCATTTATTGACGAGCCCATTCGCATCACTCCCGCCATAAAGCGGCAATTGCGAGGGGTCAAGGGAAGTGCCGGGCAGCAAAGCGCTGACGTGAATATCGTGTTCAAGTCGGGCGCGCGTACTCATAGCCCAGAGGACATCACGCTCCGAATAAGGGTCAACATCCTCATCCACCAGTAACACATTTTTGAGTGATGGCACCTCGCCGAGCAATCTCTTAGCTGCGTCGATAACGCGCAGGTCATCACCGCAAGCGCGTTTAGCGACTTGCAATACGGTAAACAAGTGACCGCCGCCGGAAGGCAGAGCCGCGACGCGACAAAACAGCCTCTCAAGTCCCTCTGTTTTTAGTCGGGCGAGCAGCGAACACTCTTGGCCTAAACCAAGTAAAATGGATTGCTCCACACCAGGACCCGACAGCGTCTGATATATCGCCCCGGCGCGGTGACTTAACGCCTGAACCTCCAGTGTTGTGGCCATACCACATGGCGAGCGATAACCCAGATACTCAGGTAAGGTAAAACCGGCCACCTCCGCTGTCTCCGGTTCTTTTTCCGCACCCAACATCCCTTCTATAACGATCTCGGCATGGTCGATATATCGCCCCGTATTGGCGTAACATGGCGCAACCTCCACCGCATTGCTGCGCAGAGCCCCCGCAACGCCTAACTCGTCGCTACCGTAAGAAAGACAAGGCCGAGTCAATACCGAAGCCAGATAAATGGCAGGATCAAGCCCGATATTGACGGAAATAGGCAGTTGCTCTCCGCGCGCCAGATGTGTCGAAAGCATACGTTGCAAGTGACCACGAGAGTCAATCGCCACCACTACCGAATCCTCTTTGAAGGTAATTCGGTGGTAAGAACAATTCGCGGCTCCGGTTCGATTATCGCGTGCATAGATCAACCCCAACGTCACCGTCGGCCCAGGATCATCTTGCAGATAACGTAGGATCGGCAACAAAGCCAGGATTTCAGCAGGCTTACGCACGTTGTGAAAGTTGCGTTCCTCCCCGCCCAGTAATCTGGGCGCTATCGGCCTACTCGCCGCCTGCAGCAACAACTGAGCATTTGATATGTCTGCGGAATAACGTCCGAAGGGATCCAAAAACAACCTACAACGGCGACGATTGCCAAACATCCCCATCAAAACGGGAAACTCGCCCCGTGTTGGTCGTCGATAAAGCCGTAACGGTTGCTCATCGGCAAACCAGGAACCGCCAGGCTGGCGATAGGCATCGAGAAAATCTTCAATCATCTCCACCTCGGGAGAAATCGATCTCTCCACCGGGGTAATCTCATCCCCTGCTTGCCGCAACAACGCCAAGGCAGAGCGCAAGTCATTAGGCAATAGCATTTGACTCCTCCCTCATCCCATCCGGGAAGTACAGCGAGAAGCCAAGACGATCCCCAACGCAGACAGCAGCGCCGCCATGCCGGCCAACGCAATAGACAACGTGTAACTCTGATACAGGTCATACAGCCAACCGGCGGCGCTACCCCCGCCAACGGCGGCGATCCCCACGGCGATATACAATGCCCCCAGAATGGCGCCCAGATTGGCGGTGCCGAACCATGTACTGGCCACTGCCGGGTACAGCGCAATACAGCCGCCGTTGGCCGCGCCGAACAGCAGCGCGAAAATCGCCAGCGCGGTAAAGCTGTGCGCGACACTCCAAAAACCGCATAACAGGGCCAAACTCAACGTGACGATAACCAAAAAACGCCGCGCGCCCATACGGTCGCCTATCCGCCCCAAAACCAGACGGCCGCCGATATTGCCCACGCCGATCAAACCGATGAGCAGATTGGCCTGCGTTGCATTTAGCCCCTGTTGTTGTGCATAAGGATTAATATGAACCAACGCCAGGAACAGTCCGATAGAGCCGAAAAATATCGCGATAAAAAACCACCAAAACTGAGCCTGTCTCGCCGCTTCTCGCAACGTAACGCTACCGTTAAACGCGGAACCCGGTATTGATGCCACCTCTACGGGACGAAGCCCATCGGGATATTCTCCCACGTCCTCTGGCCTGCCTCGCAAGACGAAGGCGGCAGATAATCCCAGCGCAGCGATAGCGACGGCGTAAACTTGTAGGGTGCTTTGCCAGGACAAATGCTGCATCAACCCACCAGCCACCATCGGCCCCACCAGCGTTCCCAAACCGGTGCCAGCCAGCGCTAAGCCGGAAGCCGAACTTCGATGAACGACGAACCAGCGTTGAATGGTTGAAACCGCCGGCACGTAAACCAACCCGACTCCCCCGCCAACCAACAGGCAAAACGTGAACAAAAACGCCGTCAGTGTCGACGCCAGCAGGCTACTGCCCAAAAAGCCTAGGGAAAGCAGTAAAATACCGATGCCGGTTACCGTCCTTACTGAAGTACGATCGCTCCAGGCACCGGAAAATACGCCGACGACGTAGTAAATTAACGCCGTCAACGAGAATATTGAGGCGGTAGAGAAACGCCCCGCGTCAAAATTCGCCTGTAATGCAGTAAAAAATGCGCCAAATGAATAGGCCGCACCGAAAATAACCGCCAGCAAAAGATGAACGGCGCCTACCATGTACCAACCGCGGAATTTCCTTTCCTTGATCATCACAGCCTCCTTTTTATTTAATAATTGACGCCGACAACGACCGAATGCTCGCCGCTCACATCCACTTCAATAAGCGATTGCACCGAGATCCCCGTCGCCTCGAACACGCGCCTGGCTCCACCATAATTGCGTTTTTCCACCACGCATAAGATGCCTGATACATCAGCCCCTGCTTTCCGCACTGCACAAACCAACCCCACCAATGTTCCGCCAGTGCTGATGAGATCGTCCACGATATAAACGTTATCGCCGGGCTCCACGCCGTTCAAAAAGAGGCTGCCGCCGGTATATTCGCAATCGAAATCAACCTGAACCTGTCCTTCAAGACCGGATGGGTACCAGCGGGCAATGCCGTATGGCAGGCCTGAAAGCAGCGAAACGGCAGCCAATAAACCGCCTCCTTTGTCTTCTTCCCCCACCAACTTGGTACCAGGTGGAAATTGCGCCGCATAACAGACTCGCCTGGCTGCTTCACGCAAGAGTTCAGCCGGGGTTGCCGGGATCTGTTCCGTCAGAGCATTCAGCAGAAATCGCCGCCCTTGAATCTCCACCAAAGGCTGCCGATCAAAAGACGCCTTGAGGATGTCCTCTTGCCCACTCTCAGCCGGCACCTGCACGCGAAGGCGATCGGCATCGGCGACAGCGTCAAAAAAGGTTTGGAGTCGCACAGGGTCCTTACGGCGCGCGGACCGGGAGACGCCAGAACAGACATCAATGGCCGTGGGGAAGCAGTGCTGAATCAGATGGCTGACATTGCCGGTATGCAGTCCGCCCGCAACAATTACCGGCCGCACAAATGTTTTGTTTTTCAATAAAGCCCAGTCGAATGGCTTTCCAGAACCGCCGCTTATCCCCTCAACCTGCGTGTCCAATAGATATGCACTGACTTGATAACCGTTTATCCTCTCCAGCGCCAAAGTGCTGTCGAGATGGAAACTCTTAATGACCGGAACATCAAATGCCTGGCAATACTCATTCGTTTCGTCACCTTGAAGCTGAATCGCTGCCAGGCCGCAATAACATATAATGTTTTGCACCCATTCCCTGGGTTCATTGACAAACACGCCGACCACCTGAGTAAAAGGCGGCAATCGTTCAATGATCGAACGGGCTTCGTCGGGCGAAACCTGACGTGGACTTTGTGAAAAAATGAACCCCAATGCATTGGCCCCCGCGTTTAATGCCGCCAGAGCATCCTCAAGGTGCGTGATGCCGCAGACTTTCACTCTCGTTCTCATTCATCGTCTCCTTGAATCGTTTAAGAACCTGATACGCCCGCCCGTTATCCAATACTTGCCGCACGAGTTTCGCCGCCTCGCCAAAGGAGCGCGTCTTGCCGGCCAACACCAGCGCCGTCGCGGCGCTCACTATAGTCGCGTTGCGATAGGCCCCCCGCTCGCCGTTAAGCACTGCCAGGCAGATTTTCGCGTTACGCTCCGCAGACCCCCCTCGCAACGCCCGTAATTCACAGGCAGGGACCTCAAAATCATCCGGCCGCACGGAAAACCGACCTATACAGCCATCACTTACACACAGGACCTGGGTTTCTCCCAAGCAACTGACTTCATCCAAATCTCCGGCACCATGTACGATAAAAGCCGTCACCTCGCCCAACCTCACCAGCGCCTCAGCCATGGGATACAAAAGCGAAGCATGCGCAACGCCTATCAGTTGGTGCGTCACGTTAGCAGGATGAACCAACGACCCACTCAGATTAAACAGGCTACGAACACCCAAAGCGCGCCGTACAGCAGTCAGCCGTTCAGGAAACGCATACCAAGACGAAGTAGAGAGAAACGCGAAGTTGCTCGTTGCCAACGATCGCCGCAGCCATGCTTCATCACCCTTGCGCGAAACATCAATGCCCAACGCCGACATCATGTCGCTGCTGCCGCTGACGCTGGTCACGCGACTATTGCCATGCTTGATCACTGGCACACCGGCCGCGGCCACAACCAAGGCTGCCGTGGTGGAAATATTGAAGGTCCCGCTCCGGTCTCCTCCAGTACCACCGATATTCAACGTAAGCGGCAAACCGCTTACCAATGGCCGGCAACGTGCCGCTATTGCGTCAACCGCACCGGCTATCTCGTCAGCGGACTCGCCCTTTTGTGCCATAGCGACGAGCAACGCGCCGATCTGCATATCATCCAATTGCTGTCCCAGCATGGCCTGGACCAGATCTCGGGTCTGTTCCCGGCTCAAGCTAAGCCGTTTTTCAACCAAGATTTGCAAGACGTTTCTGAATCTCTCTTCCAGCGGTTTTATCGACAGCGTTGCGCTCATGTCTCCTCCAATCCCGCCCGCAAGAGATTCATAACCTCAGTCAAACTCTGAATACGGCCAAATACATAACCGATGTTCTCAAGCGCCGCCTCATGTCGCACATGACGCGTCCCCGCGACGCACTCGCGCGGCACGATGACGCGATAATCTAATTGCATGGCGTCCTGAGCAGTTGCACGCACACAAACATCCGTGGCGACACCGGTCAGAACGACGGTATCTACTCCCATCCCGCGCAGCAAAAGATCCAGATCAGTGGCGAAGAACGCACTGTAACGGCGTTTGATTAATACCTGATCGCCAACCTGTGGGGACAAGTCTGCGATGATCTCAACGCCACGGCTTCCCTCGAGGCAATGAAGTATCTCGCCGTAGTCAAGCTCCCGGCCGAAGTCCACACGGTTGGCACGGTGACTTTCCTGGGTATAGATCACCGGGATGCCCGCGCCGCGCGCAAAGCTCAACAAAACTTGAAGCGACGCGATAATCGCCCTCCCTCCTTCGCAAGGAACAGGACCACCTTCATCCAGAAAGTCGTATTGCATGTCGATCACCAAAACGGCGAATCGACGTGTCCGATTGGGGGGCAGAGTTGTTTTTTGACGTTGCATCTTTCTCTCCATGAATGACCGCACGGTGCCGATATTCGGCCTGAGTCAGGCGAAATATTTCGTGGCGATCTCTTGCAATGCGCGATGGCTTTCGCGCACGGGTTCCAATTCATCCAAATGATCGAACCCCATGACATGCAACACACCGAATCCGCCAGACAGCGATTGCATTTCTTCTATGCGTTCACGAACCGTCTCCGGCGCTCCAAGGAGCCAGCAATGCTTGGCGCAATACTCGACGGTGACTTCACTGTCGGGGACATCCGGGTGATGTTTGAACAAACCAAGCGCCTTGTTACCGGCGATCATCGGCAAGTAATCCTCACGAAAGTAGCGTCCCATTTCGCCTTCGACAGCAAGCCGCCATGCTTGCGCATCTGTGTCGGCGATCAGAATAGGACGACTGACACGCCATGTATCCCTGGCCGGCGGAACCCTTCCATTCAATGCGGCGCCCTCTTCAACAACTTGCCAATGGGTATGGAGATACTGAGGCGTAAAACAAAAGCTGATAGGGATCCAGCCATTACGACCGGCAATCTTCAACGTCGAGGATGAAGGTGAAAGACCGGTCACGCCTACTGGCGGATGGGGTGATTGATAGGGCTTGAGGTGATAACCGGAGGTTTTATCCCACTGATCCGCCGGCCGACGCGCTGTCCAATACTTACCTTTAAATTCGAATGGCCCATCGCTATTCCAAAATCGCATCATGATCGCTATCGATTCTGCCGTCATCTCCCGATGCACACCCGACTTATGATCTATGTCGAACATGTCGAGATCCAAAGTGGTACCGCTGGCGCCAATTCCCACCATTAATCGCCCCTTAGATATATGATCCAGCCAACAAATGCGGTGAGCCAACTCGGCTGGATGATGAAACGGCAGCATAAAGGCGCCCGGCGCCAATTTTATGCGCTCAGTCTGCAAAAGGGCTTGAGCGATGAGCAAATCTGGAGAAGGGCACGGTTCAGCCGGCATCGTATAATGCTCGCCAATCCAGGCCTCATCGAAACCGATTTTGTCCAAAAACCTCAAGGTATCAAGATCGTGGTAATGCCCATCGTGCAACGAGCGATAACGCGGATGTGCCGGCATTAAAAATGCGCCAAGTTTCATGTTCGATTATCTCCTTGAAGCGTAAAATCCCGATTAGCACGTGATATACGGCAAATTGATATTCAACCCATCAATTTCATTCAAATTAAAAATGAATTAATGCTTAGATATTATTAAATCGTAAAATTAAACACCAAAAAAAGTTAACCACGAAAAGTTAAGATGATTATTGAACATTGCTTTTCCCTTAAGTATATAGTTGTATAGACAAGTCAGTGGCAACACGGAATTGCTTAATTTGTGATCAATAACAAATTCATAACAATTCGTCATGCAGAAAAAAAGACATTACTGGTTCAAAAAAAGAGGCAAAGTGAAGTGTGCAAAAGCGTGACAAAAAATGGCTAACCACACTGTTAAATAAAGAAAAAACAAACATCCCCGCGTGAATGATTGTGAGAAATATGAAACATTTTCCCCAACTTGGTTTATTAACAGAAGCAAACAACCAAATGAAATAATTAGAATGATACGTATTTTTAATTATATGGTATTCGAATGATTAAACAAAACTGCATTTGCAAATATTATGAATTATATTTTCATTTGCGCTTTACCCATTTAGTATGGGAAAGGCATTTTCACCAAACATCAATATAATAAATACCCATGGAGAAATATCTTGCAAAATAAACTCCCCATCCTCGCGGGCATAGCCACAATTATCGGCACCCTCTTCGCTGGTTATTCTGCCTTTTCATCTTCAACGGAAACACGCAGTCAGTTCGTTAATGGCAGCGCGAATACGACGATTGGTAGTAATAGCGGAAATATCACCATCACTAACACACCGGGTGAAAAGGCGCCTCAGCTAGTGCTGAAGCGGCCGATGCCTTTAATTGCTCAACCCAATATGGGTAACTTGTTGGAGCCCACCAAACATATTTGCCAGCTCATCGCCGGCACACAGGTCGCATTGACAGGTAAAAGCGCTGCAATGGACATCGGCAATGCGGAATGGAAAGAAATCTCCATCATTACCGGCGAATGTGCCGGTCAGCGTGGCTGGATCACCTCAACGGCGCTCACCTACCAATAATCGAGTGATATTGCCCCCTTCATTCCGCTATCGGAGCCGACACTCACCGCGCCCGCAATACCCGATCGATCAATCCCCAGGCCGCCGCTTCGTCGGCGGTCATAAAGCGATCGCGATCCAACACCCGCTCCACTTCCTCTTCGTTCAGGCCGCAATGTTGGGCATACAACCGGATCACCCGGTCTTTGGTGCGTTTCATTTCCTCTGCCTGGATCAGAATGTCGGACGCCTGCCCCTGAAAGCCGCCCAGCGGCTGGTGCACGTGCAGGCTGGCGTTGGGCAGAGCCATGCGGTGCCCCGGTTCGCCGGCCATCAGCAGGAATGAGCCCATCGAACGCGCGGTGCCCATGCACAGCGTATGCACCGGCGCGCGGATATACTGCATGGTGTCGTAAATCGCCAGCCCGCTGGTGATCGCCCCACCCGGCGAGTTGATGTACAGGTGGATCGGTTTTTCCGGGTTTTCCGCCTCCAGAAACAGCAACTGGGCACACAGCATTTCGGCCACGTCGTCATTGACCTCACCGTTAAGGAACACGATCCGGTCGCGCAGCAGGCGCGAATAAATATCAAAGGAACGTTCTCCCCGGCTGGTCTGCTCCACCACCATCGGGACGAGCATCATCTTCTCACGCATCGGTGAACTCCTGGGTTGGCAACAAAGAGAAATGTGTTTAACGCGTCAGGCGGCGCGCATCATCATCGTCGGGCCGTCGTTGACGGCGTCGAGCCGGTGGATCACCCGCAACAGGCTGCCGCCGCCGGCATCCGGCACGATCTGCAGGGTGACGACGCTTTCGAGAAACGGCGGCTGGTCGTCGCGCAGGCGATAGCTCACGGCTTCGCCCGGCGTAGTGGCCAACGGCTCGGCCTGCGCCAGATCCCCCGGCGGCAGCCACTGCTCGCGCAGTTCGGGAATACTGAGCGCCCGCCACACTTTTTCCGGCGGCGCCTCGAGCGCATACTCCAATACCAGCCGATCGCGCGGCGGCGGCTCAACCCGTTTATTCATTGATCCATATCCTTCAGCAAGATTTGCAGCGCGTCGATGCGCGCCGGCCAATAGGCGCGGTACTTCGCCAGCCACTGGGCGATCTGCGCCAGCCCGTCCGGGTCGACCTGGTAATTAACGCAGCGCCCCTGCTTCGCCTCACGTATCAGCCCGGCATTGCGCAGCACCGCCAGGTGTTGCGACATCGCCGACTGGCTGATGGTCAGCCCTTCGCGCAGCGCGCTGGCGTTCATGCTGCCGGCAGCAAGTTTGTCGAAGATGCCGCGGCGGGTCGGATCGGCCAACGCCTTGAAGATGTCATTTTCGTTCATACAAACACATTAGTATTTACTTATGTATTATGCAACCGAGTAAGGCATTTTTTGCTGCAAAAGAAACTCCGCGCTGCAGCGCGGAGTGAATGGAAGAGGCATGATCGCGTTTATGAGCGGATCGGGATCACCAGCACGTCGATATTCAGCTGGTTGATGGCATTGCGGGTGGAAGAAAACAGGTTGCTCCACAGATCGTGGTGATGGCCGAACACCAGCAGATCGATGTTCTTATCCACGACTGCCGTGCGCAGTTCGTCAACGAAGCCGCCGCGCCCAATAATCACTTCCGCGATCGGGTAATTGACGTTTTGCGTGGTGGGCTCCAGCTCTTTGCGGATCTTCTCTTCGAACGGCACGCCGTTATCGCTGCGCTCCGAAAAACCGATCGCCGCGTGGTAGGTGTCGTAGTGAACGTCGACATAGATCAGCGAGAGTTTGGCCTGCAGCGCCTCCGCCAGCCGCGCCCCCTTTTCGACCAACCGTTTGCCGTCATCGCTCAGATCGGTGGCGATGACAATATGGTGGTAACACATAGCGCCTCCTGTCATGGACTCGGTAGAGCCGAGGCTCCGATATCACGTCAGGGCATATCGTTATGGTTAATTTTAGTTCAGAAATGGCCCGTATGACGGGTGGCGACGCGGTGGGAAAGCCCCGTTGCCGGGGCTGAAGGTAAAAATTACTTCTCGCGCTGCGCCTCAAACCAGACGTTGCACAACGACAGGATCAGCGTGTTGGCGTCTTTCACCAGCACGTTATCGCCGGGCACCCCATCGGTGCCCTGATCGGTAATGCCTTTGATGGTAGTATCCGCATGCTGAATGGCCACGCGTTCGACCGACGGCGTGCTGATGCCCAGCATCGGGAAATCGATGTAGGAGCTGCTGCCGGAATTGTCTTCGACAAACTCCTGCGCTTCTACGGTGCTAACGGTGGCCCCTTCGCTTTTCAGCGCCGTGCCGTTCCAGCTGAATGCATCCGCTTTGTAGCTGATTTTGCCGCCGATCAGGCTCTGCGCCTGCTGTTGATCCCAGCAGCCGGTGGTCTGGGTCGGCACGATCTTGCTGACGCGCCAGTTGCCCAGCAGCTGTTTAGGGATCGGTCCGGTATCGCTCTCCGCCGCCCGAACCTGAGTCGCCGAGACGCAGGCCAACACCACCAGCGGCAGCAGCGCCTTGCTCCAAGTGTTCAATCGCATTGTCTTTTCCTTCGTTTCAGTACCCAGTCTGCCCTTGCGGGCCAACGGCTATCATAATAAGCCCGTCGATTCGCCGTCAAAGCAATCCGCACCGCGCCGGGCAGCGGCCGCTCATAGCTAATCGCTATGAGTCATAGTGAATCAGTATTTTGTTTTAGCCCCGCGATTACCTACAGTCACTGCCACTATTCTGCCCGCCAAAATTAGCAGGCAATGTTGACAAGGACCCTGGGAAAATGACATTTACGCTGAAAAACCTCACCCTGGCGCTGGCCGCCGCCGGCACGCTGCTGCTGACCGCCTGCGGCCCGACCGCACAGGACGATCACCACATCAAGGTCGGCATCAGCGCCGGTATCGATCAGTCGCTGTGGGCGGTGGTGCAGAAAGTGGCCAAGCAGAAATACGATCTGGACGTGGAGGTGGTGACCTTCAACGATTACGTGCTGCCGAACGAAGCGCTGAACAACGGCGATCTGGACGTCAACGCCTTTCAACACAAACCGTATCTGGACAAACAGATGCAGGAGCGCGGCTACAAGCTGGCGGCGGTAGGCAACACCTTCGTCTACCCGATCGCCGGCTATTCGAAGAAGATAACCGCACTCAGCCAACTGCCGGACGGCGCGCAGGTGGCGGTGCCGAACGATCCGACCAACCTGGGCCGCTCGCTGCTGCTGTTGCAAAAACAGGGGCTGATTACTCTGAAAGACGGCGTCGGCCTGCTGCCGACCGCGCTGGACATCGTCAGCAACCCGAAAAAGCTGAAGATCGTCGAGATTGAAGCGCCGCAGCTGCCGCGCGCGCTGGACGACCAACAGGTGACGCTGGCGATCATCAACACCAACTATTCCAGCCAGATTGGCCTGTCGCCTGCCAAGGACGGACTGTTTGTCGAGGACAAAAACTCGCCGTACGTCAACATCTTCGCCAGCCGCATCGACAACAAAGACAGCGAGAAAGTGAAGGATCTGGTCAAGGCCTATCAGACCGATGAAGTGGCGGCCAGCGCCACCGAAATCTACAAGGGCGACGCCGTCAAAGGCTGGTAATGCCTCGCGTAGGGCCCGTGGCGCCCGGCCACGGGCCCTGCCAACCTCAGCCGCGCTGGATGGAAACGCCGCCGTCCACCAGCATCGCGGTGCCGGTGACGAATGAGGAGGCGTCAGACGCCAGATACAGCGCCGCCTGCGCGATCTCCTCCGGCATCGCCAGCCGCTTCAGCGCGTGCAGTTCGGCCACCTGCGCCAGCGCTTCCGGGGTATTGCTCATCTGCCGCCCCATCGCCGTGTCGGTGCCCCCCGGCAGCAGCGCGTTCACCCGAATGCCGCGCCCGCCGAACTCCACCGCCAGCGCCTGCGTCAGGCCGATCAGCCCCGATTTGCTGGCCGCATAGGCCGCCGTACCGGGAAACGCCGCGGTGTGGCCGACGAACGTGGAGGTGAAGATCACCGAGCCTGCGCCGCGCGCCAGCATGGCGGGGATTTGATATTTGGCGCTGTAGTAAGCGCTGGATAGATTGGTTTCCAGCACGTCGCGCCATTCTGACGCGCTGAGCGCCAGCGACGGCCCCAGCGGCCCCAACGTGCCGGCGTTGTTGAAAGCGATATCCAGCCCGCCGAACTCATCGACGGCCGTCGCCGTCAACCGTTCGGCGAAGGCTTCGTCGCGCACGTCACCGGCTACCGCCAACGCCCGGCCGCCCTCGCGCCGAATGTCCTCCACCAGCGCCGCCAACAGCGGCTCGCGCCGGGCGCCCAACACCAGCGCTGCGCCCTGCCGGGCAAACAGCAGCGCCGCCGCTTTGCCGATCCCCGAACTGGCGCCGCCGATCACCGCCACCTTGCCGTTTAATGCGTTCATCGCCCATCCTCTCGCGGTTTAAAGATCCTCAGTGTGAGGCAAGATTCGGCGCCGCGCTGGCCGCAAGCGGACATGTAACTGGCGCCAATAAGAAAGGCGCTGCAAGCAGCGCCCCGGCAACGCGAACCTGGCGGTTAACTTACGGCCTGGCCGCATATTTCCCCTGATTGGCCGGCGTCACCAGCTCGAACGGGATCCAGTAATACGGCTCGAGTTTTTCACCGTTGATCATGCGCTGCGCCACATCGACCGAGGCCTTGCCCTGGCCGACCGCGTCCTGGAACACCGTGACCTGCATCTTGCCGGAGGCCAGCGCCTTGAGGCCGTCCGGCGTGGCGTCGATGCCGCCGATCAGCACTTTCTTATCCGCCTTGCCCGCCTGCTGCAGCGCCATGATCGCACCAATCGCCATCTCGTCGTTGTTAGCGGCGACGATGTCGATCGCTTCGCCGTTGGTAAGCCAGTTCATCATCAGATCCATGCCTTCACTGCGTGAATAGTTGGCGCTTTGCTTCTGCACCACCTTCATTTTCGGGTACTTGGCCACCACCTGCTCCACGTCTTTGGTGCGCTGCAGCGCGCCGGCGTCGGTCAGGTTGCCGATCATCACCGCCACGTTGCCCTGATAGTTAGCCAACCGCGCCAGCTCTTCCATCTGCAGCGTGCCGGACTCCCGCTCGTCGGAGCCGACGAACACCACGCCCTGCGGCAGTTTGGCGTCGCCCGGCGTGCGGTTCACGTACACCAGCGGCACGCCGGCGGCCTGGACCATTTTGGTCATCACCGGGGTGCTGGCCGAGTTGACCGGATCGACGATAATCGCGTCCACCCCGGCGCTGATAAAGCTCTGCACCTGATCGGTCTGGCGGCCGACGTCGCCGCGCGCGTCTTCGAACTGTACGGTAATGCCGCGCGCCTTGGCCTCCTTGTCGATCGCCTGGCGGATAATGGTGAGGAAGTTCTGGTCAAAATAGGCCATCGATACGCCGATGGTTTGCGCCCATGCCGAAGTGGACGCACACAGCGCCACCGCCAGCCACAGCCCTTTCAGGTAATTCATCATGTGTTCCCCCGGGTAAAAAAACGCCGCCGGCCCACCTTGGCGCCGGCGGCAATTCACGGCAATCAGTGTTTTTTGCGGTTGCGCCGCATGTCGATAGACACGGCGGCGACGATAATCACGCCTTTGATAATGTCCTGAATGTAAGAGTCGACGCCGATAAAGGTGAAGCCGCTTTTGATAAGGCCGAGGATCACCGCGCCGATCAGCGTGCCGGTAATGCGCCCGACGCCGCCCATCAAGCTGCTGCCGCCGATCACCGCCGCGGCGATGGCGTCCAGCTCGTACGACATCCCCATGCTCGACTGGCCGCTGCTGACGCGCGCCGCCAGCACCACGCCCGCCAACCCCGCCAGGCCGCCGGCGATGGTGTAAACCGTCACCAGGTACTTATTGACGTTGATGCCGGAGACCCGCGCCGAGGTCATGTTGCCGCCGATGGCGTAGATGTATTTGCCGTAGCGGGTGTGTTTGAGTGCGATATGGAAGATCACCGCAATCACCAGGAAGATGATCACCGGCATTGCGCCCTGGCCGATTGACGTGAAGCCGTCCGACAGGAAGCTGACCGGGTTCCCCTTGGTGTAGTACTGCGCCAGGCCGCGCGCCGATACCATCATCCCCAGCGTGGCGATGAACGGCGGAATGCCGGTGCGGGTGATCAGGAAGCCGTTGATAAAGCCGCAGACGATGCCCACCCCAATCCCGGCGCCGATCGGGATCGCCGCCGGCAGATCGAGCAGCCCCGGATACATCGGCGAGATGCTGTCCGAGGTCTGCGCCAGGCTGGCCGCCACCACCGCGGTCAGCGCAATCAGCGAGCCGGAGGAGAGATCGATGCCGGTGGTGATGATCACCTGGGTGACGCCCACCGCGATGATGCCGATGATCGCCACCTGCAGCACGATCAGCAGCAGGCGGTTCGGGTTCAGCAGGAACGACTGATCGCGCATGTACCAGCCGAGGATTTCGAAGATCAGCGCGATGCCGATCATCACGATGAAGATACCGGTGTCTTTCGGCATTTTGCCGCTCAGCCCGGAGAACAGCCCTCCCTTGCCCGTTGAATCGGCGGAGAGCGGCTTCTCAATCTTTACGTTACTCATGATGTTCACCCTTCGTTATTCTGAGGCCAGCGCCAGGATCTTCTCCTGGTCCGCGTCGTCTTTGTCCAAAATGCCGGTGATGCGGCCGCCGTGCATCACCATCACCCGGTCGCTCATGCCGAGGATCTCCGGCAGCTCGGAGGAGACCAGAATGATGGCGACGCCGCGGTTGGCCAGCTCGCTGATCAGGCGGTAGATTTCCGCTTTCGCCCCCACGTCGATGCCGCGCGTCGGTTCGTCGAGGATCAGGATTTTCGGCTGCGCCAACAGCCAACGCGCGATCAGCACCTTCTGCTGGTTGCCGCCGCTGAGGTTATTGATGATCTGATCCATGGTCGGCGTTTTGATGTTGAGCTTTTTGATCTGATCCATGCAGTCTTTGGCCATCTGCACATGGCTGACGAAACCGTTCTTGCCGATGTATTCCGACAGGTTGACGATGCTCATGTTCTCGACCACCGACAGCACCAGAAACAGGCCGGATTTCTTGCGGTCTTCGGTGAGAAACGCCAGCCCGCTCTCGATCGCCTTCGCCGGGGAATCCACCTTCACCGCCTGGCCTTCGATAAAGATCTCGCCGCCGTCCGCCGGGTGCATGCCGAACAGGCTTTCCATCACTTCGCTGCGCCCGGCGCCCACCAGCCCGGCGACGCCGAGGATCTCGCCGCGTTTGACGCTGAACGACACGTCATGAAACCAGCCGCTGCGGCGCAGCCCCGCCACCCGCAGCACTTCCTCGCCGATATTGTTGTTGAATTTGGGGAACATCTGCGTCAGTTCGCGCCCCACCATCATGGTGATCAGCGACTGTTTGGTCAGGTTTTCGGTTTTGTCGCAGGCGATGAAGGTGCCGTCGCGGAAAATGCTCACTTCGTCGGTGATGGCGAAGATCTCGTCCATCTTGTGGCTGATATAGATGATGCCTTTGCCCTGCTCGCGCAGTTCACGGATGATGGCGAACAGGTGCACCACTTCGCCTTCGGTCAGCGCCGAGGTCGGTTCATCCATGATCAAGACGTCGGCGTTGTAGGACACCGCCTTGGCGATCTCCACCATCTGCTGATTGGCGATGCTCAGCTCACCCACCAGCGTATCCGGCTGCAGTTTGATGTTCAGCCGCGCCAGCAGCTCGCGGGTCTGTTCGTTCAGCTGCTCGTGGTTGACGAACCCCAGCCGCGCCGGCTCGCGCCCCAACCAGATGTTTTCCGCGACCGTCATGTCAGGCACCAGGTTCAGCTCCTGGTGGATCATGGAAATGCCCGAATGCAGCGCCTGCAGCGTGTCGCTGAAGGTGACCGGCCGGCCTTTGATTTTGATCGAGCCTTCGTCCGGGTGGTAGATGCCGATCAGGCATTTCATCAGCGTCGATTTGCCCGCGCCGTTTTCCCCCATCAGCGCGTGCACGCTGCCGGGTTTGATTTTAATCGAGACCTTATCCAGCGCTTTGACGCCGGGGAACTGCTTGCTGATGCCTTCGGCCTCAAGAACATAAGGGTACATACCGCTTACCTCCGCACTGACCCACGTTTTCCGCCGCGATCGCCCCACACCGGCGCCCGCGGCGGGCTTCAAGGCTTATTTCTTGTTTTTATCGGCGAATTGCTGGTAATTGGCCTGGGTGATCAGCTGGTAAGGGATCAGCACGTTGCTCTCCACTTTCTCGCCTTTCACCAGTTGAACGGCGGTCTGCACCGCGCCCTCACCCTGGCCTTTGGCGTCCTGGAATACGCTCAGCGCCAGATCGCCCTTCTTGATGAACTCCAGCGCGTCCGGCGTGCCGTCAACGCCGGCCACCAGCACGCCGGATTTCTTGGCTTGCTTCAGCGCCAAAATAGCGCCGATGGCCATTTCGTCGTTGTTGGACGCGATGGCGTCAATCTGCTGGCCGGACAAAATCCAGTCGGTGGTGACGTCCACGGCCTCTTTACGGAAGAACTTGGCGGTTTGTTTGTCGACTATTTTGATGCCGGGGTAGTTGGCCGCCACCTCTTCCACGCCGCGAGTGCGGTCGCGCGTGGCTTCGCTCGACAGCTCGCCCATCAGGATCATCACGTTGCCCTTGCCGTTCATCAGCTTGGCCAGCTCTTCCATCTGGAGCTTGCCGGCCAGCTTGGAATCGGAGCCGACGTAGGCCATGCCGGCCGGCAGCGCCACTTCCGGCTTGCGGTTGACGAACACCAGCGGGATCTTGGCCTTCTCGGCCAGCTTGATCATCGGCTTGACGCCCTGGGTATCCACTGGGTTGAGGATGATGGCGTCGACGCCCTGGCTGACGAAGTTTTCGATTTGTTGAATTTGCTGCGCGATGTCGCCCTTGGCGTCTTCGAACTGGCCGCTGACGTTGCCGTCGGCCTTCATTTTGCTTTGCATCGACTGGCGCAGAATGGTGAGGAAGTTGTCATCGAAGTAAGCCATGGAAACGCCGATCTTGATGTCTTTCGCCAACACGCTGGCCGGCAGCATACACATCAGTACCGAGGCGGCGATCAGTTTCTTCAGCTTCATGTTCGTTACCCTTTAATCGTTAGAATGAAGAGGTCTGTTGGTTGACAGCTAATGAAAAATATTTTTTACATTCAAACAACAATACGGTCGGTGTTATCCCTTTGATACGGCGAAATTACCGCGTTATCGCCGTATTAAGGCCGTGAAAAAAATGGTGATCGATATCTCAAAACAGATTAAAAACAATCAATTGAAATAAACCCCTGGCACAGCAAACGGCGTCTTTATCGCATTTTTAAATGTTTATTTCATAATTTAGATTATTGAAACTTTTTAACCCAAACAAGCGAAACATGCATTTTGGAATGGCTTATTAACAAAAACATGACACGGATCTAACAAATGAAATGAAAGCCACCGGCGAGCGTTCCCCTTTCGTGCGCCGGCAAAAACTGCGAGCGGCTACGCAGTTTGCGGTTTCCGCGTTTCCCGACCATTCTTACTCGGCAATAATGGACATATCCCTATCTCAGGAGGACCTGACATGCAGCTCAGCAGTAAGGTGCGGATGAACCGCCTGTTCAACAACGGCAAGTGCCTGGATGTGGCGATCGATCACGGCATCGCCAACGAACCGGATTTTTTAATCGGCCTGGAAGATATCGAACGGGTGATGGGCAACCTGATCGCCGCGCGCCCCGACGCCATTCAGGTCAACTACGGCCAGGCGGAGCTGCTGCAGCGCGCGCCGCAGCGCGAAAAGCCGGCGCTGGTGATGCGCACCGACGTCGGCAACGCCTATAACGCCGCGCGCCACCGTGAGATGTGGGCGGTGTTGCACAACCCGGAAGCGCCGATCCTCGCCGCGCTGCAAATGGACGCCGCCGCGGTGGTGGTCAATCTGTATATGATCCCGGATGAACCCGGCATTTTCCGCCAATGCGTGGAGAACATCGGCCGCCTGCGCCACGCCTGCGATCGCTACGCCATGCCGCTGATGATCGAACCGCTGGTAATGGCGCCAGCCGGCCAGGGCGCCGCCTACGGATCGCTGGGTGACGTGGAGAAGATCGTGCCGCTGGTGCGGCTGGCGCGCGAGCTGGGTGCCGACATCATCAAGGCCGATCCGACCGATCGGGTGGAGGATTTTCACCGCGTGGTGGAAGCGGCGCGCTGCCCGACGCTGGTGCGTGGCGGCGGCAAGGGGGAGCTGGGGCCGGTGCTGGAAAAATCCGCCGCGCTGATGGCCCAGGGCGCTTCCGGCATGGTCTATGGCCGCAACGTTTACCAACACAGCAATCCGTCGCAGGTGGTGCGCGCCCTGATGGCGATCATCCATCAAGGTGCCAGCGGCCAACAGGCGCTGGAGCTCTACCACCAGCAATGACCCGCTTTTGTAACTAAAATAACCCCTCCGCACCCCGGCAGCATGCTATAACCTGCTGCCGGTAACTGCAGCTTGCCTCATTCCTCGCTAGAATACGCCGTGATATCGCCATTCGGAGAACCGCCATGCCAAAACAACGGGTGCCGCTCAAGCTGAGCACCGCCATCACGCTGATGGTGTCCGCCATCATCGCTTCGGTGCTGCTGGTGGTGTTCGCGCTGTTTTTCGTGCAGATGAGCCGCGAGGGGCAAGATCAGCTGCAGCAGAAAGCCATCGCCGTCGCCAATACGCTGGCGCTCTCCAGCACGGTGGTTGACGGCCTGCAGCGGCGCGACCAAAGCGGCGCCATTCAGCGCTTCGCCGAGCAGGTGCGCCATCAAAACGAGCTGCTGTTCGTGGTGGTGGTGGATATGCAGGGCATCCGCTATTCGCACCCCAAACCCTGGCTGATCGGCAAGCATTTTATCGGCGAAGATCTGGCGCCGGCGCTGCAGGGCAACGTCAACAGCGCCATCAACCGCGGCACGCTGGCCCCGGCGCTGCGGGTGTTCGTGCCGGTGTATGACGATCAGAAAAAACAAATCGGCGTGGTGACGCTCGGCATCGCGCTGGACACCGTGCAGCGGGTGGTGGCGGAGAGCCGTTGGATCATCTATTGGACCATCGCCTTCGCCGCGCTGGTCGGCAGCCTGGGCACCTTCTTCCTGGTCTCTGCGCTCAAACGCATCATGCTGGGTTTCGAGCCTTACGAAATCTCCAACCTGTTCGAACAGCGCAACGCCATGCTGCAGTCGATTAAAGAAGGCGTGATCGCGGTCGATAATGAATCCCGCATCACCATCGTCAATGACGAAGCCAAGCGCCTGCTGCGCCAGAGCGGGCCGGTGGAAAACCTGCTGCTGGAAGCCGCCAGCAAGCATTGGCCGGCGCAGCTGCATCTGGCGGAGGTGCTGGCCAGCGGCGAACCGCTGCGCGATCGGCAGATCAGCTTCAACGGCAGCGAACTGCTGACCAATACCGTGCCGGTGATCGTCAACGGCCAGGTGACCGGCGCCATCGCCACCTTCCGCGACAAAACCGAGGTCAGCCGCTTGCTGCAGCGCCTGAGCGGCATGGCTCACTACGCCGACGCCCTGCGGGTGCAGTCGCACGAATTTATGAACAAGCTGCATGTGATACTCGGCATGCTGCACATGAAGGCCTATCAGCAGTTGGAAAACTACATCATCAATACCGCCAGCAACTACCAGGAAGAGATCGGCGCACTGCTGCGCAAAATTCACTCACCGGAAGTGGCGGGCTTCTTCATCGGCAAGATCAGCCGCGCCCACGAAGCCGGCGTTGAGCTGACCATTGAGGAAAACAGCCTGCTGCCGGAAACCGACGATGCGGAAACCACCCACGTACTGATCAGCGTGCTCGGCAACCTGATCGAAAACGCCATCGACGCCATCGACGGCGTTGAGGGCCACGAGATCGGCCTGAGCTTCCATCACCACGACGATCAATTACACTGTATCGTCAGCGACGACGGCCCCGGCATCGATCCGGCGATCGCCGCGCGCATCTTCGAACACGGATTTTCTACCAAGGGAACGGGACGCGGCATCGGCCTGGCGCTGATCCGCAGCCATCTGGAGAAACTGGGGGGCAGCATCGATTTCGAATCCGAACCGGGCGAGCTGACCCAATTTTTCGTGCACCTTCCCTATCAGGCCAAGAGCAGAGCCCATGATTAACGTACTGATTGTCGACGACGACCCGATGGTGGCGGAGCTGAACAAATACTACCTGAGCCAGGTCGGCGGTTTTCACTGCCAAGCGACGGTCGCCACTCTGAGCCAGGCGCGCGCCCTGCTGGCCGATGCCAGCGTCAGCATCGATCTGGTGTTGTTGGATATCTACATGCAGCAGGAGAACGGGCTGGATCTGCTGCCCGGCCTGCGCGAACTCGGCGAGAAGACCGATGTGATCATCATCTCCTCCGCCAGCGACGTGAACACGGTGCAAAAAGCGCTGCACTACGGCGTGGTGGATTACCTGATCAAGCCGTTCCAGTTCAGCCGCTTCAAGGAGGCACTGAGCCACTACCGGCAACAGTCGCAGCTTTTGGCGCAGCGCGAGTTCTCGCAGGCCGACGTCGACAGCCTGCTACGCCGCCAGCCCGGCGGCCAGGAGAGCAAGAAGCTGCCGAAAGGGCTGACCAGCATCACCCTGAGCACGGTGTGCGAATGGATCGAACAGCAGCACGACAGCGAATTTTCCACCGACAACCTGGCCAACGCCATCGGCATTTCGCGGGTGTCCTGCCGCAAGTACCTCATCTATCTGGCGGAGAGCGGCATTCTCGGCACCCGTATTCTGTACGGCGCCACCGGCCGACCGGTCTATCTGTATCAGTTGAAACCGGATGCGATCGCCATGCTGAAAGAGCATTGCCGCCCGGCCTAAACGACGCCGGGCGCAGCAAGCGCCCGGACGTTGAAGGCTAGAAGTTGTGCATGTAACACTTCGCCTCAGGGTGAGGATCTTTCGAATGTCTGCGCAGGCAACGCTGCTTTTTCTCCTGCTGTTCCAGGTGATGCTGCTGCCGTTTGGCGCTCTCTGCCGCCTCGCGCTGCTGTTCGCGCGCAATCGCCTGCTCGTTGGCCAGCGTCAGATTATCGACATTCCACACCTTGTGGCGCAATGCGTCGCGCTTTTTCTGATACTCCTCGGTGACCTTGCTGTCCTTCGGCGCCGCCGCATGGTATTCCAAATCCACCCGCGCCTGCGCGAAGCTGGCGCAACACAAGGCCACGCCGGTCAACACTATCATTTTCATCGATAAACTCCTGACAAGTCCCTGTTCTCATCTTTAGCAATTCAGCGGCCGACCATTCAGCCAGGCCCGGCAATATGCGCCGACAAACGGCCGATGCGGCCCCATCAGGGACGTCCGGCGCAGACGCAGCGACAGGCAGCGAACAATATCGGCTCCCTGTTCACAGGCCGATCGGGCGCTCTGGTGCCCCTGCGCAGAACGTCTCACCGTTTTCTGCGTTTGCAACCGCATTTCCAACGCTTCCCGCTCCGCACGCAGCCGCGCCAGCTGCATGCGCTCCGCCTGAATCTGTTCAGCCAACCAAATATGCTGCAACAAGCCATCCAGCCGCGCCGGGCATCCCGCCGCCGAAGAACTTTCCGTCGAAGCGCCGGGCGAGGAATGACGATCGATGAACGCCTGACTGCAAAATGAGGCCAACAGTGCCAGCGCCGCAGCGATTAACGAGGGTAGTTTCAATACACAAGCTCCATGAATAAGCCGACTGGGGCGCGCCACGAAAAATGACGCAGAGAACCGTTCAACAGCCATTGAGTGAAGACACATGAGGCTCTGCGGGATCGGGCGCATGTTGCCCTCCCGTCGCCGGCGTTTTCGCGTTTTCGGCATCGCATTCGAGACGCGCCAAGGTTTCAGCCTCGTTCTCCGTGGGTGGGCTCGGCACCGCCATCTCTTGTCGCAGGCCATGCGCCAGCTCTTTCAATTTCTTCTGAAACAGCACGGGAGAAATTCCCTCGCATTGCCGATCGTAACGGGCCGCATTTGCTTGCAGACTCAACAACGACATTATCAACATGGCGACAATACGCTTTGCCATTGAAAACTCCTGTAATGATGTCTGGGTATGTCGATATAAATTCAACAAGCAGAGATTCATCGTTTAAAGATAAATAACGCATCGAAAAAACAGAGTAGCGAATTAATAATAAACCGTTCCACAATATCTCTGAGATAACGTCTGGCGCCACGCCGAATAAAGAGTGGTGATTAGCGCCCCTCTATTTTCGACCAGTCCAGCCTACCGCCGATACCGACCCGGCCTTCATTCAGCACGGAAGCAGCGGATTCGCCGGCGATAATACGCTGTTTTTGTTCTCGCGTTGCGGGCTGCGGTGCTCCCCAATTCCCCCAGTGAGTGGAGGAGGATGAGGATGAAACAGTGGGGTAAATGGCACTGCATCCGTTTAATACCAGACACAATGCCAGAAGATAATTACGCCATGTCATACTATTCCCCTTAAAATAACGCCATTGGCAGTGACGGTAAATGAAAAATGAGTTTATTTAGTTTAATAACGTTCGCCGCATGCCATCGCCTGCGACAAAAAGAATACGCCGGTGTTAATCACCCGTTATTTTAATTAACCTGAATAAAACAAATATCGCTCAATAAGATAACGCTAATCGCAGAAATGGGCCAACAGGTTCAGCGCACTTCCGAGTGCGCTGGGATCTTACTCTTCGCCGTCCGGCTGCCAGGCCAACAGATCGCCAGGCTGGCAGTCGAGAATGCGGCAGATCTTGTCCAGCGTTTCCAGCCTGACTCCCTTGACCTTGCCGTTTTTCAACAGAGACAGGTTTTGCTCAGTGATCCCCACCTGCTCCGCCAGCTCCTTTGAACGCATCTTCCTTTTGGCCAACATGACATCAAGACTTACGATTATTGCCACTCTATTCTCACACGAAAGAAAGCTGTTCTTCATTCAGCCGCAACGCTTCCAGAAATACCCGGCTAAATACCAGGATTGCGCAGCCTACGATCAGCGAGCGCACCGACTCGCTATTGACGCCATAATAAAGGATAAACAGCATTTTTTCATCGGCGGTCAATACCATCACCTGCAGCAGACCGGCTAACGACGGGAACAACACATCGACGATCAGCAAGATGCCGATGATCTGCAACAGCACCATATTGTTGCGATGCCACACGTTGCCGCGGAAAAATTGATAAAACAGCCCGGCGCCGCACAGCAGCGCGCTGTAATAGGGCAAATAACCGAGCATGTCGATAAGCAGCGTGGCGAACAGCGCCCAGCGTTGCTGCGGGATCGCGTAGGCAAGCAGCTCCGGGTAATATTCCCGGTAAGAGGCGACGATATCGCGATAGGCTACGCCCTGCAGCCAATCCCGCACAATGATGAACATCTCAACGCCGGTGCTGACGATCAGCATCGCCATAATGAGCAAACACAGACAACGCACGTACAGCGGCAGATGGATCCTTGGCGCAGCGCCCATAATTTTCTATCCCTTAATCAACAGCAATAAATTATCGTAAAACGATAATTTATTGCTGTCAATGATCAAGTGGACTGATGAGTCAGACGGCGGGCGCCAATGCGCGGGTGACTAGTCCTGATATAGGTTGACACTTTTCAACCGGATAACGCCCGATGAACCTCATCGGGCGTTTTGTATTTCAGCGACAAGTGCGGCCGCCGCGTGTTGTAGAGGTTCACCGATTCCCTGACCATCTTTCTTGCCTGCGCGATATCTTCTGGCCTGCCGAGCAGGTATTCCGTTTTGAGTATCCCGTTTATCCGTTCCGCCAGCGCGTTCTGATAACAGTCATACCCGTCCGT